>JAHELT010000133.1 GCA_024644045.1 Chromatiales bacterium | reverse complement strand
AGCGTGGTCGACACCCAGGGGAAAGCCCATGAACAGCGCATCACGGTAGCCTGCGAGGTGGCCGGGCTCGTCGAACCCCTGCAGGCGACCGACACGAGCCGGCGCCGGGCCGAGCAGACGGTGGCATCCCAGGCGTTGGCCAGGCTGCAGGCGGAATCGACATGACCGGTGAGCAGCGCTGCGGATTCGTCGGGCTGGTCGGGCGGCCGAACGTCGGCAAATCGACCCTGTTGAACCGCATCCTGGGCCAGGAGCTGAGCATCACTGCGGCGAAACCGCAGACCACTCGGCACCGTATCGTCGGTATTCACACCCGCGGCGAAGTGCAGATGGTGTTCGTCGATACGCCCGGGCTGCACGAAGCCCGGCGCAACGCATTGAACCGGGTGCTCAACCGCACCGCCCTGTCGGTGATCGAGGAAGCCGACTGTCTGGTTCAGGTAATGCAGATGCCGCGCATCACCGAGGCGGACAGAGCGCTGCTCAAACGCCTGACGCCCAACGCACAGGCACTGGTGGTGGCCCTCAACAAAATAGACCGCGTGCCGAGGACGGCGCTGCTGCCGGTGCTGGAGGAACTGGGCGCGCTGGCCCCGGACGCGCAGATCGTGCCGGTGTCTGCGCGCAGCGGCGAGAATCTGGAGCGCCTCGAAGCGTTGCTGCAGGCGCAGATGCCGCGTTGCCCGTTCATCTATCCGGCCGATCAGCTGAGCGATCGCAGTGAGCGGTTCTTCGTGGCCGAGATCGTGCGCGAGCAGCTTACGCGACAGCTCGGGCAGGAGTTGCCTTACGCGCTCAGCGTTGAAACCGAAGGTTTCGTCGAACGCGATACCGGCGTCGAGGTGAGCGTGCTGATATGGGTCGAGCGCGACAGCCAGAAGGGCATAGTGGTCGGACGCAACGGCGAGACGTTAAAAAGAATCGGCACGCTGGCACGGCGCCGCATGGTCGAGCTGCTGGGCCAGCGCGTGCATCTGACGACCTGGGTCAAGGTGAAGCAGGGCTGGGTCGACGATGAACGCGCGCTGCGTGCGCTGGGCTACGATACCTGAGGCACGCGCCCCGATGCGACGCGTCGCGCAACAGCCCGCTTTCGTCCTGCACAGCCGCGCCTACCGCAACAGCAGCCTGCTGCTCGACGCCCTCACGCGCGACCATGGGCGGATCGGCCTGGTGGCGCGCGGCGTGCGCGGCGCCGATGCGGCGCGCCGCGCACGGCTGCAGGCATTCCGCGAGCTGCGTCTGTCTTACTCCGGCACCGGCGAGCTCAAGAATCTCGCAGACGTCGAGGAGACCGCACCCGCACCCGCACCCGCACTGCGCGGCGAGGCCCTGGCGTGCGGCTACTACGTCAACGAGCTGCTTCTCAAACTGACCCTCAAGGACGACGCGCACGAAGGGCTGTTCGACGCGTACCGCGCGGTGCTTGCGGGATTGAACGAGGGCGCCGACCTCGAGACCCCGCTGCGGCTGTTCGAGCTGCGTCTGTTGCAGTGCCTGGGCTACGGACTGGTGCTGGGACACGACGATCGTGGTATAGCCCTGGACCCCGACGGGCTGTACGACTACGTTGTGGATGTGGGGCCCGTGATCAGCGAGGCGGCGGCGCCGGCGCACGACGCCAGCCGGGTGCGCGGCGCCTGCCTGATCGAGCTGCAACAGGGTCGTGTGGCGGAGGCGTGCCGCGCGCCGGTCAAACGGGTACTGCAGCAGGCGCTGCGCATGCAACTCGGTGACCGTCGCCTGCGCAGCCGGGAGTTTCTCGCCGACCTGCGGCGGCTGCGCGAACGCGGTAACCGGCCATGACCGGGCCTGACGATCTGCACACGCTTGCCGGCACCGTGCTGCTGACGCCGGTGCCGGTGGCCAAGTGCGCGGCCCTGGCAACGTTGCGTGCGCGCTGGGAGAAGGGCGAGCTGCCGGTGTCCGGAGCGGTTGCGGCACGCGCGATCGACGATCCCGGGCGGCCTGCGCGTCCGCTGCTGGTGCCGCCGGCGCAGTTGCCGCGACGGGGTCTGGGGACGGCGGCGGGGCGTCTGGCGCTGGCTCACGCGCTGGCCCACATCGAGTTCAACGCGATCAACCTCGCAGTGGACGCGGTGTACCGGTTCCGGGGTATGCCGGGGGCGTTCTATTCCGACTGGCTGGGCGTCGCCAGCGAAGAGGCCAGCCATTTCGAGCTGCTCAGCGGCTACCTTCGGGCGCGCGGGTGCGCGTACGGCGATTTCCCCGCACATGGCGGGTTGTGGGAAGCCGCCTGCCTGAGCGCCGACGATGTGGTCGCACGCATGGCGCTGGTGCCGCGGGTGCTTGAGGCGCGCGGCCTCGATGTCACGCCGCCGCTGATCGCGAAGCTGCGTCGCGCAGGCGACGCGGCGCTGGTGACGGTGCTCGAACGGATCTACACCGATGAGATCGAGCACGTGCGCATCGGCAACGGCTGGTTCGAGTGGCTGTGCGCTCAACGCGGCGCCGACCCGCGTGCACTCTTCCGCACCCTGATCGAGTCTCGCTACGCAGGCCGTCTGCGCGGCCCGTTCAACCGGGAGGCTCGCGCAGCCGCGGGGTTCAGCGCCGCGGAACTGCACGATCTGGACGAGCTCGGCAAGGGAGGTTGAGCTACCCCAGGCGGCGGCGCGGCGTTCGCCGCCGTCACCTCGCGCGCCGGCTCAGGGATGCAGCGAACAGCCCCCGCTGTCGCAGGTGACGTAACTCAGCGACGTGTACCAGTCGCCCATCACGATGCGCTCTCGCGGCTCGCCGTCGACCGGCCCTGAATGAACGGCCGGGCGGTGTACGTGCCCGTGAATCAGACGCCGTACGCCGTGCGCGCGATACGCCGCTGCCACAGCCCCCGCGTTGACATCCATGATCTCCATGCTTTTCTGCGCCATCGCGGCCTTGCTGGTATCGCGCAACTGCCGGGCGATCGCCTCGCGTTCGGCGAGCGGACGCGCCAGAAAGTCCTGCTGCCAGCCCGGATCGCGCACCGTGCGGCGGAACGCCTGATAGTGGTGGTCGTCGGTGCACAGGGTGTCGCCGTGCATCAGCAGGGTAGGTGTGCCATGCAGGTCGACGACCGTGGGATCGTCGAGCAGCCTTACCCCGTAGCGCTCTGCGAAGGCGTTACCGATCAGGAAATCACGGTTGCCGTGCATGAAGTACACCGGGCAGGCGCCGGCGAATTCGCGAATGCTGCGAAACGCCGTTTCCAGGTCGCCGGCATCCTGGTCGTCACCGAGCCAGTACTCTACCAGATCGCCAAGGATGTACAGCGCATCCGCGCGCCCCTGCCACTGCGAAAGCAACGCCGTGAAGCGCTCGGTGGCATCCGGACGCGCCGGGTCCAGATGCAGGTCCGATAGCAGCAGGGTCTGGTGCATGCGCCGCGAACTGCCGGATGCCGCGCGTTACTCGATCAGCTCGGCCTTTTCGATGACCACGTCCTCGCTGGGCACGTCCTGGTGCATGCCGCTGGCAGTGGTCGGCACCCTGGCGATGGTCTGCACGATGTCCAGACCCTCTACCACCTCGCCGAACACGCAGTAGCCCCAGCCTTCGTTGGTCTTCCCGGAGTGATCCAGAAAACCATTGTCGCTGACATTGATGAAGAACTGCGCCGTGGCGGAGTGGGGATCGGGCGTGCGCGCCATGGCGATGGTGCCGACGCTGTTTTTGAGCTGATTGTCGGCTTCGTTTTTAATCGCCGCGCGCGTGGTGCGCTGGCTCATGCCCGGCTCGAATCCACCGCCCTGAATCATGAAGCCGTCGATGACACGGTGAAAGATCGTGCCGTCGTAGTGGCCGTCGCGCACGTAGCGGGTGAAATTGGTACAGGTTTCGGGCGCCTGCTCCTCGTTCAGCGCGACAACGATGTTGCCTTTGCTGGTGCTCAGTCTGATCTGAGTCATGTGTCTAATCCCCCGCTACGCGCGTGATCCGCTGAATGACAATCGGTTGTTCGGGAACGTCCCCGTAGCGGCCGCGCTGCCCGGTAGCCACCTCGCTCATCCGGTCTACCGTATCCATGCCCTCGACCACTCGGCCGAACACGGCGTAGCCCCAATCCCGCGGCGTGGGCGCGCGGTGGTCGAGGAACACGTTGTCCACCGTGTTAATGAAGAACTGCGCCGTGGCTGAGTGCGGGTCCTGGGTACGCGCCATGGCTACGCTGCCACGTACGTTCCGCAGCCCGTTGTCGGCCTCGTTTCTGATCGGCGCTTCGACGGCCTTGCGATCGAATGCGGGCGTGAAACCGCCGCCCTGAATCATGAAACCGGGAATCACGCGATGGAAGATCGTCCCGTCGAAATGGCCGCGGTCGACGTAGGCGAGAAAGTTCGCCACGCTGCGCGGCGCCTTCTCGGCATCCAGCTGCAGGACGATATTGCCCATCGAGGTCTCCAGCGTGACGCGTGGGCTGCGATCGTCCGCGGCCGTTACCCCGCTCAACACGCACAGCAGAACCAGGATTGACAAGCGCAACAGCATGTACGTCCCCAAGCTTTGAACCGGAACGGATGATATAGAGAATGGCAGACTTGGTGAAGCGACGCGGCGCGTTCACGTGCGCAGCCCTGCCGTTTGACCGGTTTTGGGTGAAAGCGTACACTCGGCGCCCCGCGCCGCGGCACGATGGAGCCGCCGGCGTGCTCGGGGCATAGCGCAGTCTGGTAGCGCATCTGCTTTGGGAGCAGAGGGTCGGGGGTTCAAATCCCTCTGCCCCGACCAGATGAGGTCGGTTCGCCGGGTCGCCCCCGACGGATCCCGAGCCTGACATTGCCGGGAGCAATGTTGACTGCCGTGAGGCAGGCCCCAACGGGGCGAGGGCAGGGACAGCCCGAGCAGTCCTGCCGGGCATGAGGCAGGATGAGGAATGGTTGAGTGTGCGCCCCTAGCTCATGTGGATAGAGCATCGGCCTTCTAAGCCGAGGGTAGCAGGATCGCTGACATTGCCGGGAGCAATGTTGACTGCCGCGAGGCAGGCCCCAACGGGGCGAGGGCAGGGACAGCCCGAGCAGTCCTGCCGGGCATGAGGCAGGATGAGAACAGGTTACTGCGCCCGTAGCTCATGTGGATAGAGCATCGGCCTTCTAAGCCGAGGGTAGCAGGTTCGAATCCTGCCGGGCGCGCCAGGCGCAGGGCTGCGGTGTAGACGGCGGCGCAGCCGCGGATCGATAATGGTGGGCGTAGCTCAGTTGGTAGAGCACAGGATTGTGGCTCCTGTTGTCGTGGGTTCGATTCCCATCGTCCACCCCATACTCCTGGCGCCGCCGGGCTACCGCACCGGTCGGGCGGCCGGCAGGCAGAGGCGTTTCGGGGCCGTTAGCTCAGTTGGTAGAGCAGCTGACTCTTAATCAGTAGGTCCGGGGTTCGAATCCCTGACGGCCCACCATATCGCCGCGCGAGACGATGGTTTTCCGCCCTTCCGGCAGCCGTCTGCGGCGCCAGTGATTCCCGTGTTGCAGTATAATGACGCGCACTGCGGTTGCCGCGAAAGTGGCGGAATTGGTAGACGCGCTGGCTTTAGGTGCCAGTGGGGCAACCCGTGAGAGTTCGAGTCTCTCCTTTCGCACCAACCTATTCCGGCGTGTCGGCTGCTCCCCGCAGACGCCGTTTCCGGCGGGCTGCAGGTTGTACAGTGGTACACCCGCGAGGGCATGGGGTGTGCGAGCACGCGGGTGCTCCGGGTTCTTAGGTGAGGCGGCAGGATTGATGGGTGAAATGCAGGTATCGGTAGAAGCGCTGGACGGTCTGGAGCGCAAATTGACGGTCGAGGTGCCGGTGGCGCGCATCGACAACGCGGTCACGGAACGGCTCGAGTCACTGGTCAAGACCGTCAAGCTGGACGGCTTCAGGCCCGGCAAGGTGCCGCTGAAGGTGGTGCGCAAGCGTTTCGGACCGCAGGTGCGCCAGGAAGTCATGGGCGAGGTCATCCAGTCCAGCTTCCAGGAGGCCGTGGTCGAGGAACGGCTGGCCCCCGCCGGCATGCCGCGCATCGAGCCGCTGCCGGGATCGGGTACCACCTTCCGGTACAGCGCGGTGTTCGAAATCTACCCCCAGGTGGAGCTCCAGTCGCTGGACGGCGTGGAGGTCGAGCGCCCTACGGCCAAGGTGGGCGAGGCCGATATCGACGAGATGCTGGACAAGCTGCGCACGCAGCGCACCCACTACCACGACGTGGAGCGGCCCGCCGAGACCGGCGATCAGCTGACCCTGGATTTCGCCGGATTCGTGGACGGCGAGGAAGTGGAGAACGCGAAAGCCGAGAACTACCAGCTGGTGCTCGGCAACGAGCAGCTGATCCCCGGTTTCGAGGACCAGCTGCTCGGCGCGACCGGCGGCGAAGAGCGTACGCTCTCGGTCCGGTTCCCCGATGAGTACAAGCCGGAGCACCTGGCGGGCAAGCCGGCCGAGTTCAAGGTCAGGGTACACAGCGTCGGTGCGCCGCACGTGCCGGACATAGACGATGAGTTCGCGCAGGCGTTCGGCGTGGAAACGGGCGGGGTCGCCGCGCTGCGGGAAAAGGTGAGCAACAACATGGAGCGGGAGTTGCGCCAGACCCTGCGCGGCAAGGTCAAGGCGCAGGTCATGGAACGCCTGCTGGCTGCTAACGAGCTGCTGCTCCCTGCGGCGCTCGTGCAGCAGGAGATCGCGCGTCTCAAGCAGCAGATCACGCAGGGCGCCGACATGGAGCTGAAGGACGAGCCGTTCGAGGCGGAGGCGCAGCGGCGGGTAAAGTTGGGGCTGCTGATTGCCGAAATCGTCAAACGTAACGCTCTGAAAGCGGAACCGGACAAGGTGCGCGACATCATCGAGGAAATTGCGGCCCCCTACGAGGACCCGCAACAGGTGATCAACTACTACTACGGCAATCAGGAGCTGCTGAGCAGCGTGGAGGCGATGGTCCTGGAAGACCAGGTAGTCGACTGGCTGCTGGAACAAGCCAGCGTTAAGGATGTCGAAAAGACGTTCAAAGAGATCATGCAGGGCCCCGGGCAGGGCGAAAGCGACGGAGAAACCAGTGAGTGACGTAACGATGGAGCCCTCAATGAATCTAGTGCCGATGGTGGTGGAACAGACGCCACGCGGGGAACGCGCCTACGACATCTATTCACGGCTCCTGAAGGAGCGGGTGATCTTCCTGGTGGGGCCGGTGGACGATCACGTGGCCAACCTGGTGGTGGCACAGCTGCTGTATCTGGAGTCGGAAAACCCCGACAAGGACATATCCTTGTACATCAACTCCCCGGGGGGCTCGGTGACCGCCGGGCTGTCGATCTACGACACCATGCAGTTCGTCAAGCCCGACGTGAGCACGCTATGCGTCGGCCAGGCGGCCAGCATGGGAGCGCTGCTGCTGACCGGTGGGGCCAAGGGCAAGCGCTACGTGCTGCCGCACTCGCGGATAATGATTCACCAGCCGCTGGGCGGATTCCAGGGACAGGCAACCGATATCGACATCCACGCGCGCGAGATCCTCAAGATCCGCCAGCGCCTGAACGAGCTGCTGGCGAAGCACACCGGGCAGCAGGTCGACACCATTGCCACGGACACCGAACGCGACAATTTCATGGGTGCCGAGGAGGCGGTCAACTATGGCCTCGTGGACAGTGTGATCGAGCAACGGACAGTTGAAGAGCAGGCCGGCGCGTAGCGCCTGCGCCGGGGGTTCAGTTTGTCCACCGGTTGCCGACAACCGGACAGATCCAACCGCATGGGCGCGCTTGAAAAAACGTGGAAAAACCGGCATTGTGCTGCGCAGTCCGGTTATCGCTGAGGATTCATGAGCGACGATCAAAACAAAGGCCAGGAAGACGGAAAACTGCTCTATTGCTCGTTCTGCGGCAAGAGCCAGCACGAGGTCCGCAAGCTCATCGCCGGCCCGTCGGTGTTTATCTGCGACGAGTGTGTCGAACTCTGCAACGACATCATCCGCGAGGAGATGCAGGAGCAGACCAACAAGTCCACTGCGCGCCTGCCGAAACCCCAGGAAATCAAGCAAATCCTGGACGAGTACGTGATCGGGCAGGAGCGCGCCAAGAAGATCCTGTCGGTCGCCGTCTACAACCATTACAAGCGCCTGGAAGTCCGTCAGGACAAGGACGATATCGAGCTCGCGAAAAGTAACATCCTGCTGATCGGCCCGACCGGCTCCGGCAAGACCCTGCTGGCCGAGACGCTGGCACGGCTGCTCAACGTGCCGTTCACGATTGCCGACGCGACCACGCTCACCGAAGCGGGCTATGTCGGCGAAGACGTCGAGAACATCATCCAGAAGCTGCTCCAGAAATGCGACTACGACGTCGAGAAGGCGCAGACCGGCATCGTCTACATCGACGAGATCGACAAGATCTCGCGCAAATCCGACAATCCCTCGATTACGCGCGACGTGTCCGGCGAGGGGGTGCAGCAGGCGCTGTTGAAGCTTATCGAGGGCACCATCGCCTCGGTGCCGCCGCAGGGCGGGCGAAAGCACCCTCAGCAGGAGTTCCTGCAGGTTGATACCGGTAACATCCTGTTCATCTGCGGCGGTGCGTTCGCCGGGCTGGACAAGGTGATTCAGGAGCGCTCCGAGAAGGGCGGGATCGGATTCTCCGCGGAGGTCAAGAGCAAGGACAAGAAGGGCAACGTCGGTGAGGTCCTGCAGAACGTCGAGCCCGAGGATCTGATCCGCTACGGGCTGATTCCCGAGTTCGTCGGCCGCCTGCCGGTCGTCGCCACCCTGGAGGAACTCGACGAGGAAGCGCTGGTACGGATTCTCACGGAACCGAAGAACGCCATAACCAAGCAGTTTGAGAAGCTGTTCCAGATGGAAGGCTGCGAGATCGAGTTCCGCAACGAGGCGTTGTTCGCCGTGGCGCGCAAGGCGATGGAGCGCAAGACGGGCGCTCGGGGCCTGCGCACCATTCTGGAGCAGGTGTTGCTGGATACGATGTACGACCTGCCGTCCCTCGAGGGGGTGAGCAAGGTCGTGATGGACGAGGCGGTGGTTCTGGGCGACGCCAAGCCCTATCTGCTGCTCAACGGCCAGGATATCAGCGAGCCGCCCGACGGCTACAAGCGGGCCGCCTCCGATTGATCCGCAGCAAGCGTTTCCGGGCTTGAAAAACGCGCGGCGTGGCCCCAGGATTCCAGATTGTGATTAAAGGAGGTTGTGGCAATGGAATCTAGCGCTTCCGGCGGCGACAAGACGGTGCAGATCGTACCGGTTCTTCCGCTCCGCGACGTGGTGGTCTACCCGCACATGGTGATCCCGCTGTTCGTCGGCCGCGACAAGTCGATTCGCGCGCTGGATGCGGCGATGTCCGACAACAAGCAGATCCTGCTGGTTGCACAGAAAAGCGCCGATGTCGACGACCCAGGCGAAGACGACATACACCGCGTCGGCACGCTCTCGACCATCCTGCAGTTGCTGAAATTACCCGACGGCACCATCAAGGTGCTGGTCGAGGGCGCCAAACGCGCCAGCCTGCTGCGCCTCAACACCCACGAGGACGATTACTTCAGCGCCAACATCGCGCTGATTCACGAGTGGACGAAAGCCGACGAGAAAGAGCTCGAAGTGCTGTCGCGGTCCACCGTGAGCCTGTTCGATCAGTACGTGAAGCTGAACAAGAAGGTGCCGCCAGAGATCCTGACGACCCTGGCGGGCATCGATGACGCTTCGCGCATGGCTGACACGATCGCGGCGCACATGTCGCTGAAGCTCGACCAGAAGCAGAACATCCTCGAAATCGAGGACGCCAAGGACCGACTCGAACACCTGATGAGCCTGATCGAGGCGGAGCTCGATCTGCTGCAGATCGAAAAACGCATTCGCGGACGCGTCAAGCAGCAGATGGAAAAGAGCCAGCGCGAGTACTATCTGAATGAGCAGATGAAGGCCATTCAGAAAGAGCTGGGCGAAATGGAGGACGCCCCCAACGAGATCGAGGATCTGGCCGACAAAATCAAGAAAGTCGGAATGAGCAAGGAAGCCCGTGAAAAAGCCACTTCCGAGCTGAACAAGCTCAAGATGATGTCGCCCATGTCGGCGGAAGCCACGGTGGTGCGCAACTACGTCGACACGCTGGTCAGCCTGCCCTGGCGCAAGCGGTCCCGGGTGCGCCATGACCTGGCCAAGGCGGAGACGATCCTCGAAGACGATCACTACGGCCTGGAGAAGGTGAAGGAGCGCATCCTCGAGTACCTCGCCGTGCAGCAGCGGGTGAAGAAGCTCAAAGGCCCTATTCTGTGTCTGGTCGGTCCGCCGGGTGTCGGTAAGACCTCGCTCGGTCGCTCGATCGCGCGCGCCACGGGACGCAAGTTCGCGCGCATGTCGCTTGGCGGTGTGCGCGACGAGGCGGAGATCCGCGGCCACCGGCGCACGTACATCGGATCCATGCCGGGTAAGATCCTGCAGAAGCTGATCAAGGTGGAAACGCGCAATCCGCTGTTTCTGCTCGATGAAATCGACAAGATGTCGACGGATTTCCGTGGCGATCCGGCCTCGGCACTTCTCGAAGTTCTGGATCCGGAGCAGAACCACACCTTCAACGATCATTACCTCGAGGTCGATTTCGACCTTTCCGACGTCATGTTCGTCGCGACCTCGAACAGCCTCAACATTCCGCCGGCGCTCCTCGACCGCATGGAAGTCATCCGTATCGCCGGGTACACAGAAGAGGAAAAGCTGAACATCGCCAAACGTTACCTTATTCCGAAGCAGGTACAGAGCAACGGTCTGAAGGAAAAGGAGCTTACTATCGGCGATGAGGCCTTGCGTTCGATCATTCGCACTTACACGCGCGAAGCCGGTGTGCGCAACCTGGAACGCGAGATATCCAAGATCTGTCGCAAGGTGGTCAAGGACGTACTGCTGGAGAAGCCCGACGAGTGCGTGGTGGTGCAGCCGGACGGTCTGGAAGAGTACCTCAGCGTGCCGCGTTACCGTTTCGGCCGCGCCGAGGAGACCGACGAGGTAGGACAGGTGACCGGGCTCGCGTGGACCGAAGTCGGCGGGGAACTGCTCACTATCGAAGCGGCCGTTGTCGCGGGCAAGGGCAAGCTCTCGCACACCGGCTCGCTTGGCGATGTGATGCAGGAGTCGATTCAAGCGGCGATGACCGTCGTGCGCAGCCGCGCCCGCCTGCTTGGACTGCAGCCCGATTTTCACGAGCAAATGGATATACATGTGCACGTGCCCGAGGGCGCCACGCCCAAAGACGGGCCGAGCGCGGGCATCGCGATGTGCACGGCAATCGTCTCGGCGCTGACCAAAACACTGGTGCGCGCCGACGTCGCGATGACCGGGGAAATCACCCTGCGCGGAGAGGTTTTGCCGATCGGGGGCTTGAAGGAAAAACTGCTCGCTGCACACCGCGGCGGCATTTCGACCGTGTTGATTCCGGAAGAGAATCGCAAGGACCTCGCCGAGATTCCGGACGACATCAAGGGCAGCCTGGACATACGCCCGGTGCGCTGGATAGACGAAGTTCTCGAAGTCGCGTTAGTGAGTATGCCGGTGCCGCTGCCGGATACTGACGATGGCAAAAAAGTTGCAGACGTGGGGTCTGACGAAGAGAGCAGCACGGGTAAAGAGAAGAGCGTCAGACCGCACTAACGCAGCCCACGATACTTCCTCGCGGGAATAAATAAAGATTTCCGCGAGTTACCTTCGACAATTCAAAGTGCTTGTAACAGCAGCCGCACCAGCGGAGTTTCTGCTTTGTGGCAACACGCTGTTGACAGCGGTTTCTGGCGGTTGGTATAACAATCGCCTGTCGTTGTGGGGGCCAACGGCAAACCTCAAAGCAAAACTTTAGGTAATCACCCTGGCCGGATTTGGTTCGACGAACGTTGAGTGGAGTCGCTCGTTGGCGACTGGGTAAGAACTGGCTTACTGAAATAAACATCACAAACTGCGAGGACGAAGTGGATGAATAAAACAGAATTTATCGATGCGGTATCTGCCAGCGCAGACATGCCCAAGGCATCCGTGACGAAAGCGCTGGAAGCGATGATCGATGTCGTGGCAGATACGCTGAAGAAGGGCGATCAGGTGACGCTCGTCGGCTTCGGAACGTTCCTCGTCAGGCGCCGCGAGGCGCGCGAAGGTCGCAATCCTCGCACCGGTGCAAGCATGCACATTGCCGCTTCCAACGTACCCGCCTTCAAGGCTGGCAAAGCCCTTAAGGATGCCGTAAACTAGCGCGCCTCGCCGGCCAGGGGGTGCTTAGCTCAGCTGGGAGAGCGTCGCCCTTACAAGGCGAATGTCGGGGGTTCAAATCCCTCAGCACCCACCACGTTACGGGAGCGGTAGTTCAGTTGGTTAGAATACCGGCCTGTCACGCCGGGGGTCGCGGGTTCGAGTCCCGTCCGCTCCGCCACACGGTTTAATCGAACGGGGGCGCCTTGAGGCGCCCCCGTTCGTTTCGGCAGATCGATCCACCGTCCAGGCGCACCTCCGGAACTATCCCCGATTACGGTTTCCTAACCCGACACGGCGCTGCGATTACGTTGCCAACGTACCGGCATCGTCTTAGGCTATACGCCCCAGGTTGTTTGCACTGATGGAGCACCCCACATGCTGCAGTCGATCAGCGACAGCATTCGTAATTCAAAGTGGCTGGGCTGGGTCATCGTTTCGATCATCGCCGTCCCGTTCGCGCTGTGGGGGATCGGCTCCTACCTGGGCGTCGGCGAAGACCCCTACGTGGCGAAAGTCAACGGCGTAGAAATCAGCGCGCGTGACTACGAGCGCGCCTACTATCAGCGGCGTAATGCGCTTGCGAGGCAGTTCGGCGGACGTCTGCCGCCCGCGCTGGTCGAGGC
This sequence comes from Chromatiales bacterium, assembly GCA_024644045.1. Taxonomy (GTDB): domain Bacteria; phylum Pseudomonadota; class Gammaproteobacteria; order JAHELT01; family JAHELT01; genus JAHELT01. Next base: position 1,479 of record JAHELT010000133.1, on the reverse strand, counting down.
TGGCTTCATCAAAGCTCAGACGGTGGAATCCCTGGTTACCCAGCAGCTGCTGCTGCAGACGGTGAGCAGCGCCGGCTACCGGGTGGCCGACGGCTCGCTGCGCGACTCGATCGTCGACAATCCTGCATTTCAGATCGATGGCAGTTTCAGCAAAGATGCCTACGAGCGGCAGCTGAGGTCGCTGGGCGTCGCACCGCAGCAGTACGAGGAGAACATGCGTCAGGCGCTCGCGCTCGAACAGATGCGCAGCGGCGTGATCGCGACGTCGTTTTACACCAAGCAGGAGCAGGCAGACATTGCCAAGCTGCGCGCTCAGACACGCTCTGCCAGCGCGCTGGTGTTCCCGGTCGGCGACTTCATCACCGACGAGGCGGTAAGCGATGCGCAGCTCGAAGAGTACTTCGAGGCCAACGCCACGCGGTTTTTCCGCCCGGAAGCGGTCAAGCTCGAGTACCTGGAGCTGGACCAGGCCGCGCTGGCCCGCGGCATCGACATCGACGACGCGGCCTTGCGCAAACTTTACGAAGAGCGGCAAAGCGCCTTCACCACGCCGGAAAAACGCTTTGCGCGCCATATACTGATCAAGACCGACAGTGAAGCCGGCGAACAGACGCTGGCCGAGAAGCGACGCGAGATCGAAGCCCTGCGCGGGCGGATTCTCGCCGGTGAGTCATTCGAGACGCTGGCCCGGGAGCACTCGCAGGACCCGGGTTCGGCCAGGCAGGGCGGCGACCTGGGCGAGGTGCAGCGCGGGGTGATGGTGAAACCGTTCGAGGACGCCGTGTTTACACTGCAGTTGGACGAGGTCAGCGACGTGGTCGAGACCCCCTTCGGCCTGCATCTGATCCAGCTCTACCGTCTGGACGAGGGCAGCGTGCAGCCGTTCGATGAGGCCAGAAAACAGCTTCGCGAGCAGGAGCAGCTGCGTGCGGCGGAAAACCTGTTCTACGACCGAGTGGATGTGATTGCCAATGAGGCATACGAAAACAGCGACAGTCTGGCTTCGGCCTCCGAGGCAGCCGGTATTGCGCTGACGCAGAGCGAGTGGATCGATCGCAACGGTGGGCCGGCCATTGGCGAGTACACGCCCGTGCGCCGCGCCGCGTTCTCCGATACCGTGCTGGGGCAGCGCCTGAACAGCGAGGTGCTTGAAGTCGGCAACAACCACGTCGTCGTTATTCGGGTGAACGAGCATCGCGAGCGCAGCGCCAAGGCGCTGGACGAAGTGCGCGACGAGGTGCGCCAGGCGATCGTCCAGCAACGCGCAAAGGACGCCGCGGCGGAGGCAGCCAAAAAGGCCCTGGAGGCGCTGCGTGGCGGCGAGCCGCCGGCCGAGGTCGCGACCCGCTTCGGCGGCAGGTTAGAGACGCATGAAGGGGTTACGCGCGAGGATGCAGATCTGGAGGAAGATCTGCGCCGGGCGCTGTTCCGTTTGCCCTACCCCCGGGACGGTCGGCCAATGTTCACGTCCCTCACTAA
>JAHELT010000132.1 GCA_024644045.1 Chromatiales bacterium | reverse complement strand
GCCGTCCCGCAGCTCGCTCGCGTTTTCCGTGTAGTGCAGAATGCAGCCGTTCTCGCCGCCGCCGACGATCGACGGATAGGCCGGCGTGCACCCGTCGGATTCGAACTCGTAGTGCAGTTCGGCGGCCACCTGGTACTCCATCATGCCGGCGCGGCAGACCCTCATGGCACGCCTGTGTGCGCGCGCCGAAGTCCTCGCCGCGCGACGCATCAAACTCAACTCGGCACGCGACTTGTACAGCCGCATGTCATGTAGATAATAGTCCAGCGACACGAATTCGCTCGGTACGTGCCCGCTGCCGCGCGCCAGGCGACGCACGCTGTTCACCCAGTCCATCACGCGTGCGTCGAAGTTGGTATAGCGGCCCATGGTGTAGAACACGCGCTCGCGCCCCTCGATCAGGCCTGGCAGAATCTCGTCGATGTCGGCGATCGGAAAGGCGTCGTCCGCGCCCAGACGCTCGACCACGCCGTCGACCCCGAGGCGCCGGCCGTGCCACGTCTCCTGCTCCTTGTCGCGTTCGCGGCAGAACATCAGGAACTCGCCGTGCGGGCGTCCGGGCATCAGCACCGCGACGGCCTGCGGCTCGTCGAAGCCGGTCAGGTACAGGAAATCCGAGTCCTGTCGAAACGGGTACTCGACGTCGCGGTTGCGAATGTAGCTCTCGGCGGACGGCACGATCGCAATCGCGTCCTCGTCCATCATGCGCATCAGGGTCTTGCGACGCCTGACAAACTCGTTCGGATTCATCCAGGTACCTTCTAAGAAAGCGCTCAGTGAATGTGTCTGGAACGGTGCGCCGGCTGAAGCTCGTCCTGGATGAGCAGCACGCCCACGCGGATGAACTCGACCAGCTGCGCGTAGACGTTCTCCAGCTCCTCGGCGGTGCCGCTGCCGGTTTGCGCCTGCGCCAGCGCCGAGAAGTCCTCGATCAGCTCGCGCGTGTCGTCCGGCAGACCGCTGCGCGTGCCGATTCCGCTGGCGCCCAGTCCGTACAGATAACCCTGACACCAGCTTGCCAGCGCCTGGGTGCGCTCGTGCAGCGGTGCCGCCTCGTCGGGCAGGTACGGTTGAAACTCGAGGTCCTCACTGTAGAGCTCCCGCACGGTGGCCTCGAACAGCGCGCGCAGGGCGGGCTGAGATTCGGCGCGCTGCGCGTCGTCCGTTACCAGAAATTCATCCAGCCAGGTGCGCAGCGAGAGCGATCCGTGCGCACACAGCATGCCGCACAACACGCCGTGGCATTCGGCCGCATCCACCGGGGCGGCTTCGCGGTACAGCGCTTGTTTCACGTCCGTGTAGTGGGGCTTGGACATATTGCGGTGAGCGTGTGCTTGAGGCGAACGACTGTCAGCGCGCATGTTGCACGAAGGCGGTTACCCAATACAACCGATTGCGACGACATTCAAATCCCGCGCTGCTCGCAGCCGCGTGCAAGGCGCCATTGACCCCGTATCGGGGTGGGCCTACCATGTAGCGATGAACAACGTGCAACAGTCCGAGTCGGCAGCGCGTATAGACAATCTCGCATCGCAGGTCGAGGAACTCATTCAGGTATGCGAACGCCTAAAAGCGGAGAACGAGTCGTTGCGCGCGCAGCAGCAGGTGCTCACGACCGAGCGCGCGAAGTTGATCGAGAAGAACGAGCTGGCGCGGACGCGGGTGGAAGCCATGATAACGCGCCTGAAAGCGATGGAACTGGGTTAAACGTGATCCCGGTCAGCGTGCATATCCTGGACAAGGAGTATCAGGTTGCATGTGCGGAAGAGGAGCGGGACGGGCTGCTGCACGCAGCGGATTTTGTGAATCGGCGCATGAAAGAGATTCGCGATCGCGGTAATGTAATAGGTACGGACCGGATCGCGGTGGTGACGGCGCTCAATGTGGCCCATGAATTGCTGCAGTTGAAAGCGTCGGAATCGGCGGTAACCCAGCGCGTCAGGGAGCTACAGGACAACCTGACTGCCGCCCTGGCGGACCAGGCGGACCTGGCGCTGTGAACGGTACCGTCGAGAGAGAGGTCAGCGACGGCCGGCTTGCCCAGCGGCAAGGCGGTCATTGCGAAAAGTTAGGGTGCCTTACTGCGGTGTACGTGACTGGCCGGGTAATATTCCTTGAGCCTAACTATTTACCCTGGGGTACGGTTGTAGTCGGTTGTTGCGCATGACCGCTTCAGAAATGCGGGAAGCCTGATGCCGATCAACCCTCCCCACCTGAACCCCCTGGTTCAAGGTAGCTAAGGTCAACACGGCACTTGCGGTAGGCACCCGCCTATGTCTGCACCCGATCAGGACCGCGATGCAATTCGCCGCGAAATGCGGCGCGCGCGCGGGGCACTCACCCCGGAACAGGTGAAGCACGCCGCGCTGGCGCTGTGTGAACGCATCCGGGCGTTGCCCGCCTATGCAGGCGCTGCCACGCTTACCGGCTATCTGTCGATGCCCGGCGAGATGGATCCGCTGCCGGCGATGCGCAGGGCGCTCGCCGATGGGAAACGCTGTTACGTGCCCGTGATCACGGGCAAACACCTGCGCTTCGCACCCTGGACACCCGATTCACTGCTGCGCGAGGCCGATTTCGGCATTCGCGAGCCGGTGGTGGCCACCGAGCAGCTGCTGTTGCCGGCGGCGCTGGAGCTGGTGCTGGTGCCGCTGGTCGCGTTCGACGCCGGGTGCAACCGCCTCGGCATGGGCGGCGGCTTCTACGACCGCAGCTTCGCCGGGCACAAACCCGGCGGCGCCCAGACGCTTGCCGGCATCGCCCACGAGCTGCAGAAAGTCGAGCGCCTGGCCGCGCAGCCGTGGGACGTGCCGCTGGACTGCGTCGTTACCGAAAGCGACACTTACCGGCCGGACCAACCCGGGCAGGAACAGGACGGACGGTGATGCAGTACTGGCTGATGAAATCGGAGCCCTCGGTGTACGGCATCGATGATCTCAAGGCGCAACCCGGCAAAACCGACCACTGGGACGGCGTGCGCAACTACCAGGCGCGCAACATGATGCGCGACCGCATGCGCAAAGGCGACCAGGCCTTCTTCTACCACTCCAACTGCGAAATCCCGGGGATCGTCGGCATCGTGACCGTGGCCCGCGAAGGCTACCCGGATTTCACCGCCTGGGACCGCAAGTCCAAGTACTACGACCCCAAGTCGGGCAAGGACGATCCGCGCTGGTACATGGTGGACGTCAAGTACAAGCGCAAGCTGAAACGCGTGATCCCGCTGGCCGAGTTGAAAGACTGCAGGCAGCTGGCCGAGCTGGCGCTGGTGCGCAAGGGTAACCGCCTTTCGATCATGCCCGTCAGCGAGGCGCACTGGAAGTTCATCCTGTCCCTGGAGTAGGCGCAGGCTAGCCCGCATATTGCATAAAGGCGGTTCCGAGCGTGCGCGTTTGTTAGTCGAATCAGACTGTTAAGCATCTATCTGAGCAATATTGCTGAGTGACGCTTGTACCTATTCACTTTCAGGAAAAATCTGGCGTTGCAGATCGAACAATCCCCTTTTGAACCATAGTCTGGCTATGCTTCTGCAGGCGATAGTCCGATCTGCTTAGCCACATTGTCCCTGAGAAGCGAATCCTTCATGCAATATGCAGGCTAGCTGGCTAGGAACGCGCGATACGAGGCGTTGTCCGTCGCCTCCTGATACGGGTAACCCATGTCCTTCAGGAACGCGTTAAAGCGGCGGTTGTCTGCGGACGGAACCTGGATACCCATCAGCACGCGCCCGTAAGCCGAGCCGTGATTGCGGTAGTGAAACAGACTGATGTTCCAGCCGTGGCGCATGCGGGTCAGGAAATTCTGCAGCGCGCCCGGGCGCTCGGGGAACTGGAAGCGGTACAGACGCTCGTTGTCCAGGTCGTCGGCACGCCCGCCCACCATGTAGCGTACGTGCAGCTTGGCGATCTCGTCCTCGGTGAGGTCGACCGCGTCGAAGCCGACTTTACCAAGCGCGGCGGCCAGCGCCGCGCGCTCGTCCGGACCCTGCACCTCGACGCCGACAAACACGCGCGCCTGCGCGGTGTTCGCGTAACGGTAGTTGAACTCGGTGACGCTGCGCCGCCCGAGCGCCTGAATCAGACGCCGGAAACTGCCCGGTTTCTCCGGTATGGTCACCGCAAACAGGGCTTCGCGGTGCTCCCCGATCTCCGCGCGTTCGGCGACGTGGCGCAGCCGGTCGAAGTTGATGTTGGCACCGCTGTTGACGGCAACCAGGGTCTGCCCCTGCACACCTTCGGATTCGACGTAGCGCTTCACGCCGGCCACGGCCAGCGCGCCGGCCGGTTCGAGCATGGTGCGCGTGTCGTCGAACACGTCCTTGATGGCCGCACAGATCTCGTCCACCGACACCAGGATCACGTCGTCCAGGTAGCGTTTGCACAGCGCGAAGGTTTCGCGGCCCACCTGGCGCACGGCCACCCCGTCGGCAAACAGCCCGACCTGCTCCAGCGTGACGCGCCGCCCGCTCTTCAACGCCGCATGCATGGAATTGGCATCCACCGGTTCGACCCCGAACATTTTGATGTCCGGGCGCAGGTACTTGACGAAGGTGGCGACGCCGGCGGCCAGGCCGCCGCCGCCCACGGGTACGAAGATCGCATTGATAGGGTCGGGGTGCTGGCGGCAGATCTCCATGCCTACCGTGCCCTGTCCCGCGATGGTGTCGGGATCGTCGAATGGATGGATCAGGGGGTAGCCGCGCTCGCGCTCGAGCTGCTGCGCGTGAGCAAAGGCGTCGTCATAGGTATCGCCGTGCAGGACCGCCCGCGCGCCCAGCGCCTTGACCGCGCTGACCTTTATCTGCGGCGTGGTCTTGGGCATTACGATCAGCGCCTTCAGATTCAGTTTGCGGGCGGCCAGCGCCACACCCTGGGCGTGATTGCCCGCCGAGGCCGCAATCACGCCGCTTACGGACTCCCGCTGCACCAGCTTGTAGATCCGGTTATAGGCGCCGCGCGCCTTGAACGAGAACACACTCTGCTGGTCCTCCCGTTTCAGCAGCACGCGGTTGTGCAACCGCGCCGAAAGCGTCTCGGCGACGTCCAGTGCGGACTCGTGCGCCACGTCGTAGACCCGGGCGGAAAGTATTTTCTCGATATATTTTTCGATTTTCACGGGCGTGCTCGGCTGAGGACCGGCTACGTTACCAATACGCTCTGCCGAAACCAAGCGTGCGGTGGAAACGCCGGATCGGCTGCCGATTTGCAGTACACTCAGGTGCAGCACAATTCAAAGGAGCTCGAGCGATGTCCACCGATGATGCCAAACGACGCGCCGCCGAAGCCGCCATCGACTATGTCGAATCCGGGATGGTCGTCGGTGTGGGCACCGGTTCGACCGCCAACCACTTCATCGAGTGCCTGGCGGGTATAAAGTCCCGCCTGGACGGCACGGTGGCCAGCTCCGAGGCGACGGCGCTGCGCCTCAAGGCGCATGGCATTCAGGTGCTGGAGCTGAACGCGGCGGGAACGCTGCCGCTGTACGTGGACGGCGCCGACGAGGCCACCCGGCAGCTGCAGCTGATCAAGGGCGGGGGCGGCGCGCTGACACGCGAGAAGGTCGTGGCGGCGGCGAGCGAGAAGTTCGTGTGCATCGCCGACGACAGCAAGCTGGTCGGCTACCTCGGCAAGTTTCCGTTACCGGTGGAGGTCATTCCGATGGCGCGCAGCTTTGTGGCGCGGGAGCTGGTGAAGCTGCACGGGCAGCCCGAGCTGCGCGAGGGGTTCACCACGGATAACGGCAACCTGATCCTGGATGTGTTCAATCTGGAGATCATGCAGCCCGCCGAGCTGGAGACGCAGATCAACCAGATTCCGGGTGTGGTCACAGTGGGGTTGTTCGCGCGCCGCCCGGCGGACGTCCTCATCCTGGGCAGTGCGGATGGCGTCGAGACGCTGACCTAGTCCGAGCCTTTCAGGCGTCGTCGCTCCAGGCGCCCGCCGCACGCGCGGCGTCGGCCAGCGAGAATACCTGCTCGATGTCCTGCTGCGAGGGCTCGGCGCTGGGGCCGGGGTCTTCCACGGGCCCCGGGGGCGCGTAGTCCGTGGGTGTCTTGAGTTCGGGTTCCAGGGTCACAGCTGTCAACGCTCGTCGCAATCTGCCCGTTTCACACGTATTGGCGAAGAGCGGTGCAATTTACGCACCCTTTTTTACATAATCATTTAAAACAATGAGTTACGGCCAGATTGAGCGTTACGGACGGGCCTGGTTGTCTAATCGACCGACAGCCGCGGGCAACTGTTGCCACACGCGCCGGCAGATCATTGCCACGGTTGAAACGGCGGGCAGCCGCTTGGCGCGAACCCCGCCCCGCGCGGCGCCTGGCCTCAGCCGTGCTCGGCTGAAGCCAGCTTGATACACAGCGCCACGACACGCATCGCTTCCTCGACTTCGGCGAGCGGCGGGCGGGTGGGCGCGAGGCGGATGTTGGTGTTGCGCGGATCGACTTCGCCCGGGTAGGTGGCGCCCGCGGGCGTCAACGCCACCCCCGCGTCGGCGGCGAGACTCACCACGCGGTCGGCCACCGGCGCGCGCGTGTCGAGGCTCACGAAATACCCGCCCTGCGGGTCCGTCCAGGTGGCGAGGTCGGTTCCGTCCAGCGCCTGATGCAGGATGCGCTGCACGGCAGCGAACTTGGGTGCGATGATAGCGGCGTGCGCGCGCATCAGTCCGGCGAGCCCGCCGGGGTAGGCCTGGATGAAGCGCACGTGGCGGTACTGCTCGATCTTGTTCGGGCCGATGGTCTGCAGGCTCAGCAGTTCGGCGAAGCGCGCGACGTTGGCACGGCTCGAGGCGAGCGCGGAGATCCCGGCGCTCGCGAAAGTGATCTTCGACGTCGACCCGAACAACACCACGCGGTCCGGGTTACCGGCGACCTCTGCAGCCCGCAGCAGGTTCTTGGGCACCAGCGGCGTGTCGGTCAGGTGATGCGCGGCGTAGGCGTTGTCGGCAAACACCGTGAAGTCCGGCGCCGCGGCGGGCATGCTCACCAGCCGGTCCACCACCGTATCGCTAACGCTGTCGCCGGTCGGATTACTGTAGACGGGCACGAAGAAAATGCCCTTTATCGCGTCGTCGTCGCGGATCAGCGCCTCGACAGCGTCCATGTCCGGCCCCTCAGGCGTGATCGCCACCGTCACCAGCTCGTAGCCGAGCCCGCTCAGCAGCGCGAAGTGCCGGTCGTAGCCGGGCACCGTGACGATCATCTTCGGCCGTTGTCCGGCCCAGGGCGCGGGACTCGCCGGCATGCCCTTCAGCAGGCCCCAGGTGAGCACGTGGCTCATCAGCATCAGGCTGGCGTTGTTGCCGACGATGGTTTCCTCGGGCGCGACCCCGAGCAGGTCCCCCATCAGCGCACGCGCCTCGGCGATGCCGGCGACGCCGCCGGGATAATTTCGGATCTCGACGCCGGACGGGGTGCATACGTCGCCGGGGCCGACCGCGGTAAGCAGGTCGTTCGACAGGTCGAGCTGCTCGTCGCTCGGCTGCCCGCGGGTCATGGACAGCGACAGGTTGCGGCCGCGGAGCGCCGCGTGCGCCTCGCGCAGGGTGTCGAGTTCGGACATGGCATTCTCCGGGGTGTGATCGACAGTATACGTAACGGGCGGCGACGGGTGTGATCGGCCGGCTGCGCCCCTCGAACCGGCCACGGTTGGGCAAGCGTCAGCCGTGTCCCCGATCAAATCGGGTCAGACTCAGTCCGACCCCATTATTATTGATTTGCATTGATTTCGAGGGCCGGCACCGATGAAGAACCTGAGGCAGGGATCGTTCCAGGCGGTCAGGGGAGAATTCTACGGTACGCCCAAGGAGATGTGGGGCTTCGCACGCCGCCGTTCGGGGGTGGCCCGCGGTCGATCGCCCAAGGCTTCCTGCTGGCAGACGCCTCGTTGTTCGGTCTCGCTGCGAAGCTCGAGTCGCTGGAGATTGCGCGGTTCTTGGTCATGTAGACCTGCCCGCTCCGCGACAGATGCACCGTGACGTACGCCCGGTGTACCCGTCGACCGAAGTGCCGTTGCTGGAAAATCACGTGGTGTGCACCGAGGCTTCGGATCGTCTTCTGGTACTCCTCCTGCGGGCGGGTCCGGTACCGCCTCACCCGCACGGCTGCGACCAGGGTGTGCTTTTTTGGAAACCACATCTCCTCTGGCGGCCGGCGGACCTTGCGTCTGCCGACGGTGAGATCGGCGTGCCCGCCGAGCGCGGTGACCGGATTGGGACAGAACACTAACGCCCTGCCGATGGCCTTGGAGAGGTTGTCGTAGCGACTGAGGATGCCGCCGGTCTTAGCGTTGACGCAGACGATCCACTCGCCTGCCGGCGAAGACGGAATTCGGGTTGGCCAGAGCGGAAGTCGTCTCACGGGCGCGTCGCGCGTTGCCGGGGGCGAGTCGCAAGGCGACCCTGCAGACGGTGATCTTCAAGGCCCGGAAGATCGCTCCCCTGTGAGCCTTCGGAACGGCCAACAGGCATTCACTCACTGCGCTGGCGCTCGGAGCGACCCGAGACAGCTTGCGCCCTGCACGGCACCGATCACGACCGGGCGCGGATCGGTCACCAAAGCCTTCTGGGCCCGACATGCGCGTTCCGCATGCTGCGTAGTGCAGATGCGGCGTAATGTCATCAGGAAAAACCGCGGATCTCCTCAGACATGCCAGCTTCAGCCGCGTGATGACCGGGTGTCGCAAGTCAGGCGTATGTCCGTCGGCTGACTCCAGGCAGTTCTGTTAAGGCTCCAGTCACGTTGCGCAAAGGGATCGGGCGCTGCGCCGAGGTACTCGCCATCGACCGGGACGCCTGCTTGGCCGCCGGAAGGGCCGTGATAGAATCGTGAACCATTGGTTGGTTCGCTAGCACTACAATAACGCCACCACAAGTCGGTTACCTGGAAACAGCGCCGTGCGCCGTACAGTGCTGATCACGTGGCGGCCACGAGTAGACCAGCGTGGGAAACGACGTATACAAGTATGACGCAACACTGTAGAGGAATCGGGAAGCATGTACACCGCTAAGAAAGTATCTGGATTCACCCTGGCGGCAGCTGCCGCGGCACTGCTGTCGGTTGCACCGATGAGCGCTTCCGCAGACGACGCCACGGGTAAGTGCATGGGTGCCAACTCATGCAAAGGACACAGCGACTGCGCGACGGCCAACAGTTCCTGTAAAGGCCTGAACGCCTGTAAAGGCCAGGGGTTTGTCGAGCTGACCAAAATGGAGTGCGACGCCAAAGGGGGCACGTTCGAGAGTTGAACTCCGGATCCGTCGCAGACGACCGGCATCGCGTGCGGTGACCGGTCGTCTTTTTTTTGTTTCCGTAGCCTGTTATGCAACGCGGGTCGGCGAAGCCGGAGCGAAAGCAACGGGTGAATGAGCATTTTCTCGGCTTCGGCCTGGGCCTTCGACCGGATCATCATCAGACAGTGGTGGACCAGCGACCGCCGGTCGACTGGTTCGAGATTCTCAGCGAAAACTACATGGTGGCGGGTGGCAAGCCGCTGCATTTCCTGGACCGCATTCGCGCCGACTATCCGATGGTGATGCACGGGGTGTCGCTGTCAATCGGCAGCACGCAAGCCCTGGACCGCAACTATCTCCACGATCTGCGCGCACTCGCCGTACGCGTGCAGCCGCGCTGGATATCTGATCACCTGTGTTTCACCGGCGTGCAGCGACAGAATCTGCACGACCTGCTGCCGATGCCTTACACCGAAGAGGCCATCGCGCACGTCGCCGACCGGGTGGCACAGGTGCAGGACTACCTGGGTCAACAGATACTGCTGGAAAACGTGTCCAGTTACGTTACGTATCGCGACTCGGCGCTGACGGAGTGGGAGTTTCTTACGCAAGTTGCCGATCGCGCCGACTGCCTGATCCTGCTGGATATCAACAATATCTTCGTCAGCAGCCGCAATCATGCGTTTGATCCCATGGAGTACCTGCTTGGCATACCCATACGTCGCGTACGCCAATTCCACCTGGCAGGGCACACCTACCAGGGCGAAATTGCAGTCGACACGCACGACCAGCCGGTGCTCGACGAAGTATGGAACTTGTTCGCAGAGGCGGTGCGTCGGTTCGGCGCTGTCTCGACGATGATCGAACGCGACGACAATATCCCGGAGCTTCCTGAATTGCTGGCCGAGCTGGATACGGCGCGCAGAATTGCCGAGCCGCTGCTGGCCGGGGGCGCGCGTGAGTGATCTGGCGCAACTGCAGGGCGCGTTTCAGGCCTATATCACACAGCATGACCCGGCGATGCTCGAGCATGTGGTAAGCACGCCGGCCGCCACCGCTGAACAGCGTTTGGAGATCTACGCGGAAGCGTACCGACTGCGCTTGCTCGAAACGCTGGAAACCGATTTTCCGGGACTCCACGGCCTGCTCGGAGACGTGCAGTTCGAGCAGCTGGGCAGGGCGTATATCGATGCATGTGCTTCACAGCATGCGTCTATTCGCTGGTACGGTGGACGCCTTTCTGATTTTCTCCGCGATCGGTCGCCCTACCGCGAGCAACCGGCGCTGGCCGAACTTGCGCGGTTCGAATGGGCACAAGGCGAAGTGTTCGACGCGGCGGACGCGACCCCGATGGGCATCGCTGCCCTGCAGGGGATAGCAGCACAGGATTGGGCCGAGCTGAGCGTGCAGGTACACCCCTCCACGCGACTGCTCAACCTCTCGTGGAATGTTCCAGTTGTCTGGCAAGCGCTGGATGCAGATGAAGCGCCGCCACCGCTGAGTGCCGCCGAGAGGCCGGTGGCCTGGCTGATGTGGCGTCGCGAACTGCGGCCACATTGGCGATCATTGCAACCGGACGAGGCGTGGGCTCTGCAACAGGCTCTTGCCGGCGGCAGCTTTGGCGTGATCTGTGAGGGCCTGCAGACCTGGTTGGAGGTAGAGCAGATTCCGCTTCGCGCTGCCGGTTTCATCAAACAATGGGTAAGCGACGAGCTAGTCGTGGAGCTGAGACTCTCGTCCAAGGCGGCATCCTGACGGTCACCGACCGAGCCGCCGGGTGACAGGCCCGCTTACAGCGGGCTTCTCCATTTCCGTCAGGCGTTTCCGCGGCGGTGCAACAGGGCATCGAAAGAGACTGAGCCCGCGCCTTTGACGACCAGCAGCAGCAGCAGGAAGATCCAAAGCGCGCGCTGATCGAGCAGCTCGCTCGCCTGCACGTTGAACCAGGCGCCTCCGGCGGCGGCATGAAAAGCAACGTCGACATACGTCTGAATGAGCACGAACCCGATCATGCCCGCGGCCGCGATGCGGGTGAACAGGCCGAGGACGATGAGCACGGGCAGCGCAAATTCGGCGACGGTCCCGAGTATCACGATCAGATGCCAGGGTAAGAACGGTATGGCAGTCGTATCGTATAGATACTGATCCGCTACCGTGGGGAGGATCTGAGCGAATGCACCCGCCGACGGCGAAAACACGCCGAGCAGACCTTCGCCCAGCTTGGTGGTTGCGCTGTTGAGGTAATAGAGCATCAACACCGAGGCAAACAGCAGCCGCGCGCCAAGCTCGATAAACCAGCCGTCGAGGCGACGCTCCAGTCCGCCGAAAAAGAAATCGTGCGCGCGCCTGATCTTTTCAATGAAAGAGCTTCCACGCTGGGCGGAAGTTCCTGCGGTGATCATTGCCAGTCTCCCTTTTGAATGAAGGCGTGCTTGAAGACGCCGGCTTCGAGCAGGCTGGAAAACACCGCCACTACATCGAATTCTTCAGGTTCCGCGGATGCGCTCGAGTAGGCGGTTTGCACAGTTGCGCCCTGCATGAGGGCGTGTGTGAAAGCACCAGCAGGTTCATCGAGCCGTAACGTGCGGACTTCAAATCCCGGGCGGGTTACGAGGACGTGCTCGCTCGCAGCCGTGATGTTCGTCGTGGCTGCATCGGGTTGATGCGAAAGCCAGATGCTAACCACCGGGTGCGCTGATGCTATCAGGCGTGATGCGGGATGCGGCGTGAAGCGCGCATGCACGAGCTGGTCACCGTCGCCGGGTAACACGGACGGGTCGAGAACTTCGGCGTCGGCTGCATGCAGCGACTCGAGCCGAGCACGCTCCAGCCTTGCGACATCGGCCAGATAAACGACGGAGGCAGCCGGCTCGAACCGCTCGATGAAATCGGCGAACCCGGCGCCGTACAGAGCCAGTGACGGTCCGCGGACCGTTTCCGAAAGAAAGAATTCGCGGGCCATCGCGGCGAAAAATTCCTCACCCACGAGACTGCGCACTACCGGGTAGGCGTCGGACAGCGCTCCGATCAATGCGCCGTGCACGTTGTTGCGATATACGCGAAAGCGTTGCGCAGCGCGCGAGTCCAGCCCCGGCGGATGCGCATCGATCGACTCGTCCACTATCGCGGAGGCAATGTGCACACGGTACGCGTGTTCGCAGCGGATGCTCATGATGCCACTCGCTCGACGGCCGTCGCCTGTCGCATGTGCTCACTCGCGCGATCGGCTTCGCCTCGAAGCGTAGGCCAGGCCGGCAAGTCGGTATCCCACTCGATAAGCGTGGGCGTCGGGCCGATGAGCCGGATGAGCCGCCTGTACAGTGCCCACACCTCGTCGGCGACCGCAGCCCCGTGCGTATCGATCAGAATCGGATCACCGTCGTTGGGATCGAGACTGTGTCCGGCGAGATGGATCTCGCCCACCGGCGCGCCGGCAAGCGCATCAACGTAGTCGCGTGCATCGAAGCCCAGATTATGCGCGCTCACGTAGATATTGTTCACGTCCACCAGCAGGGCGCAGCCGCTGCGCTGCGCGACCTCGGTGAGGAATTGGGTTTCCGGGAGCCACGTATGCGGACGTGGCACGTACGAGCTCGGGTTTTCGATCAGTATCTGGCGTCCCAACGCTGACTGAGTCCTGTCGATCGCATTTGTTACGCTTGTGAGCGTGGCCGTTGTGAGCGCGGCCGGCAGCAGATCGGCCAGATAGAGCCCGTCGTGCGAAGACCAGGCGAGGTGTTCGGAGACAAGCCCCGGTTCGAAGCGCGCGACGAGTGCGTGCAATGCCGCCAGATGCGCCTCGTCCGGTGGGTCGCCGCCGCCCAGCGACAGCCCCACGCCATGCAGCGAGAGCGGATAGTCGGCGCGCAGTGCTTCGAGCTGAGCAAGCCGGGGACCGCCGGCCACCATGTAGTTTTCGGGATGCACTTCGAACCAGGCGGCGCTCCCGGGATCTTCGCAAATGTTCGCCGCGTGCTCCGGCTTGAAGCTGGTGCCCGAGCTCGCGGGGACTTCAGTGGAGCACGTCCCGGCGTGAGCACCGCGCGTCCGGGTATCGGCGCAAGCGCTACCTTCGGCCTGGGTGTTCATGTCGCACTCCGGCGGGCAGCCGGCGCCGCCCCAAGCGGCACCGGCTGTGGTCGCTCAGCTCGAGGGTATATCGCGGTCAAGGGCCACCAGACTGCCCTTGCGCTCTTTGCCGTCGGCAGCGTTGATCACGGTGGTCTCGCAGGTACCCTTGGGCACGAGCGACCAGGCGTTGCCCTGGTAGTCGACCTTGGATGTGCCGGCACAGGTGGTGCCCGGGCCTGCGGCGCACGCGTTCTTCCCGGCGAGAGCAATACCGAAACACTTTTCCTTCGCTTGAGCCTGGACCTGGATCGGGGCGGCCAGGGCCACGGCGGTGAGCGCGGCGGCCAGCGTCAACTGTGGTTTCATACGTAGATCTCCTGTGTGTGGTTTGAGAAACAATCAACGGCGCTTACTGCGCACCGCTGGTTATGCCCTCGGGCTGGCTCGACTCGAGGACGGTATCTTCGAAGCTGCTGATGACAGGCCAGTTGTTGTCGGCGCCGCCGGAATGAACCCCGGCAACACCTTGCTCCGGGGTGCTTTCACCTGCTTGTTCAGATTCCAATAGAGTTTGCCGCACGAACGGTCCACGCGCGCAGGTCGCCGTCGAACTTGCGGCCCGTGGCGGTGCCGGATGCGCAGAGGCCACCGTGCCGGGGAGCGTAGACAGCCGGATCCTTACTGAACACGTACCGGCAAGCCGCGCTGGTGCGGTAGATGGCGCCGTCCAGCCCGGTCGTAAAGGCTTGATCGCCGCGCACGGGTTTACCTTGGAAAAACTAGGCAACGACGTCGTGGCCGGGCACTGCGGCGTGCGCGTGTTCCTGTGCCAGCTTGGTGCCGCCGGCCACAGCCCCGCCGATCACGATGCGTCGAAAAGCCATTGTCGCAATTCCCATCCGTTAGCACTCTTTCTTGGTTGGATTGACCAGTGCCGCGGTTGAAAGTTCAGCAGCGGCCTTCTGCGGCGCTGACAGGCTGCACAGGATGCCGCCGTCAGGCGCTACGACTCG
>JAHELT010000131.1 GCA_024644045.1 Chromatiales bacterium | reverse complement strand
GTCTCCTCGGTTGATGGGAAGTCGGGCGAGAAGACTACGCCGCATCGGGGGATTGATAATCATGCTGAATCGAAATAGATTGTTCACGTCTGTGAACAATCTCGACGAATGAGCAACCTGCCCGATATCGCGGTGTTTGTGCAGGTCGTGGAACGCGGCAGCTTCACCGCGGCTGCGGACCGGCTGGAGATTTCGAAGGCCGCCGTCAGCAAGTACGTCGGCCGCCTCGAGCACCGGCTGGGCGCGCGCCTCCTGAATCGCACCACACGGCGGTTGACGCTGACCGAGGCGGGCGCCGCGCTGTACGACCGGGCCGGGGTCGCGATCGCAGACATCGCCGCGGCCGAAGCGGAAGTCATGGAATTGACCGGCACGCCGCGCGGCCGCCTGCGGGTAACAGCGCCCGCCTACTTCGGCAACGCCTTCCTGATGCCGGCGGTGACCGGCTTTCTGCGGAGCTACCCGGACGTCGAGCTGGAGCTGGATCTCAACAACCGCATCGTCGACCTGGTGAAGGAGCGTTTCGACGTCGCCATACGCATCACGAGCCTGACCGACAGCTCGCTGGTCGCGCGCCGGCTGGCCGACGTGCGTCTGCTCACGGTCGCCTCACCCGAGTATCTGCGCAAGGCGGGAACGCCCGCCACACCCGCCGATCTCAGCGATCATGTCGGGCTCAGCTACACGCTGCAGCATGCACCGAACGAATGGCATTTCGTCGCCGACGGGAAGCGTCCCGTAACCGTTCACGTCAGGGGATGCCTGCGTTGCAACAGCGACGATGCGCTGAAGCACGCCGCGCTCGCCGGCATCGGCATCACGCGGTTTCCGGAACTGTTCATTGGCGGCGAAATCGCGAGCGGCCAGCTTGTACGGCTGCTCCAGGACTACGAGCCGCCACCGGCGTCCCTGTGCGCGGTGTTTCCCACACGCACGAACCTGCCGCCGAAGGTTCGCGTGTTCGTCGACTTCCTGGCCCGGCACCTCAAGCCGGCGTAGACGGCCTTACGAGCAACGCGTGAGATCAATCGCGCAAGCGGCCGGGTGACGGAACACGTACCCGACCGATGAGCGAACTGGCCAGGATATTGCCTCAGAAATCGGCAACCGCGTGGCTTCCCCCCAGCGCTCGCCGTTTCGAGTAGGCGAGCGACGCCTGCCCGCCGTGGCGTGGGCCGGCACACGAACAAGTGAATCAACAGGCGCGCGGACGGGGATACGGAGCGAGGACAATCCGGCAGTGTTTTCTTTGGGTTTCGACGCGCGTGCAGCGCGCGTCCGCTACGGCGCTGGCCGTCGCCGGCGGCCAGCCGGCAGTACGCGGCATCGGCTGTACGCACCGTGATTCTGTAGCCGTGCCGCGACGCGACATACCGTGGACGCAGGTTTCCGTTCGCAATGGCGCCGCACGCACGCCACCTGCGCGCCGGCCGGGGCTTGCACGCTTCGGCGCTCTCCTCGTTGCAGTGCTGCTGCTTTCGTTGCCGGCGACGGCTCGATCGGAGCCGGTAAGCCAGCGAAGCAACGATCTCGACGGCCTCTGGAATTTCTTCAAGTACAGCCACGTGGACAGCGGTCGTGTCATCAGTCACGACGAAGGCGGGATAACGACGTCCGAGGGCCAGGGCTACGGGATGCTGAGAGCGGTCTGGAGTGGCGACCGGGAGACCTTCGAGTCGATCTGGCGCTGGACCGGCACCAACCTTTCGCGCCACGACCGGTTGTTCTCGTGGAAGTGGCGGAACCGCGTTATCGACGAGAACGCCGCCACCGATGCTGACACGGACATCGCCCTGGCACTGCTGCTGGCTGCGGAACGGTTCGCCAGGCCCGAGTACAAGCGCCAGGCCATCCGAATGCTTGACGACATCTGGGAAAAGGAGGTCTTGGATCTGCACGGTAGAAGGTATGTGACCGCCGGCAACTGGGCGCCCGGGGAGGAATATCCTACCGTTCACGTCGGCTACCTGGCGCCCTACGCTTACGAAGTGTTTGCCGAAGCGGACCCCGATCGTCCCTGGCGCGACCTGGTTTCGTCGTCCTACGCAGTTCTGGAGTGGATATTCATCCACCGGCGCTTCAGCCTGCCACCGGAAAAGATCTACATCGATCGAAAAACAGGCGATTTTCTCCTACAACGCCCGGGCCGACGCGACGCGCCTCGGTTTTCCTACGATGCGTTCCCCATTTACTGGCGTGTCGCGACCGATTACCAGTGGTTCGGCCGGGACAAACCTCGATTGCGCGCCGCCATGCTGCGTTTTTTCGAAGACGAATGGCAGCGGCGAGGTCGGTTTTACGACAACTACTCGCCGACAGGCAAACCAGCGTCCGAACTCGAGGGCTTACCCTTGTACGCTACAGTGGCGGCTCTGGCGCGCGAAGAGAATAGCCAGCTCGCAGAGCGCCTGGAAGCCCAGAAGCTCTCTGTGCTCTGGCAAAAAGCGTTGAGCGGAGAGGACACACCTTACTATCTGCACAACTGGCTGTGGTTCGACCGCGCCCTGGAGCTGAAGCGTGCCCGGCACTTCGGCGAGTTCCTGTCATTCCTGTACCCCTTCGATGTCGCGCTCTTCAAGCGGCATCTTCCACTGGAACTGTTGATCACCTTCCTGCTGCTGGCGTTTCTTTGCGCCTATTCACCCCTTCGCGAAAACGCGGTCTCGAGAACAGCAATGTTGATCGTCGGACTGTTGATCTGTGGCAGATACTTGCTCTGGCGTGCAGAGCATTCGCTGAATTTCGTAGAACCCGTCGGGCCGTTCATCAGCATCACGCTTCTCGCTGCGGAGTTCTATTGCTTCAGCACCGTCGTGTTGCTGTTGTTACAGGTCGGGCTTGCATCGCCCCGATCGCATCGCACAGAGCGGGCGGCTGAGTTTGCCCCCCCTGTCGACATCTTTGTACCGATCTACTCCGAGTCCTTGGTAATTCTCGAGAAAACACTGATCGCCGCCCAATCGATGCACTACAGGAACAAGACCGTGTACGTCTGCGACGATAGTCATAGGGAGTCCGTTGCCGCACTGGCAGACGCGCTGGGTGCAGTCTATGTGCGAGGTCCGAAACGGCATGCCAAGGCGGGCAATATCAACAACGCCCTCGCACAGTCGACCGGCGAACTGGCGGTTATCTTCGATACCGACCACATACCGGTACGCACGTTCCTCGATGAGACGGTGCCGTTCTTCTCCGACCCGCAAATGGGTTTCGTTCAGACCGCACACCATTTCTACAACAGCGACATCTTTCAGGCTGCGCTCGGCACAGGTGAGGCGGTACCCAACGAGCAGGACGTGTTCCATCATGCAATCCAGTCGGCCCGCAACAACTGGGGTGGTGCATTTTTCGTGGGTACCGGCGCCGTGTTTCGCCGCAAGGCGCTGGAGGACGTTGGCGGTCTGCTGCTGATGAGCATCACCGAGGACATCCACACCAGCCAGCACCTGCACGCAAAAGGGTGGAAATCGCAGTACGTTGCGAAAAACCTCGCCGTCGGTTTGAACGCCGAGAATCTTTCATCCTACCTGGTACAACGTACGCGCTGGATGCAGGGCTGTCTGCAGGTTTTTTTCAAGGACAATCCGCTCTTCACCAGAGGCCTGCCGGCCCGCCACAGGCTCGGGTATTTCGCCTCCCAGTACTATTTCTTCTTCCCGCTCGCGCGCATGGTGTTCCTGGCCGCACCGCTGTGCTTTCTATTGTTTCACTGGCATCCCATATTCTCTGACCTGGAGACGCTGCTGGCCTATCTCATCCCGTTCATGATCTGCCTGCCCATCCTGAGTCAGTCCCTGCTTCCCGGATGGCCGCGCCTCATCTGGGCCAGTGCCTACGAGAACACCATTGCCGTACCGCTGTTTCGCGCGATGTTCGATCTGTTATTGCCGAAGAAGCTCGCCTTCAAGGTCACGCCAAAAGGGATATCCTCTGAGCGGAGCGTCTATGACTTCCGATCCTGCAGGTACTCCCTGATCGCGTTCGCGATCACGCTGGTGGCAATTGTCAAGGGGCTCGGGGAGTTCTACTTCTTCGGCATCGAGCGGGATGCGTATTTTTTCAACCTGGCCTGGGCTAGCGTCAACCTGATCATGCTCATCACGCCACTGCTTCTCGCCTACGAGCATCCACGCGCTCAGCATCAGCAGCGAATCAAAAAGCGTGTCCCGGTAACACTCGCGGCAGACGGTTTCTCGTTCAAGGGTGAATCGTTCGACCTCGATGAGACCGGGATGTCCGTATTGCTTGCCGACGCCTCGGAGGTGAGCGGCCCGGTGGTGGTTTCCCTGAGCGCAAGCGACACCTTAACCGCGACGGGCACCGTGTGTTACCACGACAGAGACGAGCGTGGCAGAGCACGGCTCGGCATCCGGTTCGACCCCCTCACTCGTGAAGCGAGACGCTGGATACTGCTGAACGTGTTTGCCGACCCCGGAACCTGGGAATCGAAAGTAGAGCGCCGCAGTCGCAGCAATCTGATGATGGCGTACTACTTCTGCCATGGACTGTTGAGGGCCATGCGGCCACCACATGATCTGCGCCGCATGCAGCCGCGAGCGCGTGTTCTCGACCTCGTGAGAGCACATGGGTCCCGCATCGCCGGCTGGGCGCTCGTGACGAACCGGGCCGGCCGCGGTTTAGGCGCCTATACCGTCGGCGCGAGACCGAGGGCGGGTATCGTTTCAGTCGCTTGCTCGGACGGGCTCCAACCGTTTCGTATCGTCCACGCCCGATGCCTGTTACCGGGCGTCTGGCGGCTGGGGTTGGCCCAGGTCGCACAGGCGGCGATCGGCGACGAGGCAC
Organism: Chromatiales bacterium; assembly: GCA_024644045.1. Lineage (GTDB taxonomy): Bacteria > Pseudomonadota > Gammaproteobacteria > JAHELT01 > JAHELT01 > JAHELT01. The sequence continues at coordinate 9,621 of JAHELT010000131.1, read as the reverse complement.
GGGATGCTGCCTGATCTCAGAACACTGCTTGGTATCGCTGTCCTGTGCACCGGATTGTTTATGCCTTACAGCGCCTCAGCAGACTCGCTCAAGGAAGCCTGGTTTCTGATGCGCAGCCGCGCAAACATGAAGATAGGCAACTATGCAGCGGCCATCGAAGCCTATGAAAAGTACCTGGAGCTGCAACCCGACGACCGCGAGGCCTTGAAGGGAATAGCGCTGGCACACGAACGGCAGGGTCAAACGGACAAGGCGATTGCGCGCTACGACATCTACCTGCAGAAGTACAGCGATGACGCCGACACAGCGTTCAAGCAGGCCAACTACCTTACCTGGTCGAGGTATGCCTATCGGAAAAAAGACGCCATTGAGTACCTGAAAATGGGGCTGGCCGTAGAAGACGATCCACGGCAGCGGCTCAAGTATGCGCGTCTGCTGGCAGACGATAAATACGACCTCGACGAAGCGGTACAGCAGTATGAAGTCCTGCTGGAACGCGATCCTTCGAATGACGGGACAAGGGGGGAATACCGCAAGATCCTGCTGTGGGACGACCGCTACCTGGATAGAGCGATCGTCGAGCACGAACGACTGGTGGACGACGAGCCGGAGCATTTCGACAACCGTCGACAGCTCGCAACGCTGCTGGGAAAAAAGGCGCGCCGGCGCAAGGACGCAGCGTCGTTGTACCGGAAACTCGTCGACGAGCGTAGGAACGACTTCGCGCTGCGTCACGAGTACGCGCGCGTGCTCGCTCGAATCGACGGCGAATTCGATGAGGCCCGGCAACAGTACGAAATACTCGTTGCAAAGCGTCCGGTGTACGACATTCTCGACGAATACGGCGCATTACTGGCCAACAGGCCGAGCGCCTATCCCGATGCAATTGCCACCTACAGCAGAATGCTGGCGATACGTCCAGGCGACACGCGCATACGTTTGCGGCGGGCCTCGCTTTACATGACCGCGAAAGCGAGCGCGCCGAGCGCTCTGGACGATTATCGAAGGGTGCTTGAAGCGGAACCGCGCAATGTGCAAGCGCACCGTGGCGCGGCGCAGGCTTATGCGTGGCTTGGTGAGTCAGACAACGCGTACTATCACAGCAATCTGGCGTTGCGGTACGGTGACAGCGGGTCCGATACGGCGACGCTGCAACAGACTCTGTACGAAGGGAGGGAGCCCCGTGTATCACTGGCGCTCGAGCTCCCCTGGCAACGGGGTGGCGATTTCGAGCTGCAGGGACTTTCACTGGGCGCCCGGCTGTCCATTGATCCGTCGCCCTTCATCACGGCCTTTGCGGCCGTCGGCACGGAGCGCTACGAGGATCAGACCGATGATGCGAGCGGCAGCTGGTACCGTGCGGGCGGCCAATACAGGCTCGATGCACACCGCCGTATCGATGCCGAGATCGGCAGCCGTTCCATAAGGCGTGTCGGCGAGCGAAGAGCGTTCTCGTTCACCTACCGTGAGGAGGCTCTCGACGCGCCCTGGTCGTACGCTGCCGGCTTGAAGCGGTCAGCCGTCGGCGATTCCTTCCAGTCCCTGGTAGGCGACGGCGCGGCCTCTATCGGCGGCGCCACCCGCGACGAGGTGTTCCTCGCCTACAGCCGGGACCTCGATCTGCTGAAGCTCACGGCGACGCCGTCCATTGGACGCATCGAGTCAGCGTCCGAGCGCAGCAACCAGTTCATTGAAGTCGCCGGCTCGGTCGAGTTTCCCATCGATTTCCAAAGCCGGTTCGATACCGCGCTCGGATACGACGCGCTCTTCGCTGCGTACGCACGCGATCACTCGGGTTTCGTCGCGTCCGCTGCGGAGCCGTTCTCAGGCGGTTACTTCAGCCCGCAGCTCCTGTTCGATCAGTATCCGCATGCAAAGCTGAAGCACACCTTCGCCGATGCCGCGGAGCTCGAGGTCAAGCTCGGGCTCCGTTTCCAGTTCGTGGACGACGCCACGGTGTCCGGCAAGACCAGCAACGGCGCCGCCGGATCCGTCTCCTACCTTCAGCAGACCACACCCTCGCAGTATCTGATACTCAAGGCGGAGCATCACTCGGTGGCCGATCGATACGAAAGGACGTTCCTTCAGGGCCAGCTCTTGTTCATTTTCTGACGGTCACGGTCCGGTTGTTACCGAGGCTTGGCAACCTGCCCACCCGACTCTCGTGCCTCAGTCGCTGTCCCCGATTCCAGTCCCGCGACACGCTGAATCGCGGACCGGGTTGTCCAGTGTGGTCTGCCAGGACCAGAACGGGCCGCCATCTAATCGAGGCCAGGAATCTTTACGTCGTCGAGATGCCTGACACCCCACTTCGCCATTGCCTTGCCCACCGCGAGCAGGTCCTTGCCTGACCGGGTCAGGTGATACTCGGACTGCCCGATCGCCGTCACGCTCGATCTGATCGGTGACAAATGGACGCTGCTGCTGATTCGCGATATCGGCCTGTTCCATCGGCACCGCAACAGGGATTTTCAGGGCGCCGTAGAAGGCATTCCGTCCAACATCCTCGCCAGCCGGCTGAAGCAGCTGGGGGCGCAGGGGATCCTGGAAAAGCCCCGGTTCTGCAGGAACGCCCGGGCCGGCAGCCGGGACAGAGACAGCACGCATGCAACACACATGACGTAGGTCAATGGAGTCCCTCGTTTTGCTCACGCGGGGCGAATTCGTTCGTGGTCAAGCAGGCGATATTCGCGTAACATTACAAGTGCGACTGGCCTGCTACCCCCCGGTCGCACACGCCCAGTACCCATCTGCCCCGTGTTACCCCTGCATTCCCGCGTTGTTCGCCGGGTCGGTTTTTGCGTAGCTGACAGCGGTGGGCGAACGCCTGCCAGAGGTTTTCGATTTGTTTTTCGACGGTTTACTCGATCTTTCGCCGTGGGGCCTGGTTGGCACTACACTACTTCTCACTCACATCACGATCGCCAGCGTAACCATCTATCTGCACCGCCATCAGGCCCACCGGGCGTTGGAGCTGCACCCCCTGGTGAGTCACTTCTTCCGTGGCTGGCTGTGGTTGACGACCGGCATGCTCACCCGTGAGTGGGTGGCCATTCATCGCAAGCATCACGCGAACTGCGAGACCCCGGACGATCCGCACAGCCCGCAGGTCCTCGGCCTCAGCAAGGTACTTTGGCAGGGCGCGGAGCTCTACCGCAAGGAGGCAGCCAGCACGCACACGCTCGAGACCTACGGCCGGGGAACGCCGGATGACTGGATGGAGCGCAACGTCTACCGCCACAGCGGTCTTGGCCTGGGTTTGATGTTCGCGGCCGACCTCGCGCTGTTCGGTCTTGCCGGGATCACGGTCTGGGCGGTGCAGATGCTCTGGATCCCATTCTGGGCGGCCGGAGTAATCAATGGCGTCGGTCACTTCTGGGGGTACCGCAACTACGAATGCCGCGATGCGGCGACCAACATCGTGCCCTGGGGAATCCTCGTTGGCGGCGAGGAGTTGCACAACAACCACCATGCCTACGCGAGTTCGGCGAAGCTCTCCTCCAAGTGGTGGGAGTTCGACATCGGCTGGCTCTACATCCGTGTGCTGGCGACACTCGGCCTGGCACGCGTAAAACGCGTTGCCCCCAGACTGATTGAAGGCCCGCGCAAGCCGGTCGTTGATATCAAGACAGCGCGCGCCGTACTGAGCGCCCGCTTACAGGTACTGGCGCGCTACTCCCACGACGTGCTGCTGCCAGTTTGCCGCGCGGAGCGCGGGCTGACGGCGCAGGCATCCTCGGCGCGTCTGCGCAGGGCGCTGGTACGCCACCGCGCGCTGCTTGCGCCGCGGGATCGAAAAACGCTGGCGAACGCACTGCGCGGCAGCGCAGAACTCCGGTTGGTGTACGCCTATCGCCGCCGCCTGCAGCGGATCTGGGAGCGGTCGGCCAGCAGCCCTGCGCAACTGGCACAGGCGCTGCAGGCCTGGTGCCGCGAGGCCGAGAACGCCGGTGTTGCAATGCTGGAGCAGTTCGCGCGCAACCTGCGTGCATGTGCGGTCAGCACGCCGCAACCCGCAATCTGATGGCGTGCGACGTTACCGCGCTTTTTTCGAAACGCGGATTGTTGGCACGCGAGCAGCGCAGTCCTGAAGGCGATTGAGGGGTAGCCGAACGTTGGTGGATTGCAGCGATTTTCAAAGGCACTCATCGAGTACGCACGTGGTGAGTGTCCCTGTTCGATGATCGTGCGTACAGTTGCATTATCTATTTGAGGAATTTTCAGTGAATACCGGTATTGTGAAATGGTTTGACCCGATCAAAGGTTTTGGGTTTATTGGACCGGAGGACGGCGGCAAGGACGTTTTCGTACATCAGTCCGCGCTCGGCGGCGGGGGCCTGCAGGAAGGGCAGAAAGTCAGCTTCGACACGGAAAAGACGCCGAAGGGCCTCGCGGCGGTAAACGTGACCGTCATCTGAGTCACTCCGTTCGAGATTGCTGCGGCACGGCACGGTCGGGCTGGCCGCGGCGGAGCCCACCAGGCAGCAGTTACCGATCGCCGGGCCGCCGTCAACGCCCGATGAAGCAACCGCATCGAGGTCAGTAACCGGGAGGCATTGGGTTGGATCCCGCGAAGCGTCGCGTTTCTCTGGTGCCCGGGAGCGGCGGGGCGCGCGGCCTCGCTCACATCGGCGTCATTGAATGGCTCTGCGCCCAGGGCTGCGTGATCGAATCCATTGCCGGAACGTCGATGGGTGCGCTGATCGGCGGAATCTACGCTACGGGAAAGCTCGACGTGTACGCTGACTGGGTGCGCGCACTCGAACGCCGGGATGTCATCCGGCTGCTGGACTTTTCATGGCAGCGCGCCGGATTGTTCAAGGGAGAGCGCGTAGTATCCGCGCTCAAATCGCTCATCGGAGAGCACGATATCGGCGATCTGCCCATATCGTTCACGGCAGTAGCCACCGATCTCGAGTCGGGCAAAGAGGTCTGGCTGTCGAAGGGCCCGTTGTTCGATGCGATTCGCGCCTCGATTGCGATTCCTACCATCTTCACGCCGTATGAGATCAACGGCAGAACCCTGGTCGACGGCGGTCTGGTCAACCCCGTTCCAATCGCGCCGACGCTTCACGACATGACGGATCTGACAATAGCGGTGACCCTGAGTGGTCCACCCTCGAACCCGGCGCCTGCTGCGAGCGCGAAGGACACAGATACACAGCGGGCCGAAATCGCCTATCAACGCCTGATCCGAGACTTCGTGGATTCACTGCAACAGCGTGAGCCCGAGCGCGGGCGAAGACTCGGGGTTGCTCGATGTCGTCACGCGCTCGTTCGAGACAATGCAGGCGATCGTATCGCGTCTCAAGCTCGCCGCGCATGCGCCCGACGTGGTGATCAGCATTCCGGGCAACGCTTGCCGGTTTTTCGAGTTCAACCGTGCGGCCGATATGATCGAACTCGGCCGCCGCCAGGCCGCCAGCGCTCTCGGAAAGCTAGAGTGCGCCACCGGACAGCGATTGAGCACCTAGGCTGAAAGCAACAAATCCTCCTCGATCCGATGGTAGATGCTGGCGGAATCGATCAGCGACCTGGCGGTCAGCGAGGGCACGCCGTACACCTCGGCGCTCACGCCTTGGTCCCGGGTGATCTTCTGGAGCAGCAGGTCGAAGTCTCCGTCACCGGACAGCAGCACCACGGTGTCTACCGCGCTCGCCGCCTCCAGCACATCGATGGTAATGCCGACGTCCCAGTCACCCTTGGCGGAGCCGTCGCTGCGTTGGATGAAGGGTTTGAGTTTCACGGTGAAGCCAATCCGCCTCAGCGCGTTCTGAAATCTGCCCTGCTTCTCATCGCCCCGGTCCGTGGCGTAGGCGATCGCCGTGACGAGTTCGCCTTGCCCGGTCAACCGCCGCCACAATTCACGGTAGTCGAACTGGCGGCCATAGGCGTGCCGGGTGGTGTAGTAGATATTCTGCACATCGACGAACACGGCAAGCTTTTTCACGCAGAACCCCGGTCACTACAACCCTGTCCGAGCTGCAGCGAGGCCGATCGCAGACGAGCCGGTATGACGCCGTCTCCCACTAACGGTCAGTCAGCGTGAGCAATACGTCGGCGTACCACGCGCAGTTCAGTCCGAGCGCCTCGTCCAGCTCCAGATCGCGCGTGCCCATATCGAGCCGCGTCGAGTGAACGCCCAGCAGAATCCAGGGGAATCCTCCCGCAATCGTTTTGTGCTCTGGCAGGCGCATCACGACCGGTGCGCCGCTGATCCCGCGGTGTGTGCGCGCATCGGTCAGGAAGTACCCGTTACCCTGAAAGCGCAAACCGAAAGAGGAGGCGATCACCGCGTGGCGCACCACGGGCATGTGGTGCAGCGTATCGTGAAATCCGAGCGGAAACCCCACCACGAGCAGCGCCGTCCCGACTTCAATCTGGGCGTGCGGCTCGAGAAGCTGCTTCGTTGTGAAGGCGCTGTAGACGGTCGTGTCCGGCAGGGCCGTGCGCTCAATTTCGATCACGGCCACGTCGACTTCCCCGGCCTTGTCTACCGCCTGGCGCCACAGGCCTTTACCGGAGCGGTACAGCGGAATCGAGAATCCTGTCGACTGTGCCATGTTGTCCGCATCGACATGCAATTCGATTTCAATACGGTCGGGGAAGTGCTTGCTCGGCTCGTCGAGCATCACGTGACGGCTGGTCACCAGGAACAAGCGTTCGTCGCGCTCAAAGAAAAAGCCGGTCGCATTGGTCAGCCATTGCCGCTGTTCGAACGTGGAGACGCGAACCACAGACAGCAGCAGCGATTCGATCACCGGCATTTTCTCACCCGCAAGGGTAGACACTATCTTTTTTCACGCCCCGCTCTACCGGCCGCACGCTCCAGCTCCTGAACCGTGTGCGGCGAATACTCATAACCCATGAAACCGTCGATGAGGTCGTCGGTGTGGGCGTCGCCACTGTAGGGCTGCAGAGACCTGGCGCCATCATCGTCTTCCACCAGCCCGAACGCCACGATCGGGCGATACGTGCGATGCCCGTCGTCGGATGAGAACACGCTTACCCAGCCGGGGTGGGCCGGTACCAGTTGGATTACCTGAGACATTACGAACTTCCCTCCGGGTCAGGATCGCCGGTATGTTAGCAGTCCTTCAACGGGACGAGCTCAAAACCTCTTCGAGTCGGCGCAGCGCGCCCGGCGGGGACCCATCAGCGCAGAACGCATCCGTCCAGTTGTTTGCGGTATGGCCGGTTGCATTCCCAGTCGTTCCCGGAGTAGTCGAGGTGCGCGTTCTCCGGCAAGGCTATCGCCACACACGCATCTCTCTGTGCCCGGTACCCGCGATCGCATCTCCAGCCGGGTCCGTGCGTGGATTCCACGAAGTAGCCGTCCGCGGGTACTTCGATGGACGCACAGGCGCCGTTTTCGGCGCGGTAGCCGCGCTCGCAGGCCCAACCGGTGCCGTGCTCGGAATTCGTCAAATAGCCGTTCAACGGTACCTTGACGGCCACGCAGGTCTCGTTTACAGCACGGTGACCACGATTGCACCCCCAGCCGGTCCCACGTCTGGCGTTCGTCAAATAGCCGTTGGCGGGCACCGTGATCGCCATGCAGGTTTCGCCTTGCGCACGGTAGCCGCGGTTGCATTCCCAGGCATCGCCCTTGGAGGAATGCAGATAAGCGTTCTCGGGTACCTTGACAGCGACACAGGTCTCGTCGACTCGGAGATAACCGCGACTGCACTCCCAACCGCGTCCGTAGGCAGTGCCTGTCGGGTAAGCATTCGCGGGCACGGCAACGGCTGTGCATGCTCCGTCGGTCTCGCGATAGCCGCTGTCACACTCCCACCCGCTCTGATACTTGTTCTTATGTGCGTTATCGGGAATCTCCCCGGCGACTGTCTGGGCCGCCGCCGGATCGCCGAGACCTTGCGACAACGCCAGCAGGATCGCCAAACAGGCACTGCGGCTGATCGCGGCTCTGCGGCAACTCGTAAATCGTCCACTGGGTTCAACCGGGGCGTGCAGGTGAGGGCTTTCAAGTTCGTTTGACATTGAGCGCCGCCACCGTCTCAGCATGAATTTTTGCGCAGTTGAGGACATCCTTGAGTCTCTTGTGCTTGTGGCCAGTAGTAAACGTTGCTTTATCCACTCGTTATCCCGTAGCGTTCCATCAGTTTCTTCCTCGGTCATAATGTAGCTACTCCACTGAAGTTGATCAGGATCGCTCATCCTGGCCGGTCATGCGACGGCGCCGCTTGAATGAACATCGGCCGTCAGGCCGAGAGCGCCGGTGTCCCGCTGACAGACCCAACGGATTTCGGTAATTAAAAACGATTGCCGATTACTGGCGGAGATTAGAACTCAGGAAGAGATCGGGGCAGGGTCTCTAATTGCCCCTCAGTATACATGAGATCGTCCTGCGGTTTCGAGAGCACGTGGCGCTCCGGGAAGAGTGATGATCGCGTCCTCGGCGCGCTGGCCCGGCAAGCACCTCTGACGCTGAGGCCGCGGGTTGCTGCGCCCGTCGCTATCGCATCGCAATAGGAGTACACTATTTAGTCCGCCCGGGCATCAGAAACGTAACGGGCAATCGTGACACCCGGCCTCTAACCCCTGGCAGAGCACCGTGCCGCGAGTTGTTGACTTTCGCTGTCTCGCTGAGCAGGTTCACTACGGATGACTTCGGTTGTTGGCGATAACTCCCCCGGGCAAGCTCTCGAGTTGCCGGCCCGCAGGCATCCTGCCACCCACACGAAAACGCCCGATCCGGCTACCCGTAGGCAGGCCTGGCTCCTGATTTACAGCTGATGGCCAGTGAACCGCAGCAGCTGACGCTCGCCAAACGGGGCAACAGCGACGCTCAATTCAACATCGCCCTGAACTACCAGGATGGCACCGAGATGCCGCGGGACTACGAGAAAGCCAGTTACTGGTACCGTAAGGCTGCGCACCAGGGACACGCGCCTGCCCAGTACAGCCTGGCTCTGCTCCTGGGCAAAGGATTGGGCAATAAGAAGGATGAACGAGCGGCGGCGGACTGGTATCGGATGGCCGCGGAGCAGGGGCACCAGGCTGCACAGTTCAGCCTTGCCGTATTGTACGAGTGTGGCAGGGGCGTGCCGAAGAACCTGGTCATGGCCTACGTGTGGTTTGCGCTGGCTGGCGCCGGGCGCACAAAGGGGCCGTACATGCGGTCCGGCGATTCCGGTCTGCCCGCGTTTCGAGGCTCGTTGGGATTATCCAAAGGCACCACGGTGGCGGAGGGCAATCGTAACCGCCTCGCGCTGTTGCTGGACGCGCCGGAGTGCGAACGGGCAAAGCAGCTGGCCGAGGAATACTACGTCCGACACTTTCTTCCGTTCCGGTGAGGCGCAGGGACCGGCACGAAAAATCAAGACTCGACGATCAGTGAGCGTGTATCCGTCATCCCATAGAATACTGACCAGCATCAACGATCAGACCACGAGGATATCGCCGTATGGACACTGCTGCCAGCACCAGGGAGACACGCCGGGATCGACTGCAGCGTCAGCTGACAGAGCTGGAATCCACGATTCAGACGCTGGAGCTGCGGAAAAACACCGACGAGCATGCGCGCGGCGAATACTATCGCCTGAAAGTCGTGTGGGCGCGAAAGAAAGCGCTGCTCGATGCGTGCACAGGTGGAGAGTA
>JAHELT010000130.1 GCA_024644045.1 Chromatiales bacterium | reverse complement strand
GCATTTCGGCGAGCCCCGATTCGCTCTCACCCCAGGTGCGCAGCACGCGGCTGCGGATCACCGCGCTCACCCCCGCGCGCCGTTGCAGATCGGGCAGCACGCTGCCCGAGATCATCTCCCGCATTTCGTGCGGCACACCCGGCACTGCATAGATGACCTGCTGCTCGCCGGCAGGGCAGATCAATCCCGGCGCGGTCCCCGGCATCTGCTCGATGAACACAGCACCTTCTGGCAGATCCGCCTGACGCAGGTTGGTGGCGGCGAAGCGGCGGCCGCGGCACTCGAACAGCGCCCTGATCCGCTCGGCCATCGCCTGATCGCGTCGCAACGCTACGCCCAGCACCTCAGCAATCGCCTCACGCGTGATGTCGTCCTGCGTGGGACCGAGGCCACCGCACAGGATCACCGCATCGCTGCGTTGCAGGGCGAGCCGTATACAGCCGGCGATGCGCGCCTGATTGTCCCCGACCTTGGTCTGGAAGTGCGAATCGATCCCGGCGAGTGCGAGCTGCTCGCCCATCCACGACGAGTTGCTGTCGACGATCTGACCGAGCAGCAGCTCGGTCCCGACGGCTATGGTCTCGCAACGCATGCTGTCACGGTTGCGGGCGGCACTGAATTCCGCGCGCCGCGGTCAGCACCACGTCAGTGCGTCGACATAAGCACCGATTCAATCCTTCTGGTACTTGAAGGACACTTTGAGCCGCGTGCGGAACGCTTTTACCTTGCCGTTTTCGATCTGCAGGTCCTGCTCGACCACTTCCGCTATGCGCAGATCGCGCAGCGAACCGGCGGCGACTTCAACGGCGGCAACCGCTGCCTTTTCCCAGGATTCGGAGCTCACACCGACCAGTTCGAGTACTTTGTAGACGCTCTCAGCCATGGCGAATTTCCTCTTGGATTAATTTCAGTATCCCCGCCGACGTCGACGCCGTACGGCAGCGGCGTGGACCAAAGCCGCCGGAAATCGGGCTGTCTGCACCTGCTGCCGCTCGGCGTTTCGCCGATCCCGGCTCCAGCGGTGAGCACTGTCATCGTTTTTTCCAGCGGCTCGGTTACACTATATAGCAAACGCATCGTCCGGTTCCGGATCACAAGCGTAGCCGCCCGCCACGCCCACAGGAGGTTGCCCCATCTCATGCAGTACACCCTGAAACTCAACGACCGCCAGCACACCGTCGATGTCGATCCGGACACGCCCCTGCTGTGGGTGATCCGGGATAACCTCGGTCTCACCGGCACCAAATTCGGGTGCGGCATCGCCCAATGCGGCGCCTGCACCGTGCACGTGGGTGGCCAGCCCGTGCGCTCGTGCTCCTACCCGGTCTCGGCGGTGGGCACACAGTCCGTACGCACCATCGAAAACCTGCAGGACCATCCTGTGCAGCAGGCGTGGATCGAGCAGGACGTGCCGCAGTGCGGTTACTGCCAGTCGGGGATGATCATGGCAGCCGTCGCGCTGCTGGAGGCGAACCCCAACCCGGCCCCCGACGACATCGACCGGCAGATCAGCAACATCTGCCGCTGTGGGACTTACAACCGTGTGCGCAGCGCAATCCTCGCCGCCGCGCGCCGAGCCTGAGGGGAATGTCGGACATGACCGAGAACACCGCTCTCACACGCCGCCGCTTCCTGGCGGGCAGCGCCGCCGGCGCGTTGATCATCGGCTTCAACCTTCCCGCACCCGGTCGTTTCGGCGCCGCGCTGGCGGCCGGCGGCGGCGACACGCCGCTGGTCAACGGCTGGCTGATCATCGCGCCCGACAACAGTATCACCGTGCGCGTCGCCTCCTCCGAGATGGGCCAGGGCGTATACACCTCTATGCCCATGTTGATCGCCGAGGAACTCGAGGTCGGCATGGACCAGATCGCGGCGGAGATGTCGCCGGTCGGGCCCCAGTTCACCAACCTCGCCTTCAACATGCAGGCCACCGGCGGCAGCACGTCCATCCGCTGGTCCTTCGAGCCGTTGCGCCGGGTCGGGGCGCAGGCGCGTGAGGTGCTGCGCGCCGCTGCCGCCCGCACCTGGAACGTGCCGCTGGCGCAAACCCGCGCCGAGCGCGGACAAATCCATCACACGGGTTCCGGACGCATCGCCACCTACGGCGAGCTGGCACCGCTCGCGGCGACCCTGACGCCACCCGCCGAGGTGAGCCTCAAGCCGCGCAGCGAATGGAAGCTGCTCGGCACGCCGGCAAAGCGGCTCGACAGCGCGATGAAGGCAACCGGCACAGCCGGCTTCGGCATCGACGTGCAGCTCGACGGGATGCTGGTCGCCACCGTCGCCGCCTGTCCGACCTTCGGCGGCAAGCTCAAAAGCGTCGACGAAGGGCCGGCCATGGCAGTCAAGGGTGTGCGCAAAGTACTGCGCCTGCCCGACGCGGTGGTCGTCGTCGCCGACGGCTACTGGCCAGCCAGGAAGGGGCTCGCTGCGTTGCAACCGCAGTGGGAACCCGGCGACAACGCCAGCAACAGCACCGCCAGGATCAGCGAACGGCTGCAGGCAGGGCTGAATGGAGGCGACGGTGCGCGAGCGATGGCAAAGGGCGATGCCGCTGCGCTGGCCGGGGCGGCCAAGACCGTGTCGGCCACCTACGAGGCGCCCCTCCTTGCGCACGCCACCATGGAGCCGATGAATGCCACGGCGCACGTGCGCAGCGACGGTGTCGATGTGTGGCTCCCGACCCAGAGCCCCGGTCTCATCCCCGGCATAGTGGCAAAGCTGACCGGCGTCGCGCCCGAGCAGGTCACGGTGCACACCACCTTTCTCGGCGGCGGCTTCGGGCGCCGCTTCGAGATGGATTTCATGATCCAGGCGGTGCTCGCTTCGCAGGCCGCGGGCGCGCCGGTCAAGCTGATCTGGTCACGCGAGGAAGATACGCGTCACGACTTCTACCGTCCGCCCTCGGCGGCCCGGCTGGAGGGCGGCGTCGACGGCGCCGGCAAGCCGCTGGCGCTCAAGGCGCGCATCTGCTGCCCGTCGATTTTCGAGCGCGTGTTCCCGCAGTTCATCAACAACGGGGTAGATTCCACCGCCGTCGAGGGCATCGCCGACACGGCTTACGATTTCGACAACCTGCACGTGGACTACGTGATGCAGGACGTCGGCGTGCCGGTCGGTTTCTGGCGCGCCGTCGGCAACAGCCAGAATGCGTTTTTCATGGACGGCTTCGTCGATGAGCTGGCACACGCGGCGGGCCGCGACCCGATGGATTTCCGCCGCGACCTGTTCACGGGTGATAGGCGCAATGCAGCATTGCTGGAAAAGCTCGCCCGCGAATCCGGTTGGGGCAAGGCGCCGGCAGGCCGCGCGCAGGGTGTGTCGATCCACCACTCCTTCGGCAGCCTGGTCGGCCAGGTGATGGAAATCTCGTTGCAGGGCGACGCGGTCACCGTGCACAAAGTGACCTGCGTGGTGGATTGCGGGACGTTTATCAACCCGGACACCATCCGCGCACAGGTGGAAAGCTCGATTGTGTACGGACTGACCGCCGCCTGGTTCGGCGAGATCGAGATCGAAGGCGGCGCGGCACGCCAGGGCAACTACGACACCTACCGCATGCTGCGCCTGGCACAGATGCCGGCCGTCGATACGCACATTATGGTCAACGACGAGGCACCGGGTGGCATGGGCGAGCCGGCGCTGCCGCCGGCGGCCCCGGCGCTCGCCAACGCGATCTTCGCTGCAAGCGGGAAGCGTTATCGCTCGCTGCCACTGTCACGCCACGGACTGCGTCCGGCCTGAGCGGAGCGGTACCGTCAGTCGAAGGCTGCCCTGCGCAGTTGCGCAGTGCGGTTTGGCGTGCATGCGCCGTGAACCGGGCGAAATGCCCGGTCCGCGGCCTTAACCCCGCTCAGGAAACCGGCTGTGGTTGCATGTCCTTGGGGTCGATGCCGGCCACCGCGACCGGCGCTTTCATCGCATCGCGGCGGAAGGGCTCGCCGAGCTCCTGGTTGAGCACGACCTCGATGAACGTGGTGACGTTGTCGCTCATCTGCTCCTTGACCGCCGTTTTCAGCGCCTCGGTGAGCGCCCCGGCGGATTCCACCTTGACGCCTTTGACGCCGCAGGCTTCCGCGACCTTGGCGTACTCGACGCCAACGTTGAGCTCCGTGCCGACGAAGTTGTCCTCGTACCACAGCGTGGTGTTGCGTTTCTCCGCACCCCACTGGTAGTTGCGGAAGATCACCATGGTGATCGGCGGCCAGTCGTTGCGCCCGCAGGCAGTCATCTCGTTCATGGAGATACCGAACGCACCGTCGCCGGCGAAACCGACGACCGGCAGATCCGGACGGCCGATCTTGGCGCCCAGAATCGAGGGAAAGCCGTAACCGCAGGGCCCGAACAGGCCCGGGGCCAGGTACCGGCGCCCTTCCTCGAAACTCGGGTAGGCGTTGCCGATCGCGCAGTTGTTGCCGATGTCCGAGGAGATGATCGCGTCTTTCGGCAGCGCCGCGATGATCGCGCGCCAGGCCTGGCGCGGGGACATGCGGTTCGGCTCGCGTTTGCGCGCGCGCTCGTTCCAGGTGATGCCCGGATCGTCGTCCTCGTGCTCCATCGAGGCCAGTTCCTTCTGCCAGGCCGCCTTGGTCTTCTCGATCAGGTCGCGCCGCCCCTGGCGGTCGGTCTCGCCCGCGGAATTCGGCAACTGCTCGAGGATCTGCTCGGCCACGCGCCGCGCGTCGCCCTGGATCGCCACGTCGACGTTCTTGGTGAGACCGATGCGGTCGGCATTGATGTCGACCTGGATGATTTTCGCGGCTTTCGGCCAGTAATCCATGCCGTAGCCGGGCAAGGTCGAGAACGGATTGAGGCGCGTGCCTAGCGCCAGCACCACGTCGGCTTTCGCGATCAGCTGCATCGCCGCCTTCGAGCCGTTGTAGCCCAGCGGCCCTGCTGCCAGCGGGTGCGAACCCGGGAACGCGTCGTTATGCTGGTAGTTGCAGCACACAGGTGCATCCAGTCGCTCGGCCAGCTGCTTGGAAGCCTCGATGCCGTTGCTGAGCACGACGCCGGCGCCATTCAGGATCACCGGGAACCGCGCCTGCGCCAGCAACTGAGTGGCCTCCGCGATCGCCGCCTCGCCGCCGCGCGGACGCTCGATTCGCACGACCCGGGGCAGCTCGATATCGATCACCTGGGTCCAGTAGTCGCGGGGCAGGTTGATCTGCGCCGGCGCCGAACCGCGCCAGGCCTTCTCGATAACGCGGTTCAGGACCTCGGCGATACGCGAGGGATCGCGCACCTCTTCCTGATAGCAGACCATGTCCTCGAACAGCGCCATCTGCTTCAGCTCCTGGAAACCGCCCTGCTCGATGGTCTTGTTGGCCGCTTGCGGCGTCACCAGCAGCAGCGGCGTGTGATTCCAGTAAGCGGTCTTGATCGGGGTCACGAAGTTCGTGATGCCGGGTCCGTTCTGGGCGATCGCCATCGACATCTTGCCGGTGGCGCGCGTGTAGCCGTCCGCGCTCATGCCGGCGTTGCACTCGTGCGCGCAGTCCCAGAACTTGATGCCCGCGGCCGGGAACAGGTCCGAGATCGGCATCATCGCCGAGCCGATAATCCCGAAGGCGTGCTCGATGCCGTGCATCTGCAGCACTTTGACGAACGCTTCTTCAGTCGTCATTTTCATGTTGTCTTCTCCCGATTCATTCACTGACCGTCAGGGTTCCCGGCGGGGGTGCCTGCGCGGCGCCATAATCTCATCCGACCGTCTGGTAGTAGAGGTTCTGCGGGTGGTTCGCCTGGGCGAAGAAAAACCAGCGCTCGGCAATCAGACCAATGTACTGGCTCAGGAAGGCCATGCAGAGGGCCAGCGGCAGATCCTGCTTTAGGCCAGCGGCGAGCAGCAGCACGGGCACCGGGAACACCAGCACCAGAAACAGCCACTTGACGCCGCGCAGCCACTGGCTGGACCGCCCGTGGAAGAACTCGCGCGTGTTGAACGAGCCGCCCATGAAGCCCTGCGCCTGCTGCACGATGCGCGGATGCCGGACACCGATCGCGCTCTGCAGGGTGGTCTTCGGCCGCAGCCGGGCGTTACGCATCAGCGATGCCGTACGCGTGGCCAGCGCCGCCAGTGTGAGCGCGCCGGCGCAGAAGACGAACGGCTCCACCAGTGCAGGCGCGCCCCAGGCCGCATAGGCCGACGCCAGGGTAAAGCCGGAGGCACTGCCCAGCAGGGTGAAGTTGACCAGGGTGAGGGGGCTCGCCCACTCCTGCAGGAACCGGATGCACGCGTAGATCATACCGGTGCAGACGAACAGTGCAGCCGTCGCCAGCACCCCGAGACCGCCGAGTGCCAGACTCGCCGCGCCGCCGGCGAGGAAATGCACGAGGCCGTAAGCGGCGACGCACAGCATCGTCAGCGGCAACACGATCACCTCACGCGACAGCCATGAGGTGCGCCACATCGCGGCCGCGCGCCAGGCACGCTCCGGGTGTCCGAGGTGGAAGAACGACGCCAGCAACCCGAGGCCAAGCAACGCCACCGCCAGCAAGCTGCCCAGCGCGTAAAAAGTCCCGGGTGCCGCGGACAGCGCGCGGAACTGGACCAGCATCTCGGCAACGAACAACGCCAGGAACAACCCCTGGCCGGCGCCGATCAGCGTGGTGAGAAAGATGACTGAGAACGCCGGATTCACTTCAGGTCACCAGCTCGTGACATCGTCGAGCGTCTGCGCTTCCACCGGCCCGCTGGGGCGGTTGGTTTCCTTGCGCAGAGGATTGTCGGCGCGGACCAGTTCGTCCTGGTGGATATCGATTCGCGTCTTGCGCCGCGGCAGGTACTGGTTTGCCGGTTGCGTGCCCCACTCCGGCTGCAGCTGATAACCCCCGTTTTCGCGAATCGCGGTGGACACCTCCGAACCCGGGTCGTGCACATCACCGAACAGGCGGGCACTGGTCGGGCAGGCGAGCACGCAAGCCGGCTTGCGCTCGGCCTCGGGCAGAGCCTCGTCGTAGATACGATCGACGCAGAGCGTGCACTTGGTCATGACTTTGCGTTTCTCGTCGATCTCGCGAACGCCGTACGGGCACGCCCACGCGCAGTACTTGCAGCCTATGCACTTGTCGTAGTCGACCAGCACGATCCCGTCTTCGGGCCGCTTGTAGCTGGCACCGGTCGGGCAGACCGGCACGCACGGCGGATCTTCGCAATGCAGGCAGGACTTCGGGAAATGCACGGTTTCGGTGTTCGGGTACTCGCCGACCTCGAACGTCTGCACCCGATTGAAGAACGTACCGGTGGGGTCCTTGCCGTAGGGACGCAGGTCCGCAAGGGTGCCGGCACTGCCGGACGTGTTCCATTCCTTGCAGCTGGTTACGCAGGCGTGGCAGCCGACACACACGTTGAGGTCGATGACGAGCGCGAGTTGAGTCATCGCGATCCTCCCCGCAGCTTGCCGGCCATATAGGCCAACCAGGGCGCGCGCCCCGAGGACTCTCCGGGCACCGGTGCCAGCGTCGCCACCTGCGGGTGGCTTTGCTGCGGCTCATCCGCCTGTGCCTTGTACACGCGTACGCGCACGTCGTACCAGCCGGCCTGCCCGGTCACCGGATCTGCGTTCGAGACGAGCGCCCCGTCCGCGGTGGGCAGTTCCTCGGCAATCAGGTGATTGAGCAGAAAACCCTTGCGCGACTCGTTGGCGTCCGGCGTCAGGTTCCAGGCGCCCGGCGCCTTGCCGATCGCATTCCAGGTCCACACCGTATCCGGCTCGACCGCCTCGGAGAAACGACACAGGCAGCGTACCCTGCCCCACGGCGACTCGACCCACACCCAGTCGCCGTCTGCGAAGCCTTCGCGCCGGCCGAGACGCGGGTTCACGTGCAGGTAGTTGTGCGTATGGATCTGGCGCAGCCAGGCATTCTGTGAGTCCCACGAGTGATACATGGCCATGGGCCGCTGCGTGACCGCGTTCAGCGGATAGCGCTGCTTGTCGGTCTGCTGCGCTTCGAGCGACTCGAAATAGAACGGCAACGGGTCGAAATAGGTGGCGACCCGTTCGCGCAGGCGGTCCGGCGGCTGACGACCCTCGCGCCGCCCGGCGGCCGCCAGGCGGAATCGCTGCAGCACCTCCGAGTAGAGGTGAATCAGCACCGGGTCCGCGTAGCGCACCAGCCGGTGGCGTTGCGCCCACTCCAGGTAACCCTTGTTCCAGTTACGCATGTACTGATACGAGCGCGGCAGCTCGTAGCGGAACACGCAGTTGTTCTGCGCGTACATCTGCCACTGGTTCGGGTTCGGCTCACCCTGCATGAACTTCTCGCCACCCCTGCCGCGCCAACCCGCCAGGAACCCGATGCCGGAGCCGGGTTCGGTCTCGTAGTTGACGATGAAGTCCGGGTAGTCGCGGTACTTGCGCCGGCCCTGCGCATCGACGAATGCGGGCAGGTGCAGCCGGCCGCCGAGCTCCACCAGCACTTCCTGAAACGGCTTGCATTCGCCCCTGGGCGGCAGCACCGGAATGCGCACCGAGTCGACCGGACCGTCGAACTCGGAGATCGGCCGGTCCAGCATCGACATCACGTCGTGACGTTCGAGATAGGTGGTATCCGGCAACACCAGATCGGCGAAGGCGATCGTTTCCGACTGGAACGCGTCACAGACGATCAGAAACGGGATCTTGTATTCGCCCTGCTCGTCTTTGTCGTTTAGCATGCGGCGCACTTCCATGGTGTTCATGCTGGAGTTCCAGGCCATGTTCGCCATGAAGATCATCAGCGTGTCGATGGGGTACGGATCGCCGCGCCAAGCATTGGTGATGACATTGTGCATCAGCCCGTGCACGGCCAGCGGGTACTCCCAGGAGAACGCCTTGTCGATGCGCACCGGCTCGCCCGCCTCATCCACGAAGAGATCCTCCGGTGCGCCCGGCCAGCCGAGCGGCATGCCCCCCAGCGGGGTTCCCGGCTGGACCGCCTCAGGGCCCGTGGGCGGCTTGGCGCACGGCGGGATCGGCCGCGGAAACGGCGCTTTGTGACGAAATCCGCCCGGCCGGTCGATCGTGCCCAGCACGGTCATCAGAATGGACAGCGCGCGGATGGTGTGGAACCCGTTGGAATGCGCCGCCAGGCCGCGCATGGCGTGAAACGCCACCGGGTTGCCGGTGACCGTCTGATGCTCGTCCCCCCAGGTGTCGGTCCAGGCGATCGGCAGCTCGATCTTGCGGTCGCGCGCGGTGACGCCCAGCTCGTGCGCCAGACGGCGGATACGCTCGGCCGGGATACCGGTGATACCGGCCGCCCACTCCGGCGTGTAACCCGCGAGCCGGTCGACCAGGAGCTGAAAGGCGGGCTTCACCGGCGTGCCGTCGTCGAGCACGAAGCTTCCCATCAGCCGCGGATCGGCGTCCTCGCTGTGGGTGAGCACCGCGCTGTCGGTTACACGGTCCCACCACAGCTTGTTCATCGGTTCGACGCAACCGTCTTCGACCGGATCGTCCGTGCGCACGAACAGCCCTTCCTCCGCGCCGCCGGTGTTCACGTTCACGAGTTGCGCGGCATTGGTGTAGCGCAGCAGAAAATCCCGGTCGTAGAGTCCCTGCTGGACGATCTCGTGATTCAACGCCAGCAACAGCGCACCGTCAGTGCCTGGCCTGATCGGCACCCACTCATCGGCGATCGCCGAGTAGCCGGTGCGCACCGGGTTGATCGAGATGAACTTGCCGCCGGCACGCTTGAACTTCGAGATCGCGATCTTGAGCGGGTTGGAGTGATGGTCTTCCGCGGTGCCGATCATGACGAACAGGCGCGCCCGCTCCAGGTCCGGCCCCCCGAACTCCCAGAACGAGCCGCCGATGGTGTAGATCATACCGGCGGCCATGTTCACAGAGCAGAACCCGCCGTGCGCCGCGTAGTTGGGCGTGCCGAACTGCTTGGCGAACAAGCCCGTCAGTGCCTGCATCTGGTCCCGCCCCGTGAACAGCGCGAACTTCTTCGGATCGCTGGCACGGATCGACGCCAGACGCTCCTCCATGATCGAGAACGCTTCCTCCCAGCTGATCGCCTCGAACTCATTGGCACCGCGTTCACTGCCCGGCTTGCGGCGCAGCGGCCGCGTCAGGCGCGCGGGCGACACCTGCTTCATGATGCCCGAAGCGCCCTTAGCGCAGATCACCCCCTTGTTCAGCGGGTGCTCGGGATTACCCTCGATGTAGCGGACTTCGCCATCGCGCAGGGTCACGCGGATGCCGCAGCGGCAGGCGCACATGTAGCACGTCGTATTCCGGGTCTCGGACCTCGTCGAACCGGCCGGCACGTGTTCCGGTGCTGCGCTCATGAGCCGACATCACTCATGCCCAGCACGCATCCCGTCGCGACAGGCGCGGATCTCTTCAGAGCGGAAAGCGGTTTCCTCACTGCAGGGGACATTCGTGTGAGCCTCCTGAGGTCATACGGCCTCGTGGCGTGTCGTGGTTCGAACGCGGTTCAGGTACGCGCCGGGTCTGGCCTGACAGGTCGGATAGCAGCGACCGCCACAATAATGACTTCGCGTGGCGCCGTGTCAATTCAATAATCTCTATGCCGGCATCAACCGGGGCGTAAACGCCGACACAGCGTTGACGTCGAGGATCAAGTCGGGAAACAGCCACGGTATCCCGATCATGCTGGCGTGTGATCTCGCGCCACACCGTGGCGTCCCGTGTGCTATCGTGCCGAAATATTTCTGCGTCCTTTTCGGAGCCCGTGCGTCTTACCGGGTAACGAAACGCAATACCGGAGATCCCCATGCGACTGCAACTGGCCTTGAACGTGCGCGACCTCGACGAGGCCGTGGCGTACTACACGAAGCTGTTCGCCACCGAGCCCCACAAGCGGCGCCCGGGCTATGCGAACTTCGCCATCGAGACGCCGCCTCTGAAGCTGGTGCTGTTCGAGAACCCCGACGCGCCCGAGCGGCTCAACCACCTGGGTGTGGAGGTTTTCGAGAGCGAGCAGGTCGAGGCCGCCGCCCAGCGTCTGCGCCAGACCGGCATCCTTGCAGAGGTCGAGGAAGATACGGTTTGCTGCCACGCGCGGCAGGACAAGGTATGGTCGGATGAGCCACAGGGACTGCGCTGGGAGTGGTACCGCATCACCGACGATCAGCCGGAGCCTGCCGATGTCCCGCAATCGAAGGGTAGCGGCGACGAAGAAACAGGCACCACCAATAGCTGCTGTGCCTGACCAGTCCACGCCGCGAGCGGCGCCGCCGCCTTTGACGGACGAAGCCTGGGCGGCCTTCGAGGCCAGGCTGCGTGCTTACGTACGCCGCCGTGTCGATGCCGGGTCCGTCGACGACGTGCTGGCCGATATCATGCTGCGCCTGGTCCAGCACGAGGCGAAGCTGCAGTCTGCCGAAAACCCCATGGCGTGGGTGCTGCGCGTTGCCGCGAACGTCATCACCGACCATCATCGCCGTCGCGCGGCCGAAGGACGCGCCCTCGACGCCTACCGTGAGCAGCCGGGAAACCAGGCTGTAGCTGCAGAAGCTGCTCGCGATGACGCACCGTCGGAACTTGCGAGATGTATGCAGCCCTTGATTCGCGCACTGCCCGATCCCTATGCCGAGGCCTTGCTTCTGACCGAGATCAAGGGGGTGTCGCAACCACGCGCCGCCCGGGTGCTCGGTATCTCCACCTCCGGCATGAAATCACGGGTGCAGCGCGGGCGCAGGAAACTCCGCCAGGCGCTGCTGCGCTGTTGCGAACTTGAGCTCACGCGGCGCGGCGAAGTGCACGATTTCCGCCAGCGCACAAACACCGCCGGGAACTGCAACGGTTGCGCATAGCATGACTGGCAGGGAGGGAAGTAACGCCGTTGCGTGACTCCTGGCATTGCGGTAGGGTTTTTGTCTCTCTGCACCGGCCGCGCGTCGACGCCAGCCATGAGTCGCGATCGTTTCACTCGAATCAGTAAGTTTTTGAGCTACGTCCTGCGCCACCGCCCACAGGCCATCGGTCTGGCGCTCGATGCGCAGGGCTGGGCGTCGATCGACGAGCTCATCGAAAAAGCCAGGCCGCAGATGGCGCTGAACAGGGAGCTGATCGAGCAGGTCGTCAGCACCAACGACAAGCAGCGCTTCGCGCTCTCCGAAGACGGCACACATATCCGCGCCAGCCAAGGCCACTCGTTAGACGTGGATATCGGCCTCGAGCCTTGTGTGCCGCCCGCTCTTCTCTACCATGGCACCGCGACCCGGTTCATGGATTCGATCAACCGGGATGGCCTGGTGAGCGGCCGCCGTCAGCACGTTCACCTGTCGCTCGATGCCGAAACCGCGCATGCTGTGGGACGACGCCACGGCAAGCCGGTGATTCTGCAGATCGACACAAAGGCGATGCACGAGCAGGGCATGCTGTTCTACGTTTCAGCCAACGGTGTCTGGCTGACCGAGCATGTGCCGACTCGCTTCATAAGCGAATCGACTGCCGTGTGACGCCGTTCCGATGCAATCATCCACCCCTGGGCGCCGTCGCGCTGGAATGCTGACCGGGCGGGTGGCACGCGAAGCTGAAGAGTCCGAGAACCCCTTCGGCAGGCCCACGACCTTACGCGCCTGGTCCCACGCCTCGACCGCCAGCTCGGCGTAGCGCTGAAAGGCAAGCCGGGTCAGCTGCGCTCCGCGCCGCGAGCGCACCAGCAGACTCTGCCCCAGCGCGTCCTCCAGCGCGTCGAGCCGCGTGATCACCGTTGACCGGGTGACGTTGAGCTGGGCAGCGGCCCTGTTGAGATTGGCACCTACCCGCTGTTAACTCGACACTATCGAAATAATACGTCGGAAATTCTCGATTTTATTTTTTCAGCGGTTTGGGCAGTATTGCAGGTCAAAGGCGCGGGACACATGCCGGCGCGAGGGAGGAACCATGGACTTCAGCGTTCAGCTGTCCGCCTACTATGCAGACAAGCACTACGGCGGCGACCGACTGTACCGGGACATGCTCGAACAGGCCGTGCTGGCCGACCGGCTGGGCTACGACGCGGTGTCGCTGACCGAGCATCACTTGATCAATATCCTGATGCTGCCCGCGCCGCTGCAGTTCGCCGTCAAGATCGCGGACGCCACCGACCGCGTGAAGATCATGACCTCGGTCGCGGTGCTGCCACTCCACGACATGCGGGTCTATGCCGGGGAAGTGGTTTGCGCGGACATCTTCACCGAGGGACGGCTGATGCTCGGCGTCGGCCGGGGCGCCTTCGGCTTCGAGATGGATCGCCTGGGTGTCCCGCTCGACATCAGCCGGGAGAAGTTCGACGAGTCCCTCGAGGTGCTGACCGCCCTGCTGCGCGACGAAGAAGTGGCCTGGGACGGAAAGTACTACCGCTTCGACCCGCTCACGATCATGCCGCGACCGGTGCGCGGCGGGGGTCCGCCGATCATGATGGCCGTGATGGTGCCGGAGGGCATCTACCATTGCACCCGGCGCGGCTTCCACATCCAGACGACGCCTCTGTCAGGCAATCATCAACACATGCTGGATCAGGTCGACGCGTTTCAGCGTGGCAAGGCGGAACTGGGTGATGCCGGACACGGGCTGACGCTGTCGCTTTCGCGCGTGGCCTTCATCGCCCGGGACGAGGCCGACCGTGCCGCCAAGATCGAAGCCGCTTACGAATATTACAAGCGCTTCGACAACGTCTTCACCGGTCCGGGCATCGTCGAGAAAGGCATGATCGCGCCCCTGCCCCGGGCCCAGTCCATCGAAGACCTCGCCGGCAGCCTTCTGATCTGCACGCCCGCCGAGATGATCGATAAGCTAGGCCCTTACGCGGAGGCCGGCATCGACCGGATGATCCTGAACGTGAATTTCGGTGCCGGACAATCGGAGACGCTCGATTGCCTGCAGCGCTTTGCCGAGGAAGTCATGCCGCATTTCACGGGCTGGGGCGCAGACAGCAGAACTGCGACGGCATGAACACAGTGGCGACGAACCTGTCGCCCCTGGCACGCTGAGCGATGGCCACCGCAATCGACTGCGACTTTTCGATCGAAGGCGCCGGCCCGCCGTTGTTTCTCATTCACGGCATCGGCGCCGCCCGCAATACCTGGCGATTCGTGCTGCCGAATCTGCGCGAGCATTTCACGATCGTGACTTACGATTTGCGCGGCCACGGCACCTCGCCCGCGCCGGAGAGCAGTTTCGGCCTCGACGAGCTGGTCGCAGACCTGGAGCGGGTGCGCGAGCGCACGGGCTTCGAGCGCGCGCATTTCGCCGGCCATTCGCTGGGCGGCATGATCGCACCGGCCTATGCGCACGCCCATCCCGAGCGCGTGCGTTCCCTGGGCCTGCTGTCCACGGCCGCCGGTAGAACCGAGGAGGACAGCGCAAAAGTCTGGGGCGTCGTCCGCGCGATGGAGGAACGCGGAATCGCAGACGTGCTCGGCACGCTGGTCGATCGCTGGTTCACCGACGACTTCATCGCCGAGCGCAGGGGCATCGTGGATGCGCGGCTCGCGCAGGTGATCAGCACGCGGCCGGAGGTTTTTCTCAACGTCTTCCGCATCTACGCGGGGACCGAGATGGCTCCCTGGCTGCACGAGGTCGAGGCGCCCTCGCTGGTGCTCACCGGCGAGCACGACGGCGGCTGCAATCCCCGTCTCAACCGTTTTATCGCAGACACCCTGCCGAACGCCGAGCTGGTGATCC
>JAHELT010000129.1 GCA_024644045.1 Chromatiales bacterium | reverse complement strand
ATTTCATGTCGCACAGCGTGTCGCCGGTAGTCACGTCTTTGAGCCCGACCGCTGCGGCAATGTCGCCCGCGCGCACTTCCTTGATCTCCTCGCGGCTGTTGGAGTGCATCTGCAGAATACGACCTATGCGCTCGCGCTTGCTTTTGACGGCGTTGTACACGGTGTCGCCGGAATTCAGCACGCCGGAGTAAACGCGGAAGAACGTAAGCGAGCCCACATAGGGATCGGTGGCGATCTTGAAGGCCAGCGCGGAAAAAGGCGCATCATCGGAGGACGGGCGTTCGGCCTCGGTGCCTTCCGCGTCGTCCAGCGTGCCCTTGATCGCCGGCACGTCGAGCGGCGATGGCATGAATTCCAGGATGCCGTCGAGCATCGCCTGCACGCCCTTGTTCTTGAAGGCCGAGCCGCACATCGCCGGCACGATCTCGTCCGAAAGCGTGCGCAGGCGCAGACCCTTGCGCACGTCCGCCTCCTCGAGCTCGCCCGTTTCGAGGTACTTCTCCATCAGCTCCTCGTTGGCTTCGGCGGCACTCTCGACGAGCTTTTCGTGCCATTCGTCGCACTGCGACTGCATCTCCGCCGGGATGTCTTCCTCGGAAAACTTCGTGCCCTGGGAGCTGTCGTCCCAGTAGATGGCTTTCATCTTGATCAGGTCGACGACGCCCTTGAAATGCTCTTCCGCACCGATGGGCAGCTGCACGGGCACCGGGTTGGCGCCCAGGCGTTCGCGAATCTGTTTGACGACACGCAGGAAGTCGGCGCCGGCGCGGTCCATCTTGTTGACGAACGCAAGCCGCGGCACCCCGTACTTATTGGCCTGGCGCCACACCGTCTCCGACTGCGGCTCCACGCCGCCGACGGCGCAGAAGACGGCAACCGCGCCGTCCAGCACGCGCAGCGAGCGCTCCACCTCGATGGTGAAGTCGACGTGTCCCGGCGTATCGATGATATTGATGCGGTGTTCCGGGTACTGCATGTCCATGCCTTTCCAGAACGTGGTCGTGGCAGCGGAGGTGATGGTGATCCCCCGTTCCTGCTCCTGCTCCATCCAGTCCATGGTTGCCGCACCGTCGTGCACCTCGCCCATCTTGTGCGAGATACCGGTGTAGAAAAGTATGCGCTCGGTGGTGGTCGTCTTGCCGGCATCGATGTGCGCCATGATGCCGACGTTGCGATAACGTTCGAGCGGAGTAGTACGTGCCACGAGAGAATCTCCTGATCAGGTGTGCCGTTACCTGCGCTGTTACCAGCGATAGTGTGCGAAAGCCTTGTTGGCCTCCGCCATCCTGTGCGTATCCTCCCGCTTTTTTACCGCCGTGCCGCGGCTGTCCGCGGCGTCCATCAGCTCGCCCGCAAGTTTCTGGGTCATCGACTGCTCGCCGCGCTTGCGGGCTGCGTCGATGATCCAGCGCATCGCCAGCCCGGAACGGCGAACCGGACGCACTTCCACCGGCACCTGATAGGTTGCCCCGCCGACGCGGCGGCTTTTCACTTCGACCGAGGGGCTGACGTTGTCGAGCGCGGACTCCAGCACCTGCATGGGCTCGCCCTTGCCCCTGCTCTCGATGATGTCCAGCGCGCCGTACACGATCCGCTCCGCGACCGATTTCTTGCCGTTGAGCATCATCATGTTGACGAACTTGGCGAGCTTCTCGCTGGCGAACTTCGGATCGGGAAGAATCGCGCGTTTTGGTGCTTCGGAGCGTCTGGACATTAGCGCCTGCCTATTTCTTCGGGCGTTTCGCGCCGTACTTGGAACGTCCCTGACGGCGTCCTTCAACGCCCTGGGTATCGTGGCTGCCGCGCACGGTATGGTAGCGCACGCCCGGCAGATCCTTGACGCGCCCGCCGCGGATCAGCACCACGGAGTGCTCCTGGAGGTTGTGGCCTTCGCCCCCGATGTAGGAGGTTACCTCGAAGCCGTTGGTGAGGCGCACACGCGCCACCTTGCGCATGGCCGAATTCGGCTTTTTCGGCGTGGTGGTGTAGACCCGCGTGCACACGCCACGTTTCTGCGGGCAGGCGTCCAGTGCCGGCACCGTGCTCTTCGCCTGCTTGCGCTTGCGCGGTTTACGCACCAGCTGATTTATCGTCGCCATCGGTCAAATCCTCAAAGGAGCCCGCATCCCCGGGCCGCCGTTGTCCCGAGTCTTGAAAATGCGGTTTTGGGGGCTCGGAACGTGCCGTCGAAACGCAAGACAGGCCGGGCTAGCGGCCTGTCGAAAAAGACGCGCAATTTTAGGGACCGGCCCTCACCCTGTCAACTGGGCAAACGGCCCGCCGGCGCCGTCAGGCGGGCTTGCCGGCCGCCTGACGGTACTGTAATCCGGCCGTCTGCCGCGGTGCCTTCGGGTCAGCTGACCGGCGCCTCGCCGTCAGCCGGGGTCTCCGCGGCCGGCTCGGGCGTCTCCGCCATCGGCGTATCGACGAACGGCGTCGCCATCGCCTGATGACGCTTGCGGCGCTGCTCGTTGTGATAGGCCTGTCCGGTGCCGGCCGGGATCAGGCGGCCCACGATCACGTTTTCCTTCAGGCCGCGCAGCTCGTCGCGCGCACCCCGGACCGACGCTTCGGTGAGCACGCGCGTGGTCTCCTGGAACGAGGCCGCCGAAATGAACGATTCGGTTACCAGCGACGCCTTGGTGATACCAAGCAGGATGTTCTCGTACTCGGCCTGCTTCTGCCCAGCCTCGCTCATGCGGTCGTTCACGTCCAGCACCCGTGAGCGGTCAACCTGCTCGCCGCGCAGGAACCGGGAGTCGCCCGGATCGGTGATCTCCACCTTGCGCAGCATCTGGCGCACGATCACCTCGATGTGCTTGTCGTTGATGCGCACGCCCTGCAGGCGGTAGACGTCCTGGATCTCCTTCACCAGGTACGCGGCCAGCTGCTCGACACCGAGCAGGGTCAGGATGTCCTGCGGATTGGGCTCGCCGTCCGCGACCACCTCGCCCTTTTCGACATGTTCGCCCTCGAAGACGTTGACCTGACGCCACTTCGGGATCAGCTCCTCGTACTTTTCGGCGTGCTCATCGGTGATCACCAGGCGCTGCTTGCCCTTGGTTTCCTTGCCGAAGGAAATGGTGCCGGTGCGCTCGGCGAGGATCGCCGGCTCTTTCGGCTTGCGCGCCTCGAACAGGTCCGCCACCCGCGGCAGACCGCCGGTGATGTCGCGCGTTTTCGACGACTCCTGGGGAATGCGCGCCAGCACGTCGCCGATCTCCACACCAGCGCCGTCCTCGAGATTGACGATAGCGCCCGAGGGCAGGTAGTAGTGCGCGGGCAGCTCGGTGCCGGCGATGTTCAGGTCCTTGCCTTTGGCATCCACCAGCTTGACCATCGGCCGCAGGTCTTTGCCCGCAGAGCCGCGCTGCTTCGGGTCGGTAACCACGATGGCAGACAGGCCGGTCATCTCATCGGCGGTGTGATTCACCGTCACACCTTCGACGAAATCGCTGAATTTGACGCTGCCCGCCACCTCGGTGATGACCGGATGGGTGTGCGGATCCCAGGTCGCGATCACCTGCCCGGCTTGCACCGGGTCCCCGTCGCCGACCGTGATCACCGCACCGTACGGCACCTTGTAGCGCTCGCGCTCGCGGCCGTGATCATCGACCACGCCGATTTCACCCGAACGCGACACCGACACGTAGTTGCCGTTCTTGTCCTCCACGGTTTTCATGTTGTGGATACGAACGCTGCCCTCGGCCTTGGTCTCGACGCTGTTGGCCGCCGCCGAACGGCTCGCGGCGCCGCCGATGTGGAACGTGCGCATGGTCAGCTGCGTGCCAGGCTCACCGATTGACTGTGCGGCGATCACGCCGACCGCCTCGCCGAGGTTTATCTCGTCGCCGCGCGCCAGATCGCGGCCGTAGCACATGGAGCACACGCCGTGACGCGTGTCGCAGGTTATCGTCGAGCGCACATTGACTTCGTCGATACCTGCGCGTTCCAGGTCGTCCACCCCCTGCTCGTCGAGCAGGGTGTTTGCCTTGACCACCACCTCAGTGGAGCCCGGCCTGACCGCATCGGCGGCCAGCACCCGGCCGAGCACCCGCTCGCGCAGCGGCTCGACAACGTCGCCGCCCTCGATGATCGGGCTCATGGCGATGCCGTTGGCGGTACCGCAGTCGGGCTCGGTAATCACCATGTCCTGGCCCACGTCGACCAGGCGCCGCGTCAGGTAACCCGAATTGGCGGTCTTCAAGGCGGTGTCCGCCAGGCCCTTGCGCGCACCGTGCGTGGAGATGAAGTACTGCAGCACGTTCAGACCTTCACGGAAGTTCGCGGTGATCGGCGTCTCGATGATCGAGCCGTCGGGCTTGGCCATCAGGCCACGCATACCGGCCAGCTGGCGGATCTGCGCCGCCGAACCTCGCGCCCCGGAATCGGCCATCATGTAGATCGAGTTGAACGAGTTCTGCTTGGCGCTGTTACCCTCGGCGTCGACTACGTCTTCGGTGCCGAGCTTGCCCATCATCGCCGAAGCCACCTGGTCGTTGGCGTGCGACCAGATGTCGACCACCTTGTTGTAGCGCTCGCCGTTGGTGACCAGCCCCGAGGCGTACTGCTTTTCGATCGCCTTCACTTCGACCTCGGCGGCGCGGATGATTTTCTCCTTCTCATCCGGGATCTCCATGTCGTTGACACCGATGGAGACGCCGGCCAGGGTGGCGTACTTGAAGCCGGTGTACATCAGCTGATCGGCGAACACCACGGTTTCCTTCAGACCCACCTCGCGGTAGCAGGCATTGATCAGCCGGGAGATCGCTTTCTTGCTGAGATCCTGATCGACGTACTCGAAGGGCAGCCCCGGCGGCAGCAGTTCCGCCAGCATCGACCGGCCGACGGTCGTCTCCAGGCGCCGTTCACGCGTTTGCAGCTCACCGTGCTCGTCGTGCACACAATCGGTGACGCGCACCGTGATGCGGCTCTGCAGGTCGACCGACCCGTTTGCGTAGGCGCGGTGCGCCTCCGCCACGTCGGCGAACGCCATGCCGCTGCCCTTGCCGGACACCGACTCGCGGGTCATGTAGTACAGCCCCAGCACGATATCCTGGGAAGGCACAATAATCGGCTCGCCGTTGGCCGGCGACAGGATATTGTTGGACGACATCATCAGGGCGCGCGCTTCGAGCTGCGCCTCCACCGACAGCGGGACGTGCACCGCCATCTGGTCACCGTCGAAGTCGGCGTTGAACGCGGCGCACACGAGCGGATGCAGCTGAATCGCCTTGCCCTCGATGAGCACCGGCTCGAACGCCTGGATGCCCAGGCGGTGCAGCGTCGGCGCCCGGTTAAGCATGACCGGGTGCTCGCGGATCACCTCCTCGAGGATGTCCCAGACCTCGCCGCCTTCGCGTTCCACCAGCTTTTTCGCGGCTTTGATGGTGGTCGCCAGCCCGCGTAGCTGCAGCTTGCTGAAGATGAAGGGTTTGAACAGCTCGAGCGCCATCTTCTTCGGCAGCCCGCACTGATGCAGCTTGAGGGTGGGGCCGACCACGATCACCGAGCGGCCGGAGTAGTCGACACGCTTACCCAGCAGATTCTGGCGAAAGCGCCCCTGCTTGCCCTTGATCATGTCCGCCAGCGACTTCAGCGGCCGCTTGTTCGAGCCGGTGATCGCGCGCCCGCGCCGCCCGTTGTCGAGCAGCGCGTCGACCGACTCCTGCAGCATGCGCTTTTCGTTGCGCACGATGATGTCGGGGGCATTGAGCTCCAGCAGCCGGCGCAGCCGGTTGTTACGGTTGATCACGCGGCGATAGAGATCGTTCAGGTCCGAGGTCGCGAATCGCCCGCCGTCCAGCGGCACGAGCGGACGCAGATCCGGCGGCAGCACCGGCAGCACGGTCAACACCATCCACTCGGGCTTGTTGCCCGATTCGATGAAGGACTCGATCAGCTTGAGGCGCTTGGACAGGCGCTTGAACTTGGTCTCCGACTTGGTCGCCTCTATTTCTTCACGCAGCTTGGCGGCATCGCTCTCCAGCTCGATGCTCTTCAGGAGATCGTGCACCGCCTCGGCGCCCATGCGCGCATCGAACTCGTCGCCGTGCTCCTCGATGGATTCCAGATACTGCTCGTCGGTGAGCAGCTGGCCGCGCTCCAGGGTCGTCATACCCGGGTCGATTACCACGAACGCCTCGAAATACAGAATGCGCTCGATCTCGCGCAGCGTCATGTCGAGCAGCAGCCCGATGCGCGAGGGCAGCGATTTCAGAAACCAGATGTGCGCCACCGGGCTGGCCAGCTCGATGTGCCCCATGCGCTCGCGGCGCACCTTGGTCAGGGTCACCTCCACGCCGCACTTCTCGCACACCACGCCGCGGTGCTTGAGGCGCTTGTATTTACCGCACAGGCACTCGTAGTCCTTGATCGGGCCGAACACCTTCGCGCAGAACAGACCGTCGCGCTCCGGCTTGAAGGTCCGGTAGTTGATCGTCTCCGGTTTCTTCACCTCGCCGTACGACCACGAGCGGATCATGTCGGGTGAAGCCAGACCGATACGAATCGCATCGAACTCGTCAGTCTGGCTCTGCTGCCTCAAGAGACTCAATAAATCTTTCATGTTCGCTCCCGCGTTAGCCGCGTGCCGGGCTGAGCGCCCGCCACACGGCTCGAAAACACGTTAATCGCCGTTTCGAGCAACGGTCAATCCTGGTCCAGTTCGATATTCAGCCCAAGCGAGCGAATCTCCTTGAGCAGCACGTTGAACGACTCGGGCATGCCCGCCTCCATCCGGTGGTCGCCGTCGACGATGTTCTTGTACATCTTGTTACGGCCGGTGACGTCGTCGGACTTGACGGTGAGCATTTCCTGCAGCGTGTAGGAAGCGCCGTAGGCCTCCAGCGCCCAGACCTCCATCTCGCCGAACCGCTGACCGCCGAACTGCGCCTTGCCACCCAGCGGTTGCTGGGTCACCAGGCTGTACGGGCCGGTCGAGCGGGCGTGCATCTTGTCGTCCACCAGGTGGTTGAGCTTCAGCATGTACATGTAGCCGACCGTGATCGGGCGATCGAACGACTCGCCGGTGCGCCCGTCGTACAGGGTGGTCTGCCCAGTCGCGGGCAGATCGGCAAGCTCCAGCATGCTCTTGATCTCGTCTTCCGACGCGCCGTCGAACACCGGTGTGGCCATCGGCACACCGTCGCGCAGCTTGTCGGAGAGTTCCTGGATCTCCTCGTCGTTCAGCGACTTGATGTCGGCCGTCTGCTTGGAGCCCTTCGGGTTGTAGACTTTCTCGAGGAAGCGGCGCAAGTCGAGCGCCTTCTTCTCGGCCCGCAGCATGGCGTCGATTTTATGGCCAAGCCCCTTGGCCGCCCAGCCCAGATGCGTCTCCAGCACCTGGCCGACGTTCATGCGCGAAGGCACACCCAGCGGGTTCAACACGATATCAACCGGCGTCCCGTCCTCCATGTACGGCATGTCCTCGGTGGGCACGATCATCGAGATGACGCCCTTGTTGCCGTGCCGGCCCGCCATCTTGTCGCCCGGCTGCATGCGCCGCTTCACGGCCAGGTACACCTTGACCATCTTCAGCACACCGGGGGCCAGGTCGTCGCCTGAAGTGATCTTTTCTTTCTGTTCCTCGAAGCGCTGCTCGAACTCCTCGCGCTGGTTCTTCAGCTGCGCAGCGATCTTCTCGAGCTGCAGGTTGGCCTTTTCGTCCTTCAGCGCGATATCCAGCCAGCTGTCGTGCTCCACCTCCTCGAGGTAGGTCTTGCCGATCTTGCTGCCTTTCTTCAGGCCACCCGGGCCTTTCTCGGCGGTCTTGTTCACCAGCAGCTTCTCGACCCGTGCGAAGATGTCGCCCTCGATGATGCGCAGCTGATCGTCGAGATCCTTGCGCGCCTGGGCCAGCTCCTCCTTCTCGATCTGCAAGGCCCGCTGGTCCTTGTCGACGCCGTCGCGCGTGAACACGCGCACGTCGATGACCGTGCCGTCCATGCCCGGCGGGACGCGCAGCGAGGTGTCCTTCACGTCAGACGCCTTCTCGCCGAAAATCGCGCGCAGCAGCTTTTCCTCCGGCGTCAGCTGGGTTTCGCCCTTGGGCGTGACCTTGCCGACCAGGATGTCGTTGGGCTTGACCTCGGCCCCGATGTACACGATGCCTGACTCGTCGAGCTTGGACAGCAGCGACTCGCTGACGTTGGGGATGTCCGCAGTGATCTCCTCGGGACCCAGCTTGGTGTCGCGCGCCACGCACGACAGCTCTTCGATATGGATCGTCGTGAACCGGTCTTCCTGCACCACGCGCTCGGAGATCAGGATCGAGTCTTCGAAGTTGTAGCCGTTCCAGGGCATGAATGCGACCAGCATGTTCTGGCCCAGCGCCAGCTCGCCCATGTCCGTCGAAGGTCCGTCGGCGAGCACGTCGCCGCGCTCGATCACGTCGCCCGGCTGCACCAGCGGGCGCTGGTTGATACAGGTATTCTGATTGGAGCGCGTGTACTTGGTGAGGTTGTAGATATCGACCCCGACCTCGCCGGCCACCGTCTCGTCGTCGCTGACGCGCACCACGATGCGCGCGGCGTCCACCGAGTCCACCGTGCCGCCGCGGCGGGCCGCGACGGTGGCGCCCGAATCGATTGCAACGCGCCGCTCCATGCCGGTTCCGACCAGCGGTTTCTGCGCCCGCAGCGTCGGCACCGCCTGGCGCTGCATGTTGGAGCCCATCAGCGCCCGGTTGGCGTCGTCGTGTTCGAGAAACGGGATCAACGAAGCGGCCACCGACACGATCTGCTTGGGCGAAACGTCCATGTAGTTGACGCGGTCGGGCGTGACCAGCGTGAACTCGTTGCGATGCCGGCACGAGACCAGCTCGCTGCTGAACTTGCCCTTGTCATCCAGCGCGGCGTTCGCTTCGGCGATGACATAGTTACCTTCCTCGATCGCCGACAGGTACTCTATGTCCATGGTGACCTTGCCGTTGTTCACCTTACGGTAGGGCGTTTCCAGAAAGCCGTAGCGGTTGGTGCGTGCGTACACTGCGAGCGAGTTGATCAGCCCGATGTTGGGGCCTTCAGGGGTCTCGATGGGGCACACCCGTCCATAGTGCGTGGGGTGCACGTCGCGCACCTCGAAGCCAGCGCGCTCGCGGGTCAGCCCACCGGGTCCCAGCGCGGACACGCGACGCTTGTGCGTCACCTCGGAGAGCGGGTTGTTCTGGTCCATGAACTGCGACAGCTGGCTGGAACCGAAGAATTCCTTGATCGCCGCCGCCACCGGTTTGGCGTTGATGATGTCCTGCGGCATCAGGCCTTCGCTTTCAACCATTGACAGCCGTTCCTTGACAGCGCGCTCCACGCGCACCAGGCCCACCCGGAACACGTTCTCGGCCATCTCGCCGACGCAACGGATGCGGCGGTTGCCGAGATGGTCGATGTCGTCGACGGTGCCATTGCCATTGCGGATATCGATGAGCACGCGCAACACGTCGAGGATGTCCTGGTTCGAGAGCACGCCTTCGCCCTCGAGTTCGTCCCGGCCCACACGGCGGTTGAACTTCATGCGTCCGACCGCCGACAGGTCATAGCGGTCGGCGGCGAAGAACAGGTTGTGAAACAGATTTTGCGCCGCCTCCTTGGTGGGCGGCTCGCCGGGGCGCATCATGCGATAGATCTCGACCTGCGCTTCCAGCTGCGTGTTGGTCGGATCGATGGCCAGCGTGGTGGATACGTAGGGCCCGCGATCGAGATCGTTGGTGTAGAGCACTTCCAGCTCCTTGAAGCCGCCGGCCAGCAGCTTGTCCAGCAGCTCCTCGTCGAACTGCTGGTTGGCCTGGCCGACCAGCTCGCCGGTCTTCTCGTCCACCATGTCGCGCGCCAGCGTCTTGCCGAACAGGTATTCGCGCGGCACCTCCAGACGCTCGAGCCCGGCTTTTTCCAGCTCCTTGATGTGCCGCACGGTGATGCGCCGCCCGGCTTCGACGATGACCTTCTTCTTCGCCTTGATGTCGAAGGCGGCGATTTCGCCGCGCAGCCGCTCGGGCACCAGCTCGAGCTCCAGCTTCTCGCCGTCCATGTAGAATCGGCTGGTATCGAAGAACAGCTCCAGGATGTCCTGTGAGCTGTAGCCCAGCGCGCGCAGCAGGATGGTCGCCGGCAGCTTGCGCCGCCGGTCGATGCGCGTGAAGATCGAGTCCTTGGGATCGAACTCGAAATCCAGCCACGAGCCGCGGTAGGGAATTACGCGCGCGGAGAACAGCAGCTTGCCCGAGGAATGCGTCTTGCCGCGGTCGTGATCGAAGAACACGCCCGGGGAACGGTGCAGCTGGGAGACGATCACCCGCTCGGTGCCGTTGATGATGAAGGTACCGGTGTCCGTCATGAGCGGCAGCTCGCCCATGTAGACTTCCTGCTCCTTGATGTCCTTGACGACTTTCGAGGAGGCCGGGGCGTTCTTGTCGTAGATCACCAATCTCACCAGCACCCGCAGCGGCGCCGCGAACGTCAGGCCGCGCACGCGGCATTCGCGCTCATCGAAGGCAGGCTTGCCCAGGCGGTAGCTGACGTACTGCAACTCGACATTGCCCGAGTAGCTCACGATCGGCATCACCGAATTGAACGCGCCGTGCAGTCCGGTGTCCTCGCGGCTGTCCGCCGCCGCCTCGGCCTGCAGAAACTGGCGGTAGGAATCGAGCTGCGTCTGCAGCAGGAAGGGCACATCGAGAATCGACGGGCGCTTGCCGAAGTCCTTGCGTATGCGTTTCTTTTCAGTGAATGAATAAGCCATTACGGGTCCTCATATACCGCGTCAACCACGAGCCGCACGGCCGGCGGGGGCGAGCCCCGTCCGACCGGCAAAGTCGATAAATACAAGCGCCGAAAGGCCGATGACAGCGGGTGTCATCAGCCAGGTTCGACACAGGCCAGCCACGCTCGACAGGGTTACTTGACCTCGACGGTAGCACCCGCCTCTTCGAGCTGCTTCTTGATGCCGTCGGCTTCGTCCTTGGGAACGCCCTCCTTGATCGACGCCGGCACGCCTTCCACCAGGTCTTTCGCCTCTTTCAGGCCCAGACCGGTGAGCGCACGCACGGCTTTGATCACCGAGACTTTGTTGGCACCGAAACTCGACATCACCACGTCGAATTCCGTCTGCTCCTCAGCCGCAGCGGCGCCGTCGCCGGCCGCGGCGGCCGCGGGCGCGGCGGCGACCGCCGCCGCCGCCGATACACCGAACTTCTCTTCCATTGCAGAGATCAGATCAACGATCTCCATAACGGTCATGTTGGAAATGGTTTCCAGTATGTCGTCTTTGGACACAGCCATTGGATACTCCTGATAAATCGTTACTGGCCGTAAAGTGGTCAGCCTTGCGCGTCACGCACCGCTGCCAGCGTTCTGGTCAGCTTGCCGGGTACTTCGTTGAGCGTGCGTGCGAACTTGTCCAGCGGAGCGCGCATGGTCGCCATCAGCAGCGCCAGCGCCTCCTCACGGGTCGGCAGACTGGCCAGGCGACCGAGCTCCGAGCCGTCGAGCAACTGCCCGCCGACCGCCACCAGCCGCGCCACCAGCTTGTCGTTGTCCTTCGCAAAATCGCGCACCACACGCGCCGCCGAGCCCGGATCCTCGCGCGAGAACGCAAGCATCAGCGGGCCCTGTAAGGCGTCGCGCATACACTCGAACTCCGTACCCTCGACAGCCCGGCGGGCGAGCGTATTCTTGACCACCCGCAGGTACACGCCGGACGCGCGCGCCCGGGCGCGCAGCTGCGTCATATCGCTCACGGAAAGCCCGCGATACTCCGCCGCCACGGCCGAATGCGCGCTGGCCGCCACCTCGGCGACCTCGGCAACCACCGCTTTTTTCTCTTCGAGAGTCAAAGCCATCAACTTTCTCCTGGCTGGGCCGGGCTCGCACCCGCGCCTGCACCAGCGTTCACGACCCGGTCCGAATGACCGGATCCCCTACCGGGAACCCGTACCCCGCGGCACCAGCCGCGTTAACGGTTCCGCCTGCGCAGGCAATTAAGTCCCGGCGATGGCCGGAACACCTGCGGTCTTCGACGTGAACCCGCACCGGGCCGCGCACGGCCATTGCAGAGGTCACTTCAAAGCTCCGCCACCGCGGTGGGTGGCACGGGCGCTGCACCAGCGCCCCGAAAATCGTCGCCGAGAGCGGCGCGTCTGTCCGCTTACGCGGCCGCCTCGAGGCTCGCCTGATCCACGTTCACGCCCGGCCCCATGGTCGAGGAAACCGTGACCTTGCGCATGTACACACCTTTCGACGTGGAGGGCTTGGCCTTGCGCAAATCGGCCAGCAGCGCCTCGAGGTTCTCTTTCAGCAGCTTCACGTCGAAATCCACCTTGCCGATCGAGCAGTGGATGATGCCCGCCTTGTCGGTGCGGTAGCGGACCTGACCGGCTTTCGCGTTGCGCACGGCGGCGCCGACATCCGGCGCGACGGTGCCGACTTTCGGATTCGGCATCAGCCCGCGCGGACCCAGGATCTGCCCGAGCTTGCCGACCACGCGCATCGCGTCCGGCGCGGCGATGACCACATCGAAGTTGAGGTCGCCGCCCTTGATCTGCTCGGCCAGGTCATCCATGCCGATCACCTCGGCGCCGGCCTGTTGCGCGGCCTCGGCCTGCTCACCCTGCGCGAACACGGCCACGCGCACGCTCTTGCCGGTGCCGTTGGGCAACACCGTCGCGCCGCGTACGACCTGGTCCGATTTGCGTGGATCCACGCCGAGGTTCACCGACACATCGACGGATTCCTTGAACTTGACCTTGCTGTTGTCTTTCAGCAGCTGCAGCGCCTCTTCGATCGAGTAGCTCTTGTCGGCGTCAATACTCTCGCGGTACGCGCGCACCCGCTTACCATGTGCAGCCATTACACGCCCTCCACGTCCAGGCCCATGCTGCGCGCGCTGCCCGCGATGGTGCGCACCGCGGCATCCATGTCAGCCGCCGTAAGATCAGGGTCTTTGGCACGCGCAATCTCCTCGAGCTGCTCGCGCGTTACCTTGCCCACCTTCATGGTGTTCGGCGTACCGCTGCCCTTGTCGATGCCCGCCGCCTTGCGCAGCAGCACCGCCGCCGGCGGCGTTTTGGTGATGAACGTGATGCTGCGGTCGGCATACACGGTAATCACCACTGGAATTGGCAGACCCTGCTCCGTGCCCTGCGTCTGCGCGTTGAACGCCTTGCAGAAGTCCAT
Organism: Chromatiales bacterium; assembly: GCA_024644045.1. Lineage (GTDB taxonomy): Bacteria > Pseudomonadota > Gammaproteobacteria > JAHELT01 > JAHELT01 > JAHELT01. Next base: position 1,462 of record JAHELT010000129.1, on the reverse strand, counting down.
GATGTTCACGCCGTGCTGACCGAGTGCCGGCCCGACCGGGGGACTGGGGTTCGCCTGCCCCGCAGGCACCTGAAGCTTGATGTAAGCCTCGACTTTCTTTGCCATGTGTCTCTCCTACGGGTGCAAGCGCCGGATCAGGGCTCCCCGTGTAATTCGGGCGCCGCGACAGTACCACGGCGTCCGGGGCTCCGGACCGTGACCGCAGCGGGGTGCCGTGCACGCCGCCGGTCGCCGACCCGGTCTCTCCAGTCAGGCTTTCTCGACCTGGCTGAACTCGAGCTCCACCGGGGTGGAGCGGCCGAAAATCTGCACCGCCACCAGCAGGCGGTTCTTCTCGAAGTTGACCTCTTCGACAACGCCGTTGAAGTCGTTGAACGGGCCGTCGGTGACGCGTACCACCTCGCCCGCCTCGAACAGCACTTTCGGGCGCGGCTTGTCCACGCCCTCCTGCACGCGCTGCAGGATCTTGTCCGCCTCGTCGTCGCTTATCGGCGCCGGACGGTCGGCCGTGCCCCCGATGAAGCCGAGCACCTTCGGCACGCCTTTGACCATGTGCCAGGTCTCGTCGTCGAGCTCCATGCGCACCAGCACGTAGCCCGGGAAGAACTTGCGCTCGCTGCGCCGCTTCTGACCGTCGCGGATCTCCACCACCTCCTCGGTGGGGATCAGGATCTCGCCGAACTTGTCCTGCAGCTCGAACCGCTCGATGCGCTCCTCGAGCGAATGCTTGACGCGCGCTTCGTAGCCGGAATAGGCGTGCACCACATACCAACGCATTGCCATGCTCAGTTACCCACCCCGGTCACCAACTGAAAACCCCAGCCCAGAAGCCCGTCCAGCGCCCACAGGATCAGGCACACGAGCATCACCAGCAGAATGACGTACAGCGTCGTCTGCATGGTTTCCATCCGGGTCGGCCAGACCACCTTGCGCACCTCCGTGCGCGACTCCTGCACGAACGACCATGCACGGCGTCCGGGGGTGGACTGATAGGCGATCGCGAGCGCCGCCACGGCCACGCCCAGCAGGCCGAGCACGCGGTACAGCAACGACTCGTCGGCGAAGTAGTAAAAGCCGGCAACACCGGCGGCCAGCACTGCGACCGCCAGTCCGAGCTTCACCGTGTCGCCGCGCGATTCCTGCACTTCAACTTTGGTTGACATCAATCACGTTCTCGACGACGCGCCGACAGGCAGGTATGGCAGGCCAGGAGGGACTTGAACCCCCAACCTGCGGTTTTGGAGACCGCTGCTCTGCCAATTGAGCTACTGGCCTTGTACTGATCGCGCAACGCCCGCCAGCGCTGCACGGCAAACCTGTCTACGCGTCGTGTCAGAATTCACTCGATAATCTTGGAAACCACGCCGGCGCCGACCGTGCGCCCGCCCTCGCGGATCGCGAACCGCAACCCGTCCTCCATCGCGATCGGCGCGATCAGCGACACTTTCATCTGCACGTTGTC
>JAHELT010000128.1 GCA_024644045.1 Chromatiales bacterium | reverse complement strand
ACGCGCTGGCTGCCGACGGGCCGTTAGCCGAAGTCCTGCCGGGATTCGCCCCCCGCGACGTGCAGCAGACGCTGAGCGCGGCGGTGGAAGCGGCGCTGGAACACGGCACCACGCTGATCGCCGAAGCGGGCACCGGGGTGGGTAAGAGCATGGCCTACCTGGTGCCGGTGATGCGTTCCGGCAAGCGCACCGTGATCTCGACCGCGACCCGGCATCTGCAGGATCAGTTGTTTCAACGCGACGTGCCGCTGGCGCGCCGCGCGCTCGGCTACGGCGAGCCGATCGCGCTGCTCAAGGGGCGTGCCAACTATCTGTGTCACTACCGCTTCGAGCAGGTACGGGACGACCGCGCGGGTCTGCGCCCGGCCGCCCTGCGTGAGCTCGAGCACATCGAAGCCTGGTCAAGCCACACAGCCGACGGCGATGTTGCCGGGGTCACCGAGGTAGCCGAGGATTCGCCTATCTGGCCGCGCGTGACGTCGACCGTGGAGAACTGCCTGGGCAGCGAGTGCCCGCAGCTCGCCAGTTGCCACGTGTTGAACGCCCGGCGCAACGCGCAGGCCGCGCGCATTGTGGTGGTGAATCATCATCTGCTGTTCGCCGATATGGCGCTGAAGGAAGAGGGCTTCGGCGAGGTCCTGCCGAGCGCCGAGGCTCTGATTCTGGACGAGGCGCATCAGCTGCCGGAGATCGCCAGTAACTTTTTCGGCGAGCAGCTGAGCACCCGCCAGCTGCTGGGGCTCGCGCACGATGCGCGTATCGAGCAGCTCCGCGAAGCGCGCGACGCAGCCGACATCGCCGAGCATGCGGCCGCGGTAGACAAGGCCGCGCGCGATCTGCGGATCGCCTTCGGCAGCGAGCGGCGCCGCGCGCCCTGGCACGAGGCGCCACCCGAGGTAGCACCCGCGCTGTCGCACCTGAACGAGGTGCTGAGCACGTTGCAGGAAACCCTCAGCGTGAACGCAGCGCGCAGCAAGGGCCTCGAAAACTGCCAGCGCCGCGCGCAGGCGCTGCTCCGGCAGCTGCAGGTGTTCGTGGCGGGTGCCGATGAGACCAGCATCCGCTGGTTCGAGACCTTCGCCCAGGGTTTTGCGCTGCGCAGCACGCCCGTGGACGTATCCGAGCTGTTTCAGGGTTTCATGGCGATGTCCGAGGCGGCCTGGGTGTTCACCTCCGCGACACTGTCCGTGGGCGGCAGCTTCGAGCATTTCCGCCAGCGCCTCGGCCTGGTCGATGCCCAGGAGCTTCAGCTCGACAGCCCCTTCGACTATCAGCGCAACGCGCTGCTGTATCTGCCGCCCGACCTGCCGGACCCCGGCTCGTACGAGCACTCCAGCGCGGTCGCCGCGGTCGCCAGACGGGTGCTGGCGGCGAGCCACGGCCGTGCTTTCGTTTTGTTGACGAGCTTTCGCGCGCTGCGCCAGGTGGCCGACGATCTGAGCACGGCGCTCGCCTACCCGGTGCTCGTGCAGGGCGAGGCGCCGAAGGCCGATCTGCTCGATCAGTTCCGCGACGCCGGCGACGCCGTGCTGATCGGCACCAGCAGTTTCTGGGAAGGCGTCGATGTGCGCGGCGAGGCGCTGTCGTGTGTGATTATCGACAAGCTGCCGTTCGCCGCGCTCGGCGATCCGGTGCTGCAGTCGCGCCTCGAGGCGCTCAAGCGTCAGGGGCTCGAGCCGTTCAAAGTGCTGCAGCTCCCGCAGGCGGTGATTGCGTTGAAGCAGGGCGTGGGCCGGCTCATCCGTGATGCCGAGGATCGGGGTGTGCTGGTCCTGTGCGATCCGCGGCTGCGTACCCGCGGCTACGGGCGCATCTTCATCAACAGCCTGCCGCCGATGCCCGTGACCGAGGATTTCGAGGATGTCCAATCGTTCTTCGCGCGCGGCTGACGCTGCATTCCTGCGCGCCCCGCGGGGGAGAAGGAAGAACTCGTTCTTCTTACTCTCCCACGGGGAGAAGGTCCTGCTTTTTTTCCCCTCTGCCATGGGGAGAGGGGCCGGGGGTGAGGGGTAGTGCGCCTGCTCGCCATAGAAACCGCTACCGAAGCGTGCTCCGCAGTCCTGTGGGACGGTGCACTTGTCGCCGCACGCTACGAGGTAGCGCCGCGCCGGCACGCCGAGCTGATTCTGCCGCTGATCGAAGAACTGCTCGCCGAGGCGGGCTGGTCACGCGCGTCCATCGAGGCCGTCGTTTTCGGCCGCGGGCCGGGCAGCTTCACCGGCGTGCGTCTGGCGGCCAGTGTCACGCAGGGCATTGCGTTTGGTCTGAGCGTACCCGTGGCGCGGGTCTCCACGTTGCAGGCGATGGCGCGTCGGGCCTGGCGCGAGCACGGCGCCACGCAAGTGCTGACGGCGATTGACGCGCGCATGCAGGAAGTCTACTGGGGCGCGTTTTGTGTTGACGCCGCCGGCGACGTTTCGGCACGGGGCGACGAACGGGTGCTGCCGCCGGACGAGGTCCCGGTTCCTGAAAGCGGCACCTGGATGGGCGTCGGGACCGGTTGGAGGAGCTATGCCGAGTCGCTGACAGCGCGTACCGGCGATCTGGTGAACGGCACGGATGACGCGCTGCTGCCGCACGCCGAGGACATCGCGGCGCTTGGCGACATGCAGCTGCAACGCGGTGAAGGCGTCACCGCCGAGCAGGCGATCCCGGTTTATCTGCGCGACAACGTTGCGAAAAAACCCGGCGGGCGCTGACGCGCGGCCCCTCACCCCCTGAACCCCTCTCCCAGTGGGAGAGGTGGAAATCGGAAGAGCCCTTCTCCTTGCGGGAGAAGGGTTGGGTTGAGGGGGACCATGCGTAGCGCGATAAAGGCCAGTGCGACAACCTCACCCGGCATTGCGGTCGAGCCACCCGATCACGTCGCTGATATCGTCAGGCGGCGCGGCGAATGCCTCATGCAGCGCGGCCCGGGTCGAACGTTCGAGCACGTCCCGGGTGGCTGAGCACATTGTCGGTGTGAGCCCGAGTGCTGCAACCACTTCGATCACCTGCACCATCTCGTCGCGGCGCCGCTGGCAGGCGACGGCGTGGCTGGTAATCCAGGAGCGGGCCAGCCTGTCGAAGGGCTGGCTGTCGATCGTGCCGCAGAGCTCCGCCCAGATGTCATCGCGAATCCCCGCGCGGTCGGCGGCGAGCAGCGTTTCGATCAGAAGCGCTTCGAGACCCTTCGAGAAGATACTGCGCAGCATCTTGAACGACGACGCTGCGCCAATCGCTTCGCGGTAAGCCTCACAGTTGAGTCCATGCGCGTTCAACACGTCTGCGGTCGCCGCGGCGTGCGGGCCGCCCAGCAGAATTCGCGTGTGCGAACCGGTTGCGGCTACCAGGCCGAGCACGGCCCCTTCCACGAAAATCGCATCGCGTTGCATGACGATCCGGGCGATTTCGCGTTTCACCGCGGGTGCAGTGGAGTTCAGGTCGACGTAGATCTGTCCGGTGCCGAGGTGCGCGGCAGCCTGACGGGCGAGCCCTTGCGCAACGTCCGTCGGTACCATTGAAATCACCAGCTCGGCGCCGGCCAGCGCCGCATCGAGACTGGCGAAAGTGATACCGGGGTGCGTTGATTCGCGCTCCCCCAGCCGCGGGTCAAAGCAACAGACCTCGGCGCCATGCGCTGCCAGCGTCACCGCGAACGTCGATCCGACCTGACCGAATCCAAGACAGCCGATTTTCATCACGTTCCTCCGGTTGCCGTGCGGGACTTCGTCGTACTCGTCGCGGACCGGGGCGTCACAGGTGCTCCGCGGGGTTCAACGAAGATACCGTCTTTCGTTCTCCTTCATGGTGTCCACGCCCTGCAGGTCAAAGACCTCGCGCACGCTTGCGATCGTTTCGTCGACGTTGGCGATACCCCGGTCTTCGCGGATCCGGGCGAAGACCTCGCGCAGTGCCGTGACGATCGCACGGATGCCGTGATTGCCATAGATCACCAGTCTGACGTTGCGCAGCTTCTCGATCTCGGGCTCCGTCAATTGCGGGTACGCGGTCGGCACGATCACGAGTGGCGTCTCCCGATCCCAGCGCCTGGAGTACTGGACGATCTCATCGGGTGTGCTCGACTTCGAGTGAACGAGAATGCCGTCGGCGCCCGCCTCCGCGTAGGCCCGGCCGCGATCCAGGGCTTCGTCCAGGCCATGGCTCGCGATCAGCGCTTCGGTGCGGGCAATCACGACGAAGTCCGGATCGTCGCGCGCGGCGACGGCCGCGGCTACTTTCCCCTGGAACTCCTCTTTGCGCAGCAGCTGCTGGCGCCCGCCCTCCAGCAGGCTGGTGTCTTTGGGGAAAGTCTTGTCCTCCATGACGACGGCCGCCGCGCCGGCGGCTTCGTAGTGCTTGACGCAATGGATGACGTTTATCGCATTGCCGTAGCCAGTATCGATGTCGGCGACGATGGGGATGTCGGTTGCGCTCGCCATCGCGCGGACGTTCTCCAGGTGCTGGGTCATGGAGAGAAGACTCGCGTCGGGCAGGGCATGGGCGGCGGAAAACTCGAAGCCGCTCGCCCACACGCCGTCAAAGCCGGCTTCCGCGGCGAGCACCGCGCCCAGCGGGTTGTGGGCCGCGATTATCGTCGTGAGTGCCTGACCGTTGAGTTTGTCTCTGAGTGTCGCGGTGGGTTTCATTGAGCGGCCCCGGCCGTAAGTTGAGTGCGCAGTTTACTTGCCTGACAGCAGCCGGTGAATCCGATACCCCAGCTTCTCCTCGCCCATGGGGAGCGGGGCCAGGGGTGAGGGGCGAAACGCTATCGGATGCCAAGACTAGAAATAATAGGCCAGCTCGACGCGCACGAAGTCGTCGCGGCCGAAGGCGTCGAGCTGCGGGTCGCCGCGGGTGTCCACGAACAGGCGCGCGTCCAGATTGAGCTTGTAGCTTTCGCCGAGGCGGCGCGAGGCTTCCAGGTTGACGGCCTTGCCGCCGCCGTCCAGGTCCGTGATCACGCCGAACAGGGCCTCTGTGGACTGCTCGTCGTTCAACACCCAGCGCAGCCCGATCAGCACGTCGTCCTGAAACGGCGTGGTGGCGGTGCGGCCGCGCTCGTCGTACAGGTACTCACCGATCACGCCGAGGTCCTGCGCGGTTTCGAACAGGCCGACGAAGGTGTACTCGAAGCCGCCGGCGCCGGCGCCGTAGCTTTCGATGTCGTCCTCGCGGTAGATCGCCTCCAGCTTCCAGAGCCAGCCCTCCGTCGTGTACTGTGCGTCTACGCCGTACTGCTCGAGCAGCGGGTAGAACGGTACGAGGGCGGTGCCGTTCGTGTCAGGGATCAAACGTGGTTCGCGCGCGGTGCCGTTGAAGTAACTCAACCCCAGATCGATGTCGTCGAACGTCTGCGTGTACCTCAGCGCGCCGTCGATGTGCTTCTCGGCGTCGCTCGATTCGAACCGTGCGGCATCCTCGTCGACATCCAGCCCGAAGCCCGGCCGGTCCGTGCGATCCGGCAGCACGCGCTCGCGAAAGTATGGCAGTACGAACACGCTGAACGTGCCCCAGTCGCGCAGCAGCGTCCCTTGCACCATCGGCTGCCCCAGCTTCTCCTCGCCGTCGATGTCCTCGCGGAAATCAGTCTGGTTGATGATGTCGACCAGGTGCACCGATTCGGTGACGCCCCAGAACACCTTGCTGATGCCCGCGCGCAGCTCCCAGTCGTCGCCGAACGTCAGGTACACCGCCTCGCGGATGTCGAAGAACGTGTCGCCGCCGTCGTGCAACTCCGCGCGGGCGTAGGGCTTGAGCGTGAACGCATCGCCGGACTCGGCCTCGAAGTACCACTCGATCTCGCCGAGCACGGCGTACTGGTTCCCGGGCTGATCGGGAAAGCGCGCCGTCTGCGGATGGTGCTGCGCACGCCCCGCGACGTTGCCCCGTGTGTCCACAGCGAACGCCGCCGGTGAGCTTGCGACCCACGCCGCAAAGGCGAGCGCCAATAAGATTGCGTATCGCCGAATCTGCAGCAGCACTGTATAGCTCAGTAAGATGATGGCTCCCGCCCGGGCGCATCGTGCGCCGGGCGGGAGGTCAGCCGTGCAGGTTCCCTCAACGCGCGCGCTTCAGCGTGTTCTTGCGGAAGTCGGCGTCCGAAAGCCCGGTGCGGAACGCGTAGTCTGCCCAGCTCAACAACGTGGTCTTCCCGGTCTGGTGGTTTTCCATGTACATCGCCTCGGCGCGCCAGTACTTGTCCAGGTACTGCTTGTAGCCGCTCATGCTGAGCGTCTTCAGCTTCGCGTCCTTGCGGTCGTAGAAAACCACCTGCAGCGGGACGTAGCGTTCCTGGTCGATCCACGCCACGCGGCGCGTGTACCCCGAGTGCTCGTAGGTCGGGACCTGCTCGACGACGAACGCGCTGCGCCCGTCGATTTCCTCGTCGCGCAGGTACTTGTAAGTGTACTTATCGACCTCCTGCGAGGCGATGTCCTCGTAGGCGAACTCACTGCCCATGAACGGGCCCGACTTGTTTTTGGACGAAATGCGCTTGACTCGTTTCAGCGCCGGCAGGTACAGCCACTGATCGTCGGGCTCCTTGGAGTGCGAGTAGGTGAGGAACGCCGTACCCTTGACGTCGGCCGGCTCGTCGAAGATGGACAGGCTCTTGTCGCCGTCGCCGTCGACTTCGAGTGTGCGGATACGGATGTTGCGCAGGCTCTCGTCGCCCTTCTTGTTCTTGAGCAGCATGGTCATCTTCGCCTCGAAATCGCCGAAGCCGTAGTCGCGCTTGTCGGCTTCGATGGCGATTGCAAGGCCCTTTTCCTCGGGCGTCTCGGCACTGGCGGCGTACGGCGCGAGCGCCGCCAGCAGTGCGCTCAGGCAGACACTAAGCCTGCTGTTCTTGTAGCGTGACACGGGTGTCGCGTGCATGGCGTTTCTCCTCGATTAGCATCAGCAGCGGCGGCAGGAACAGGAAGTCCACCACCAGGGCGATGACGATAGTGATACCCGTCAGTAAACCCATCCCGGCGTTTACCTCGAAATTGGACTGCGCGAGCACCATGAAGCCTGCGAACAGCACGACCGTGGTCACGGTAAGCGCCACGCCGACGGTCGAGAATGCGTAGCGCACGGCCTGCTCGGCGTCGAAGTCGAGCTCGCGGCGCGCGCGCAGGTACTTGCTCAGAAAATGGATCGTGTCGTCGACCACGATACCGAGCGCCATGGCCGCGACGACCGAGACGGCGAGCCCGACCTGGCCCACGGTCAGCGCCCAGAGGCCGAACGCCATGCCCGCGGGCACCAGGTTCGGAATCAGGCTGATCAGGCCGTACTTCAGCGAGCGCAGCGCGACGATCAGGATCACCGAGATGAGCACCAGCGCGACCGTGGTACCCAGCAGCATCGCACGGATATTGCGCATGCCGATGTGCGAGAACATCAGCGTGGGACTGGCCGCCTGGCTCGTCAGACCCGGTCCGTTTTCCGCCAGCCAGCGATCGACGCGTTTCTCGAAGGCCAGCGTCTGGACCGTTGACAGCGTCTCCAGGGTGACCGAGATGCGTGTCGCCGACTTGCTGACGTTGAGCTGGTTGTTGAGATCCAGCCCGTAGGGCAGCGACATCTCGTAGAGCAGCAGGTACTGCGCCGCGAGCTCGCGGTCCTCCGGGAGTCGGTAGTAGCTCTCGTCGTCCGCGTGCATGTTCTTGTTCAACCGTTTCATGATGTCGGTGAACGTGTTCACGTGCATAACCTCGGGCTGCTCGCGCAGCCAGCCCACGAAGTCGTCGATGACGGCAAGGTACTTCGGATCGGCGACGCCGTTGGTGTCGGCGCTGTCGATCGAGTAGTCGATGAAGTAGAGCCCGGTAAGGCGATCCTGCACGTAATCGGTCTTGACCCGGAACGGCACGCTGGTGTCGAAGTACTCGACGAACACGTCGTTCAGCTCGTTCTTTGGTATCGCTGCGGTCAGTCCGATGATGGCAGCGCCCACGATCCACAGCAGCGGGCGGCGCCGGTCGATCACAAAGCTCGACAGCCTGTCCATCATCAGGTTGCCGCGTTCGGCGCCGCGCGCCTTGATCGGCAGGATCACCCCCAGCGCCGGCAGGAACGTCACCGACAGCACGAAGGCGAACATCACGCCCATCGCAGTGATGTTACCGAGATCGTGAAACGGCGGCACGTCGCTGAAGTTCATCGACAGGAAGCCGATCGCCGTGGTCAGCGAGGTCAGGAAAATCGGGTGAAAGTTGATACGCAGGCTCTCGACCATGGCCGCGCGGCGGTCCATGCCTTCGCGCAGGTTGTGCCCGAACGAGACCAGCATGTGCACGCAGTCGGCGACCGCCAGTGTCATGATCAGGGTCGGCGCGGTCGCCGACGGCGGAGTGAGCTTGATACCCAGCCAGCCGGTGGCGCCCATGGCCATCAGGATCGACATGAAGATCACGAACACCGTGATTACAGTCGGCAGCACGCCGCGCAGGAACACTGCCAGCCCGATGATGATGACCGCGAACGCCATCGGGATCAGCGTCTGCATGTCCGTCTTGGTGGCTTCCGGGAACGCGTTGTTCATCATCACCACGCCGGTGTCGTGGAATTTGATGTCCGGGTACTTCGCCTGGTATTCAGCAAGCATCGCGCGCACGAAGGTCACCACTTCCGGCCCCTCGGCTGTCTGATCGATTCCGGGCAGCTGCACGGTCACGTTGATCGCGGTGACATCGGCGTCGGGCGACACCAGGCGGTAGAGCAGCATCGGCTCCTTGACCGCGATCGCCTTCCAGCGCTCGAGCTCCTCCGCGCTGGCTTCGTCGATGTAGGGCACCAGGTCGTCGACGATCAGGTCGTCTTCCTCGGCCCGGGTGTACTGAAAGTTGGTCACCGAGTCGACTCGCGTGGAGTAGGGGATCTGCCAGGCGCTCTCGGTCATGTCGATGACCGCGGCCAGCGTGTGCTTGTCGAAGGCGTTGCCGCTGTCCGGCTCCAGCATGATCAGCACGTTGTCGTTTTTAGCGTAGATGTCCTGCATCGACTCGAAGGCCACGAGCTGCGGGTTCTCCTTGCTGAAAAATACCCGGTAGTCGTTGTCGAACTGCAGGAACTGCCCGCCCGAGGCGAGCGCGAAGACGATCAGGGGCGTGATCACCACGATCGGCCAGCGCCAGCGCAAAAGCCAGTTCGCGTAGTTAACAATCATGGTGGTTTCCTCTGGTGGTCATGACGGGGCGGTGTCGAGCCTGCGCAGCTCGGCGTGGAACACGTGCTCCTCGAGATGGCGCTGCGTGGCCGCGTAGTCGAACTTGTCCGAGGTCGGGCGCCAGTTGAACCCGTCGAGCACGTCGTCCATGTACTTACGCAGCGTGTCTGCAATGTTCCCGACGCCGTAATCGGCGAACGGAATGCCGGAGCTGGCGAGGCTCGCCGCGCCGTAGTGCGTGGCCCACAGGCAGAACACCAGTTCCTCGCAGGTGATCCCGGGCGGCAGCACCAGGTCGCCGTCGCTCACGGCGTCACGCACGACCTGCGTGACCGTGTTCAGCACCTGCGCTTCAGCGCTCTGCATGGCGCAGCGGTTGGCTTCCGAGGTCTTCTCGCGCACGGTGGCTGATTTCAGCGTCTGCATGTTGGCGAACTCCAGCGGGTGCAGGCGGATGAAGAGGCCGTAGGCAAACGCGATGGCCAGGAGGCGCTCGCGCGGCGAGAGCGGCAGGCCGGCCGCGCGCGAGAACAGCTCGTAGAGGTCGCGGGAGCTGCGTAAACACAACCCGGCGAGCAGGTCTTCCTTACAATCGAAGTGCTGGTAGATGGTGCCCTTGGAGTACTCGGCCGCCTCGGCGACGCGGTCCATGCTGAGCCCCTGGTGGCCGACCTCGCCGAGCAGCCGGGCGGCGCAATCCAGGATCAGCTCTTCGCGGGCGGCGATTTCACGTTGCTTACGCGAGGCGATGTTCATGGAACCTGATCCCTGGGATGCTGTTCATCGTGTCTGCCGCGCAGCAGGGTAGGCGGCTTCCGGGTCTTTTTTCCTTGCTGCACGGTATGCAGGTGTATCAATTTGTAACGGTCAACCGGGTCCGGACGGGCGGATCATAAACATAGGGTCAAAAATTGACAAGTCGTCAAAGTTCGACAATCTGCAGACAGCTGCATGCCGGTCATCGCCCGTTTTGAGTCCGGGGCGCTGCCCCGCGCGTGGGGCAGTGCTGCCGGCCGTGCGCTGCCGCGCGAGCAGCCCGAGGACTTTCAGGTCGAAGAGCAGCTTGGCTTCGAGCCGGCCGGGCAGGGCGAGCACGTGTTGCTGCACCTCCAGAAACGCGGTCTGACCACCCGGCAACTGGCCCGCGAGGTGGCCCGTGCAGCCGGGCTGACCTTACGGGACGTCGGTTACTGCGGGATGAAAGACCGCGACGCGGTCACCTCGCAATGGTTCAGCGTCGGTCTGTCGGGGCGGCCGGAACCGGACTGGTCCAGCCTCGAGACGCCTCAGAGCAAGGTGCTGTCGCGGAGCAGGCACACGCGCAAGCTCCGGCGTGGCGCGCATCAGGCGAACTGCTTCACGCTGCTGCTGCGCGCGATCGAGGGCTCTGCACCACGGTTCGAGGAGCGGCTGCGCAAGATCGAAGCGAGCGGGTTTCCGAACTACTTCGGCGCGCAGCGCTTCGGTACCCACGGCGATAATGCGCAGCGCGCCCAGGCGATGCTGGCGGGTCGGCTGCGAGCATCGCGCGGCGAGCGCGGCATCCTGCTCTCCGCACTGCGCGCGGCGCTTTTCAATCGGGTGCTTGCCGCGCGCGTGGCGAGCGGCACGTGGCACACGCCGACGGAGGGCGATGTGCTGATGCTGGCCGGGACCCACAGCGTCTTCGCCTTCGATCCGAACGACAACGGCGTGGCTGCGCGCATCGCCGGCGGCGACGTTCACGTCACGGGGCCCTTGTGCGGTGGCGCGCGCGATGCCCTCGGCGAACTCCACGAAGCCGAGCAGGCTATACTCGCGCCCTTTGCCGGGGACCTCCGGGCGTTGAACGAGGCGGGTGTGCAGGCGGCGCGCCGCGCGCTGCGGGCGATGGCCGCCGATCTACGCTGGCGCTGGCAGGGCGCTGACCGCCTCGAACTGCGCTTCACGCTGGAGCCCGGGGTCTTCGCCACCGCGCTGGTGCGCGAGCTGATTGCGGACTGAAACGACGACGTTATGGCTTGGTGGGGCAAACTGATCGGCGGGGCCTTCGGCTACATTCTCGGTGGCCCCCTCGGTGCCGTGCTGGGGGCAGCGCTCGGCCACAACTTCGACCGCGGCCTGAAAGGCGCCGGGTTCTCGCCCGGCGATCAGGAACGGGTGCAGACCGCGTTCTTCACCGCCACCTTCTCGGTGATGGGCAGCGTGGCCAAGGCGGACGGGCGCGTGAGCACGCAGGAGATACGGCTCGCCGAGACGGTCATGCAGCAGATGCGGCTGGACGGCGAAAAGCGCCGTGCCGCCATGAAGCTGTTCGACCAGGGCAAGCGCGCGGATTTCCCGCTCGACGACGTGGTGCGCCAGTTCCGTGAGGAGTGCCACCGGCGCAGCACGTTGATGCAGATGTTCATCGAGATCCAGCTGCAGGCGGCCTTCGCGGACGGCGAGATGCACCCGGACGAGCGCCGGATGCTGCTGCACATCTGCGATCTACTGGGCTTCTCCCGGCATATCTACGAGCATCTCGAGGCCATGGTCCGCGCCAGCGCAGGCGTGGGCGCGGGCGCGGGTGCGGGTGGGGCGCGCGAGGCGCCGCGGCCGAGCGTGAGGGACGCCTACCAGGTGCTGGATGTGCCGGAATCGGCCACCGATGCCGAGGTGAAGCGCGCCTACCGGCGCCTGATGAGTCAGCACCACCCGGACAAGCTGGTCTCCAAGGGCCTGCCCGAGGAGATGATCGAGCTGGCGAAGCACAAGACCCAGGACATCCGCAAGGCTTACGAGCACATCAAGGAGCGCCGCGGCATGCGTTGAAAGCCTGGAACGCAATGGCATAATCATGGTCAAATTCGCCTATAAGAACGCCTGGGAGGGCCGCGACAGTCAGCGAACCAAGGAGATGATTATGTTCAGAATGATAGGTGCAGCGGCAGCGGCGCTCGCCCTGGGCGCGTGCTCCACGCAGCCGATGAGCGAAGGCTCGCGCTACTCGATTCCGGAAAATTCCACCTTTGTGCTGAATCAAGACGTGACCGTGCCGGAGGGCTGGTCCCGCGTGTTCGTGCAGTACGGCAAGGTGATCGAGCCCCGCAAGCTCAACAAGTTCGATCCCTATTGTCAGATCGTGCAGATCGAGCTGACCCGCGCCGGCGCCGACCCGCAGGTGATCAAGGCCGATCAATTCCGTACCGGCTCGGTGGTCCGCCGCTCGATCAGCGCAGCGCCCACCGGCACGCTGCTGGCCAGCAGCAGCCTCATGGACCACGACAGCCGCAGCAGCCAGATCTGGGTCACGGAGATTTCGCTGCGCTCCGAACGGCAGCCGCAGGTGCGCAAACTTGTCTGTGGCTCGTGGAACGACAACGTGCACTTCGAGCGCTGGCTCAGGCTGCGCGAGATCCGCTCCGCGCTGGGCAACCTCGCTACGCTCTCGGTCAACTAGCTCCCGCTTATTACCCCCTCTCCCATTTCCGGGAGAGGGGCGAAGGGACTGTCTCTGCCGCGGTCTGTTACCGCGATGAGCCGGTCGTCGTGCAGAAGGCAGTTGCTCCGGGGACTGTCCCCTGCTGCGATGTGCTAGAACCCATGAAACCCGTCGTCGTGCAGGGGGTGGCTACTCGCAGTGCGGTAAGCAGGGACTGTCCCCATCCAGGTGGGGGGATTCCTGATTTCCCCTCTCCCGCCAGGACACGGCTAACGGGTCTTCTACCGCTTCGGCTCGTCCCGCAGCATCAGTTGCACATCCACAATAGCCTCCAGCCGTGCCAAAAAGGCGTCCACACAGCGCGGGTCGAACTGCCGGCCGGACTCGTTTCGGATGTACACGATTGCGTCCTCCGACGGCCACGCAGACTTGTAAGGCCGTACCGAGGTCAGCGCATCGTAGGTGTCTGCGATGGCGACGATACGTGCGGCAAGCGGTATCTCCTCGCCGACCAGCCCGTGCGGGTAGCCGCTGCCGTCGTAGCGCTCGTGATGCGACAGCGCGATCACCGAGCCGAGCTGCAGGTAGCGTGACGGGCTGTCCTTGAGAATCTCGTGGCCGATTGTGGTGTGCGTGCGCATGACGTCGGCTTCGGCCGGGGAGTGCCTACCGGGCTTCAGTAGAATACTGTCCGGAATGCCGATCTTTCCGATGTCGTGCATCGGCGACGCCAACTCGATCTCGACGCAATCCTCCCCGGGCAGCCGCAGTTCCTCGGCCAGCAGACGTGAATAATGCGCCATGCGCAGGACGTGGTTGCCGGTTTCCTCGTCGCGGTACTCACCGGCTTTCGCCAGCCTCAGCAGGGTCTCCTGCTCCCGGCTGCGGATCTCGCGGGTCGCGGTCGCCACCTGCTCCTCCAGCCACCGGGCGCGGTCTTTGATGAGCAGCCGCTGCTGGTGCATGGTGATCAGATTGCGGCAGCGCGCGAGGCACTCGTACTGGTCGATGGGGCGGGTCAGGAAATCGGTGGCGCCGGCTTCGAGCGCGCGGTACAGGATCTCGCGGTCGTCGACGACCGTAACGACCACCAGCGGCACATCGGCGCATCTGGGCATGCTGCGCAGGCGTTTGGTGAACTCGACCCCGTCCATGACCGGCATCTTGTAGTCGGTCAGAATCAGGTGGGGAGGGTGCATGCGCGCCTGGGCCAGCGCTACCACCGGGTCGGCGAAGCTCGAGACCCGCACCCGCGGATCGATGGTCAGGACCAGCTCCTCCAGGATCTTGCGCCCGGTGAACTGATCGTCAACGATGTAAACCGTTAACTCCGGACCTGTGTCCGTCGAAGAATGTTGTGCGTCGCGGCTATCCGTTCCGGCTGCGTGCCCTGTCGCGCTCACTGTATAGCCCCGTTGACATGGCTCGATTGTGGAGTACGAGGGGGCGCTGATGCAAACGAAACGCTCTGCGGGTCCGCTGAGCGCCCCGCCAGGGTATCAGGCCAACCCGTTGCGCTAAGATGCGTCTTCACTCCCCAGGTTTGTCAGGCATGTCCACAGCGGTGCGCGAAAGGGTACAGAAAGTGTTGGCGCGGGCCGGTCACGGCTCGCGGCGCCAGATCGAGACCCTGATCAGCGGCGGGCGGATCTCGATCAACGGGGCCGCCGCCGCGTTGGGCGACTGCCTGGAGCGCGGCGACCGCGTGTCGATCGACGGTGAGCGGTTCCGGGTAGTGGACGCCACACCCGCCGCGCCGCGGGTGCTCGCCTACCACAAGCCGGAGGGCGAGATCTGCACGCGGCACGACGCCGAAGGGCGCCCCACCGTGTATGCGCGTCTGCCGCGGCTGCGCGGGGCACGCTGGATCAGCGTCGGGCGACTGGACTTCAACACCTCGGGCCTGCTGCTGTTCAGCGACGACGGGGCGCTGGTCGATGCGCTTGCCCACCCGCGCCGCGGCGTGGAACGGGAGTATGCGGTGCGTGTGCGCGGCGACCTCGATGCCGCCGCGCTCGCCCGGCTGACGAAAGGCGTGCGCCTGGACGGCGAACTGGCGAAGTTCGAGCGGCTCGAGTTCCAGGGCGGCGAGGGCGCGAACCGCTGGTATCACGTGGTGC
>JAHELT010000127.1 GCA_024644045.1 Chromatiales bacterium | reverse complement strand
GGTGGATACGGCCGGGTGCTACGTTCCGGGCGGGCGCTACGCCCATATCGCCTCGGCCATCATGAGTGTGACGACCGCAAAGGTCGCCGGTGTGGAACACGTCGTCGCCTGCTCGCCGCCGCACCGTGGCGCCGGTGTGCATCCGGCGATTCTCTACACCGCCGATCTCGCCGGGGCGGACACGATTCTGGCCGTGGGCGGCGTGCAGGGCATCGCGGCCATGGCGTTCGGCTTGTTCACCGGGCATCCCGCGGACATTCTGGTCGGCCCGGGGAACCGTTTCGTGGCCGAGGCCAAGCGCCTGCTGTTCGGGCGCGTCGGCATCGACCTGTTCGCGGGCCCGACCGAGATCCTGGCAATTGCCGACGAGACCGCCGATGCGGACATCGTCGCGTGCGACCTCATGGGTCAGGCCGAGCACGGCCCGGATTCACCCGCCTGGCTGGTGACCACCTCGCGCGAGCTGGCCGCGCAGGTCGAGGCGCGCGCCTCCCACTTCATCGAGCGTCTGGGTGAGCCCAACCGTTCGGCAGCGACGGCGGCCTGGCGCGACTACGGTGAGATAGTGTTGACCGATACGCGCGAGGAAGCGGTTGCCGTCAGCGATCGCTACGCACCGGAGCACCTCGAGGTGCATGCGGAGGACCTCGACTGGTGGCTGGCCAACCTGCGCAACTACGGGTCGCTGTTTCTGGGCGAAGAAACCACCGTGACCTACGGCGACAAGGCGTCGGGCCCCAACCATATACTGCCCACCAAGGGCGCCGCCCGCTACACGGGCGGGCTCAGCGTGAGCAAGTTCACCAAGACGGTGACCTGGCAGCGGATGACCCGGGATGCGAACCGCACGGTGGGTGCCGCGAGCGCGCGGATCGCGCGTGCCGAAGGCATGGAAGGCCACGCCTACTCGGGCGACGACCGGCTGCACAAGTACTTTCCGGACGAAACCTTCGAGCTTGGCGGCTGAGGTGGTGGCGTCGGCGGCACGCTGCGGGCGGCGCTGGCTGCGCATGAGTGAATGGAATCGCTGATATCTATCGATGAACTGAGCGCGCTGCTGCAGGTCATCTTCGTCGACCTGGTGCTGGCGGGTGACAACGCAATCGTCGTCGGTATGGCGGTCGCGGGCCTGCCCGCGGCGGTGCGCCCCAAAATCATCTTCTTCGGGATCGTTGCCGCGACGGTCATGCGCGTGCTGTTTGCGCTGGTGACCGTACAGCTGTTCCAGATCGTCGGCCTGGTGCTGGCCGGCGGGCTGCTGCTGCTTTGGGTCTCCTGGCGCCTGTGGCGCGAGATCGAAGAGCAGCGGAAGCTGCGCAAACAGGCTGCCGACGGGACAGTCGCCACCGCGGAGCCGACGGAGCCGAAGAGCGTTCGCCAGGCGGTGATCCAGATCGTTATCGCCGACCTGTCGATGTCGCTGGACAACGTGCTGGCAGTGGCCGGTATCGCACGTGAGCATACGTGGGTGCTGATCGTTGGCCTGGTGCTCTCGGTCGCGTTCATGGGGCTCGCGGCCACCTACATCGCCAGGCTCCTGGAGCGGCATCACTGGATCGCCTACGTCGGGCTGCTCGTGATTTTGTACGTTGCCGTGGAGATGATCGTGGAAGGCGCCCAGGCCGTCGCGTCGTTGACCTGAAGAAGGCGCGCTGCTCGGGCGTGGAGAACGGCCGCCTCAGAGCTGCGGAGACTGGTGTCCGGCGCCGTGCTCGCTCGGTTCAGACGGCGGGGCCAGACACAGCTGCTGCCACTCCCCGACCTCGAAAAGCGCGAGCAGCGCTTCGATGTCCGGGCCGGGCGAACGATCGCCGGGCGTCAGCGGCACGCAGCGGCGCGCCGCGGCATAGAGTGCGCCCGCCGGGGACGCCTCAGGCAGCGCGCGCTGCCCGAGTGCGGCGAGGATCGCCAGCGTTTCGCACGCCAGCGTCTGTCGCGCGAGCGCCGCCATTTCGTAGAGCCGGTGGATCGCCGGAATCGCCATCGACATGTAGTCCTCCTGCCCGCCGGAGCTTTCGCCGGTGTGCAGCGACACCGGTTGCGCGAGCACCCGGGTGCGCGCGATCAGATCCAGCGCGGCTTTCTGCGCCGTGACCAGACCGGCGTCCAGGCCGGGGCGCGCGGCCAGCTGCGGTGACAGTCCCGTCACCTCCGCATCCAGCAGCCGGTGCAGCCGGCGCTCGCTAAGCGCCGTGACGTGCGCGCTCGCCAGCGCGACGTGATCGATCTGATTGGACAGGTGCTGATTGTGGAACACGCCGACCGAGAGAAACTTTTCTTCGCCGCGCCGGTTGCGTGTCAGCAACGGGTTGTCGGAGAAGTTGCTCAGGCAATCCTCGATGCAGCGCCGCAGGTCATGCAGCGCATCGGCGAACGCGCCGTGCACCTGCGGGACGACCCGAAACGATACGGGCGACTGGAGCCGATGCGGGGGGGTGCCCGCAACCCCGGCGGTCAGGCGCACGAGGTGGTCCACGACCTCGCCGACGCCAGTCGCTTCGGTCACGCGTGCGACGGCCGGGTCGATCGAATCCAGCGGCGTGGCGGCGGCCAGCATGCTCAGAGCGGCTGTGGCGTTGGCATGGACGAGCACTCCGGAGAGTAGACGGTGTGCATCCAGCGCGTACGCCGGTGCGGCGGCGATGCCGTTGATCAGTGCCAGCGCCTCCTTTCGATCGGGCGCGTAGGGCGCAGCGCCAAGGCGCTTCAACGCATCGGCAGCGGCGACCCGGTTGCCGTCGTCCCCCCAGACGAAGCCTTCGCCCGCCAATGTCTGCACCACGTGACTGTTGGCGCTCGCATCCCCCGCCATGCCGTGGCCGAAACAGGGAATCCAGGGGGTGAAGCCGTCGTTCAGGCGCGCCACTATGTACTCACACAGCGCCGGTCGTACACCGTCCATGCCACTCAGAAAATTCGTCAGCTTGAGTAACAGAACACTGCGCGAAACCGCGCGCGGCAAAGACGGGCCATGCGCGGAGGCGCGTGCCCGCAATACGTTGGTGACGAACGCCTGTTCGTCTGCGGCGCGAATATCGTGTGAAACGAACCGCCCCAACCCGGTCGAAACCCCGTAGCAGGGCTCGCCTGCGGCGATCAGGCGTTCAAAGCGTTCACGCCCCAACTGCACGGCGGTAAGCGCGGCGGGCACGAGGGTGACAGTGGCATGCTCGTAGGTGACGGCCTGCACGTTCTGCCAGTCGATATCCTCGATGTCTTTCAGCAGGACCGTTTTCATTGCGTAACCAGTGGCAAGCACGTCAGCCCGCGGAATCGGGCGCGTCGCCCCCGTTCGGGAGTGCCGTCGAGCCGTAATTGGGGAAATCGTTCGAAAATACGTCGGATCGCGATCGTGCCCTCGAGCCGCGCGACGGCGAGCCCAGCGCAGGTGTGAATGCCGCCCCCGAAAGCCAGATGCTCGTTCGGTGTGCGCGCGATGTCGAACCGATCCGGTGCGGGAAACTTTTCCGGATCGCGGTTGGCCGCGCCGATACACAGCGTCAGCACGGTGCCGGCGGCGATGGCGGCATCGCCCAGTTGAACCGCGTCGGTGGTCAGGCGGTTCCCGAGCTGGTTCGGGCTTTCGAAACGCAGGACTTCTTCCACGGCCCCGTCGATGAACTGCGGGTCGCGTCGCAGCGCGCGCAGCTGCTCCGGATGCTGCAGGAGTGCGACGATGGCGTTGCCGATCAGATTGGTGGTGGTCTCGTGCCCGGCGTTGAGAATGAAGATGCACTGGTGGTAAAGGGTGGGTCCCGTCAGCCGGAAGCCGTCCGACTCCCAGCGCAGCAAGCGCGCCAGAACGTCGTCATCGTTGGGTTTCAGATGCCTGCGCCGGTGTGCGATGAACTGCTCCAGGTAGGCCAGAAAATCGGCCACCGCTTCGTTTCCCTCGGCGAGCTGGCGCCGCGTCAGTCCCACTTCCAGGGCACCCAGAATGGCGAGCGACCAGCGGCGCAGCGGCGCGCGTTCGGATGGAGGAATCTGCAGCAGATTGCCGATCACCTCGACCGGAATCGCGCTGGCGAAATCGGCGATCCCGTCGAAGCGGCCGAGCTCGTCGATCCTGTCCAGCAGTCGCTCGACCAGCGTGGCGACATCGCCTGCGAGTGGCCCGATGACCCGTGCCGACAGGGCATTGCCGATGGCACGGCGCACCTGCGTGTGCAGCGGCGGGTCGTTGAACACCAGGCTGGTCGTGTGATGCTCGAACAGCAGGCTGTCGCCGAACTGCGGCTTGAATTGACGGTGTTTGTCGGAACTGTACAGCACCGGATCGCGGTAGACCTGGTAACAATCCTCGTAGCGGGTCAGCAGCACGCTGCCGTCCGGGCAGCGGTAAACCGGTGTCTCGCGCCGCAGCCGCGCATAAGTCGGGTAGGGGTCGTCGTAGAAGGCGGCGGGAAGATCGGCGAAATCGATCGCCGCGGTGGTGCGTTTTGCCAGCATAGCGGGATGATTGTAGCCCGTGACCGCCGCGTCCGGTATCACACGCGCAGCATGCGCCTTTGCTCTAAGCACCGTTACCCGGCACAATCCGCGCGCAAGAACCGCCCGGCGCGCGAGCAGACCTGACCATGACCCAGACCACCGTAAACTCCTGGACCGATTTCGACCCGCTCAAGCACGTGATCGTAGGACGCGCCGATCATACGTGTATCCCGCCCTCAGAGCCGGCTACCGAGGCCAAGATCCCCGAGAACAGCGACATGCGTGGCATGTGGGGGCCGCGCCCGCTGGAAACCGTCGAGCGCGCCAATGCGCAGCTCGACGGGCTGGTCAGAATCCTCGAGGGGCGCGGAGTTCGCGTCGACCGACCGACGCCGATTCAGTGGAACCAGGCGGTGCACACGCCGGATTTCAGGACCGGCGCCATGTTCGGCTGTATGCCGCCGCGCGACGTGCTGCTCACGGTGGGCAACGAGATTCTCAGCGCGCCAATGTCGTTTCGCTGCCGCTACTGGGAGTACCTGGCCTACCATCCCCTGATGCAACGCTACTTCGACGAAGATCCGGATTTCCGCTGGGAGCAGGCGCCGCGGCCGCGCCTTACCGACGCTGACTACAAGCAGAACTACTTCGACGAGATCACACTGGATGAGCGTCTGCGGCGCACCGCCGAGCTCGATTTCGTCACCACCGAGCACGAACCGTTGTTCGACGCGGCCGACGTGCTGCGCATCGGCAAGGATCTTTTCTGTCAGCA
Source organism: Chromatiales bacterium (assembly GCA_024644045.1). Lineage (GTDB taxonomy): Bacteria > Pseudomonadota > Gammaproteobacteria > JAHELT01 > JAHELT01 > JAHELT01. The sequence goes on along the minus strand of JAHELT010000127.1, from coordinate 9,474 downwards.
CGGCCTGACCACGAACCGGCGCGGCATGCAGTGGCTGCAGCGCCACTACCCCGGGCATCGCGTGCACGCCGTCAACTTCCCGGGCGATCCGTACCCGATCCACATCGATGCGACCTTCGTGCCGCTGCGCCCGGGTCTGGTGATCAACAATCCGAATCGGCGGCTGCCCGAGGCACAACGCAAGATCTTTGCGGCCAACGGCTGGGAAATCGTGGATGCGGCGCAGCCGGCGCACAACCAACCGCCGCCGCTGTGCTACTCCAGTGTGTGGCTGTCAATGAACTGTCTGCTGCTCGATCACAAGACCGTTTGCGTCGAAGCCAGCGAGGTCTATCAGATGGAGCAGCTGGACCGGCTCGGGATGGAAGTGATACCGGTGCCGTTTCGCGACGCCTACGCGTTTGGCGGCGGCCTGCATTGCGCCACGGCGGATGTGCACCGCGAAGGTTCCTGCGAGGACTACTTTCCAAATCAGGTGCCCGGCACGCAGATCAACGCGCCCTAGCCGGACCGGAACGCGAGCAACCAGTCGCGACGGTCGAACCTGCTGCCGCCGGCCTCAGGCCCCTGTGCGCGCCTTGCGCGTCACCAGCACGATACCGACGCCGACCAGCGCCAGCGCGGCCAGAAACGTTGCGCTGATCTCGTCGTCGAACACCAGCCACCCGAACAATACGCCGGAGACCGGCGTCAGAAAGCTGAACGAGGCCATGTCCGAGGCGGGATACACGGACAGGATCCAGAACCAGACCGAGAACCCGATGCCGATGAGCACGATCGCCTGGAACACGAAAATGGCGCCGATGGCCGGTGTGAAGTCACGCATCAGATCGCCGAACAGCGGTGCCAGGGCGGTCAGCAGCAGCGCCGAGACCAGCAGCTGATACAGCAACTGCATCTGCGGCGTGGCGCTGGCCAGCCGTGTGGTGCGCGCGACGATCAGGATCCCGGCCCAGAACATCGCTGCGACGATGCACATCGCGTCCCCGAGCAGGACGTCGTCCGTGGCCGACGTGCCTGTCTGCGAGAAAGCCAGCGCGACACCGGCGATGGCCGCCCCCAGCCCGACGGATCGACGCACCGTCAGCGGTTCCTCGGGAATCAGGAAGTGTGCGCCCACGGCGACCCACAGCGGCATGGTGTAGAAAAATACCGACGCGCGCGATACCGTCGTATAGTCGAGCGCGATGAACAGCAGGCAGAACTCGGTCGAGAACAGCAGCCCGGCGAACAGTCCCGGCAGCAGGCTCCCGTCTCGAATCGAAAACCGCTGGCGCGTGATCAGCATGAAGGCCAGCACGGGGATCAAGGCCAGCGCCGAGCGCAAGCCGGACTGAAACACCGGTGCGATGCCCTGGTTGACGAGCTTGATCAGCAGCGTGTTGAGTCCCATGATTGCGCTGAAGGTGATCAGCAGGCCCGCGCCCAGCGTGTCGATACGGTGCTTACGCTGCATGCGGCCTGCGAACCGGAGCGCGACGGGTTCCCGCGAAACGGCGAGAACCGTGGTGAACGGCGTGGGCGCACGGAAAGCGATCGCAGGGGCGGTTTATTGTTCTGTGCATTCGGTCCGTAGACTAACGCAACGGCGGAGCCAGGTCTTGCGTGGCATCGGTGAACGCTTGGAACGACGAGGCACTTGCGTAGCCGCCGAGTCTCCGGATACTGATCGGCATGAGGATTCGCACTCACGCCGCGCTCGCGGCGCTTCTGCTGGTTGACGCAGCCGCGCAGATCTCCCTGCAGGGCCCGACAGGTGGCTCAGGCAGCGTGGGGCCGGCGGTGCTGTACGGCACCTGGGGAACGACGGAGCAATGCGCGGCGCACCGGGCGGGAATCAGGGACGACTTCGCACGCTTCCCCTACGTCATCTCCGACCAGTGGATTCAGCACGGCCTGATCTACTGCCGGATTTTCTGGCGGGCGCACCACAATGACGAGAACGTGACGCTCGCTCGTGCGATGGTGCAGTGTGGGGAAGACGGCGTGCGTGACTACCGTGTGTCCTTCCGTCTCCAGCAGGGTCTGCTGCAGATGCGCTGGTCCGAGCATTTCACGACCCGACCGCTCGAGCGATGTCCGTGACCGCGGGTGCGTGGTGCGCGATGGACAGGCCTGGTCGGGCAAGCGTCAGTATCCGCCGATGGAGCGCTGCAGCCGATCGTACCCTGGACTTTGTTCGAACAGCGACGGATAGAGCGCGTGCGTCTGCGTGTCCGAATCGTTGGGTGGAGACGAGAGCCCTCGGAAAGCGGGGCGGCTGCGCGGGTGCCGTTCCGGTTCAGGCGCTCGATGCGTGCGCGGGCGCCTCGGCCTGAGCTTCGCCCCGCCACCAGGCCAGCCACTGCTCCAGGTCGCGGCAAAAGTCGCTGCGGCCCGGACTGATGCCCAGAATCGGGGCGAACTGCCGCAGCTTCTCGAGCGCGCTCTCGAGCACCCGGTGGGTGGCGGCCTCATCGATGGGCAGAACCGAGTCAAAGCTGCTGCACAACGTGCGCAAGGTCTCGTCCTGCTGCGCCATGTCTTCCATGCCGGGAATCGCGCACAACTCGTTGGCGAAAACCGCCAGGTTCCGCAGGACGTCCTCGGGTTCCGCACCGGGTAGCGGGCTGCCGTCGGGTGATGCCTCGATGACCTCCAGGATCGGGCCCGGCAGCTTCCAGGCACGCGCGACGCTGCCACCGAGCTCCGCAAACGTTATGCCCAGCACGCGCCGCGCCGCCGCCGGCATGCCGATCTGCTGTTCGCTCATGCAGGCCTCGATGTCGGCATGCTCTTCGGGGAAGTAGTAGAGCGTGAGGTGCTCGCCGATGTTGCGGAACATGCCGGCGATGAACGCCTCTTCCGCGCCGGGCAGCTTCGCCTGGCGTGCCAGGTGACGCGCGATAAGTCCGCTTACGAAGGACCGGGTTATCGCATCCTTGAGCCGGGTGTTCTTACCCTGAGACTGCAGGTGATTCGCGTAACACAGGCTGTTGGCAGTCATGCGGATCTGTTCGAAGCCCAGCAGGCGGATAGCCTGGCTGACGTTCGGGACTTCGCGGCTGGTGCTGCCGCCGTAAAACGCCGAGTTGGCCAGCTGCAACAGTTTCTTGGTGAGCGCGTAGTCGCGCAGAATCACGTTCGAGAGCTGCTCGTTCGAAGCGTTGCTGTCCTCCGCGGTGAGCCGGTTGATGTCGGCGAGCGAGCGCGACAGGCCGGGAAAGTCCTTCTTGCGCTGCATTCGGCGCAGGAAGAACTCCACCGTGGCGTGCGCTTCGTTGTCGGCGGTCTCGAGCCCGGCACTTTTCATGGCCTCGCCCAGCGCGGCGCGCAGCGCGGCGGCGTCCGTGTAGCGGGCACCGGGATCGCGTTCGAGCCCTCCGCCGATTACGCGGCCGAACGGCTCCAGTTCGCGATCGCCGGCCAGGGCGCTGAGATCGGGCGTGCCGAGCAGCTGCTGGATGATCGCCTCGCTCGAGTTACCTGACGCGAGCGGGCGTCCCGTCAGCAGCTCGAAGAAAACCAGGCTGAGCGCGAACACATCGGTGTGAACGCCCAGCTCGCCGCCGCCGAAGTGCTCGGGCGACATGTAGCGCAGGCTGCCGATGGTGTGCTCGGCGAGCGGCTGTGGCTGACCCAGCGCCCTCGCCAGTCCGAAGTCCATGATGCGCGGCACCCGGTCGCGGTCGATGAGGATGTTGCCGGGCGTCAGGTCGAGATGCACGATGCCCTGCTCGTGGGCGTGCGCCGCACCCGCCAGGATCGGCATCATCAGGGCACAGGCGTCTTCGACACTGGCACGCTGCCGTCGGCTGATGAAGGTCTTCAGGGTGACGCCTTCGACGTACTCGAAGACCAGATAGGGCAGGCTGCCCAGGACGCCGATCTCGAACACCGAGACGATGTTCGGGTGGCGCAGGCGCGCCATGAGCTGCCCCTCCAGCGGTGGGCGGTCGGCGGCGATCTGGTCACTGTGGATCAGCTTGATCGCAACCGAACGTTCGAGCTCCGGATCGCGGGCCTGGAACACGGTCCCCTGGCCCCCGGCACCGATGCGCCGGATGACTTCAAAACGCCCGATTTTCTGTGCGCCCGTTGTTTTTGACATTGCCGGAGTTCCTTTACGTAGGTGGCGGCGGCCGCGGTTTACGCCCCAATCGCATGTAGCGGCACGGCAGACCAGTTCCTTAGATGGATACAGGCCGTGCGAGGCGGCCGCGGGTTCCGTTAAGATACGGTCCAATAGCGACTACCCGGGTAATGAGATGCTGATTCACGCCGTCAACGCACACTCCACCGACCCCGCGATCCAGGCTCGGATCGACCTGGCCGCGGCACACCGGCTCGCCGTGTTCCATGCGCTGGAAGAGGGTATCGACAATCACTTCACGGTGACCCTTCCCGGGCACGATGACCGCTATCTGGTGCTGCCTTTCGGGCTGCACTGGTCTGAGGCCCGCGCCAGCGACATGATCGTGTTCGACGAGGCTGGGAACACGCTGGAAGGCGACGGCATCGTCGAGCTGTCGGCGCAGTGTATTCATGCCCCGATCCACCGGATCACGGGCGCGCGCGTGGTCATGCACACGCATCAGCCCTGGGCGCTTGCGCTCAACATGCTGCAGAACAACCGTCTGGTTCCCGCCTCACAGACGGCGGCTTTCTTCGACGGCCGTATTGCCTACGACGACGACTACCAGGGCACCGCCGATACGCTGGAGGAGGGTGAACGCCTGGCCGGGCTGCTCGACGGCAAACCGGTGATGTTCATGAAGAATCACGGACTGCTGGTCGCCGCGGACAGCATCGCTCACGCTTACCGCATGCTCTATCTACTCGAGCGCGTGTGTCAGGCACAGATTCTGGCGATGGGCACCGGGCAACCTCTGGCTCCCATTCCTGACTCGATCATCGCAAAGGTGCAGGCGCCGGACCCCAACGATCGCCACAAAGGGCAGCGCCACCGGTTGTTCTTCGAGGCGATGAAGCGGGTGCTGGACAGCGAGAGTCCGGGATACGCGGACTAGCGGGACGCTACTCCAGGCCTGACCTGCCGCCCCCGTGGCGGGAGCGGCAGGTGCAAAGCAAGGCGCTACTGGATCTCACCCTCGATCACAGCCGGCGCCTCGGTGACCAACGGCTTGTCTGCCAGCGTGAAGCTCACCGTGCCGATGTCACTGGCGGTCGGTAACTGCAGAGCCGGATCGTTGAACAGGTTGGCGATGTTCAACGCACCGCATCCGCCCGCGTCGTCCTGCATACGCTGCTCCTTCTCGAGCCCGCGAACCACGAAGCTGTTGGTGCCGTCGGTCAGCGGCGTACCGTCCTTCAAGGTGACCGCGGAATACCAGCGTTCGGCGTCTTCGTCACGCTCCCACGGGAAGCCGTGCAACTCGCCGGGGCCCGCATATTCGAGCACGAACTTCTTGCCATCGTGGGTGGCGTCGCCGTTGGCGTCGTTGGCGGTGCTGTGGGTGTACGGGATCTGCAACGGGCGGTCGAAAACCGCGACGTCGCCCGCGGCGTCCTCGAGCGTTGCCATGCGGTTCCACGCGTTCGGTCCGGTCTCCCAGCGATAGCTGACCGGCGCTTCGAACACCTCCCACGGGTTGGCGGGGTTGCCCAGCGGCGCGCTCAGCATCTCGCCCGTGTTGATTCCCCAGTCGTGGCCCAGTGTCTCGAGGTCGAGACCGGCGGCGCTGACAACGGCGCCCGCGTTCGAATCGTCCGTGAGTACCACCTTGCCGTCACTAACGCTCAGCGTGTAGAGCAGCGGAGTACCTGCATAGGTGTAGAACAGATCGGCCTGTGAAGCGGCAGCGTCGACGTCGGTCTGGCTCAACCCACCCATCAGGCAGCCCTCGTAGCAATACAGGGTCGCACTGGTGGTGCCGTTGGGGAACAGCGTGCTGTCGCTCGGCGATACGAACTGCTGGAGGTAGAAGGTGACCTCCCGGTTGGCTGCGGCAACGGCATTGTCGTGTACGTAAACCACATTCCCACCAAGCCCGTCGGACCACAGCCACAGGCTCTGGTTGTTGGTCAACGGAATGGCGGCGGCAACGGTCACCTCGGCGGTGTTCTCGTCGTCGTCGTGATCGATCGTGGTCGACATCGTCGGGCCTTCCGCGCCCCAGGTAACGGCGGAGACGATGTTGAAGTCATTATTGGCGTCCACATTGACCAGCCAGTTGCCCATGATGGTGAGCGTCGGATGCGCCCCGAAGAACTGAAAGTCGTCGCCCTGAAAACCTGACAGCATCTCGGTGCTCGCGGTGCGGCGGATCAGCTTGCCGGGTGCGATGCGTACCGTGTAGTCAGTGGTCGCGTCGGTGGCGTAGTCGAAGCGGCGGATACTCGTGCCGTCGGTGATCGCCCCCTCGTCGTGCGCCCAGACGCCGTGATAGCCGGCCCAGCCGTAGTCCTCGTCGCCGCCGCTGTTCGTGTAGAGAAAGGGAAAGCCGGAGTTCAGGCTGACACGTTGCCCGGCGGATACCGCCGCGCCGTTGAAGGTCTCATCGGCTGCATGATAGAGGTTGTATCGCCACACCTGGGAGTCGAAGTTCGTGCGCGAAACGCACTGCAGCTCGTCGGCGGTGTTGTCACCGGTGGTGTCCTTTCCGCGCAGCAGGTTACTCGGATTGAACGCGATCGCGTAGGCGGATTCTTCCGAGAACGGACCGAACGCGGAGGCGCGATGCGTAAGCGCCACGCCGCCGTCTCCGCTGGCATCATCGAGCACGACGTTGGCCGCCTCTTCGAACGAATAGTCCGCGCCGGTCACCGCCGGGGCGCTGTTCCCGCCGAGGTTGATGAAGCGGAACTGCGGCTGACCTTCGCTGTTTTCGACGGTTTGCAGCGTGCCGAGCATGGCGTCGACTTCGCCGGCCGGACCGCCAAGGGCCGTGCCGTCCACCACGCCTTTGAAATTCATGACGAAGTTACCGTACGGATTGGCGGCGCTGGCCCCCTCGGTGACGGTAACCTCTACCAGGATTTCCTGAGAATCCATTGCCGATCCGGGGCCGTTGCCCTCCGGCGTATCCCCCGGCACCCACAGCTGCACGATCTGCGGGGCGCCGGCGCCGGCGCGCGTCGACTGGATGGTCCAGGTGTTGTATTCGGTCTGCTGCCCGCCGCTCGACTGGCCGGTGGCGCCGGCGCTGGACTGGTTCTGACCCTGCTCGCACTTGTCCTCGTTGACGAGCGCGATGTAGGCGCCTTCGTTGACCATGTCGCTGGCGCGCGTTTGCTGCATCAGGCAAAGGATCATGTTGACCGTGCCGAGCGATTCCATGGACGGGTCATAGACGTAGGCCTGGCTCTGATCGGTCACGTAGTCGGTGCCCGGGTCGCCGAGCGCGTCAGGGCCCTTGTTGAACGCATTGGTGCCGGCTCCGTCGTCTTTGGCCGTCACGACACTCAGTGTGTTCGGTAAGGTCAGTCCCTGAACATCGCCGCCGCTGCCGCCACCGCTGCTGCATCCGGCCAGGAGCGCAGCACCGATTACCGCAGGAAGGATTTTCTGCCTCATTGAATTGCCTCTCGTTGAGTCTGTGTTGGGTTGTAGGGCGCGAGCCGGGTCATCGGCAGGTGGGTATTGAACTTTAGGGTGTTCTTTCGGCCCGGTGATGCACCGCGCAGGAAGCCGTGGAATCATGCGATCCTGCGCTAGTGCATACCCGCTCAACCTGTTAGCGTTAGCCGCACATCTGCAGGACACCAACCGATGCCGGAAGGGCCCGAGATACGCATCGCCGCGGACCGCATTGCCCAGGCACTGGAGGGTCAGCACCTGGAGGAAACGTTCTTTGCACTTACGCGGCTGCGCCGCTTCGGGACGCTGCTGGAGGGCGTCATGGTGACCGGCGTCGATACCCGGGGCAAAGCGATGCTCACCCGGTTCGACAACGGGCTGACCCTGTACTCTCACAATCAGCTTTACGGACGTTGGTATGTGCGCAGGCGCGGCGATCTGCCGCGCACCGGCCGCAGCCTGCGGGTCGCCCTGCATACGGCCACCAGCAGTGCGCTGCTGTACAGCGCCACCGACATCGATGTGCTGGATGCCGACGGGCTCGCGGCGCACCCGTTCCTGCAGCGCCTGGGCCCGGACATCCTGCACCCGTCGCTCACCTGGCAGGCCGTCTCGGGGCGACTGGTGGAACCGCGCTTCCGCAACCGGTCGCTGGCGGCCCTGTACCTGGATCAGGCGTTCATCGCGGGCATCGGCAACTACCTGCGCAGCGAGATCCTGCACCTCGCCGGGCTCGCTCACGCACGCCGCCCGTCACAACTCACCCGCACCGAACGTCAGCGGCTGGCGCGCCACACGCTCGCCGTGGCGCGGCGTTCCTATCGGACACACGGCATCACCAATCCGCCAACCCGCGTCCGCGCCCGCAAGGCGGCGGGTGACGACCGCCGCAACGCCCACCGCTTCGCGGTGTTCGCCCGTGACGGCCGGCCCTGCGACGTCTGCGGCTCAGAGATCCAACGCGCTGACGCGGGCTCGCGGCGTATCTACTTCTGCCCCGTGTGCCAGACATGATCGATCGGTAGTGCGCACCCAGGGTCCCGCGCGCTTGAACGGTGCGCGAGAATGACCTAACTTCAGTCAAAGTCTCATGGCGGGCCGGCGGGGCGTGAGCCGTCTCGTGCCGGGAAGCGCCCCAGCGGCCACGCCGGGATCGATTCAATGAGCAGAATAGTGTTCGCAATCTGCTGTCTGGCGTTGTGCGCCCAGTCGGTTGGCGCCGCGGAGCAGGTGGCGCTGGTGGTGGGCAACAGCGCCTACCGGCACGCACCGTCGCTGAACAACCCGCGCAACGATGCCGAGGACATCAGCGCGGCGCTGCGCCGGGTGGGGTTCGAGGTGGTGACGGTGCTGGACGCCGGCAAGCAGGCAACCGACAAGGCGTTGCGGCGATTCCGGCGTGCGCTGAAAGGTGCGCGGGTGGGGCTGTTCTACTACTCGGGTCACGCGATCCAGGTCAAGGGGGAGAACTACCTGGCGCCGGTGGACGCGGTGCTGGGGGAGGAGGCGGACCTGGATTTCGAGACAGTGCCGCTGCGCTTCGTGCTGAAGCAGATGCACAACGGGCCGGAGACGAACCTGGTGTTTCTGGATGCGTGCCGGGACAACCCGTTTGCGCGCAGCCTGGCCCGCAGCCTGGGCGCGACGCGCTCGGGGGAAGTGGGTCGTGGGTTGAAGCGGGTGCAGACGGGTATCGGGACGCTGATCGCGTACGCGACGCAGCCGGACAACGTGGCGCTGGACGGGACGCGTCGCAACAGTCCGTTCACCGAGGCGGTGCTGAAGTACTTGGAGCAGCCGGGTCTGGAGGTGCAGCAACTGCTGACACGGGTGACCGACAGCGTGGCGCGGGCGACAAGGGAGCAGCAGATCCCGTGGTCGTCGGCCTCGTTGAGGAAAGACTTCTACTTCGTCAAGGGCACAGCAGCCGCGGCGGCAACCGACACCTACCGCCT
>JAHELT010000265.1 GCA_024644045.1 Chromatiales bacterium | reverse complement strand
GCCGCCCATGGGGAAGGCGTCCGGCCCGGCGCCTCGCCCAGGAACACCGCCCCCCCGGCGAGCGATGCGACCGGCAGCAGCAGCAGATACGGCGCCGCCCGCTGCACCTCGTAGCGTCCGAGCACGTGGTACCAGCAGCCGTAACCGACGATGTTCATGATCACCGCCAGATAGACGATCGCCCACCACACCGAGGCCGGGGCATCACGGATGTGCTCGAGGTGCCCGGCTTCGACCAGCAACGATGCGACAAACAGCTGCGGGCCGGCGAACACCGAGATCCAGGCAATCGCGGTGAACCCGCCGATGGCGCCCAGACGGCGCATCATCACCTGGCCGACGGCCCACGTGAAAGCGCCGCCGAGCACCAGCGCAACCCCCGCCATCTGACCCTGAAGCCGCGGTTCACCCGCGATCAGGTAAACCCCGACAAACGCGATCAGCATACCCGCGATCTTGCGCGCGCCGACCCGTTCCTTGAGCCACACGGCGGCCAGCAGCGTGCAGAACGGCACCTCGGCCTGCACGATCAAGGCGGCCGTCCCGGCTTCCAGGAACCTGAGCCCGTTGAAGGTCAGACCGTACTGCACCGCCGAGCCAATCAGGGCGACCCAGAAGAGCTGCACCAGAACGCCCCTCGGCACCGGGACGAACCAGATCAGCATCAGTGCGGACAGTGTGAAGCGAAACGCCATCAGCAGAATCGGCGGGAACGCATCCACCGCCGGTTTGGCGATGACCAGACCCATGCCCCATACCAGCGGCACGGTCAGGGCGATCAGCACGTCCAGCGGCTTCATGGCCGCAAGCGCTGGAACACGGCGGGCCCTGGCCGTGCGCCCGAGCTCGCTTCCGACGCGCGTGGCGTTCGCGAAATCGCGGTGCTAGAGTGCACCGGGCAATGCGGAGAGCGGATCAGACAGTGAGTGACTACGGACAGGGGGCGGATGCGCGGAGCGAACGATTCTCCGCTTACTATTACCGTTGTGTCGCGCTCGGCGAAGGCTGCGGCTGCGCCGAGCAACTGCTGAAGGGGCCGTCCAGGAGCGGCCTTCTTGCGCGACTGGTCGGGTCTGTTGTCTACGCCTGGCGAGAACGGCGCTCGTGCACCCGCGCCGGCGACACCTGAAGTCGCGATCCGGCCCGGAAGACGAGCGGGGACGCTACAGCCCGCGCCGTGTGATGCGATTCTGGCTGGTCAGACTGGGGATCGTGGGAAACGACCCGCTGATCCGCTTCAGGATGCCGCGGTCATCGTGCCGGCGCCCGCGCCGCCGCGTGACCGAGTCCAGGAACACCGGCCGCAACGTACCCAGCAGGAAAAAGGAAACCAGCGAGGCCACGAACAGTGCCGGCAGGCTGAGATAAAACAGCGGCACCAGCCAGTAAACCAGCTGCAACAGTACACAGCCCACGGTCAGGCTGGCGGCCAGACGCATCATTGCGAACGCGACGCGTTCCCCGGGCCGGCCCTGGTACAGCTTGAACACGGTCATCGCGGTCATCATCGCGCCGCCGAACACCGCCGCGCGGGCACACCAGATCAGCAGCCCGAGATCGTGCTCCGGCACATCCGACAGATTCAGGTACACGGTGGTGAGCACGGCTGTAAAAAAAATCGTCAGTTCGAGCAGGAACAGTGCAATCGGTACACCAATGGATGATTCGGATATTTTGATCTTGAGCATTGTTTCGTTACCGCGTCCCAGCGAGGCGTTAAGTATGCACTCATCCGCGTCATCAGACGAGTGTTATTCATCGCCGACAACGCATCGGCGGCGGTGCGCTTGCGACGTAAAAAAAAGCAAATACCGTGCTAACGTCGAGCGCATCACCGGTGCGTCCGGCAGGCAACGCGATTGCGACTGCTGCCGCACCGCAAACCTGGAATGTTCATGTCGCTGGTAACACTTGAACGACACGGCGCGATCGCCGTCGTAACGATCGACTACCCGCCCGTCAACGCCATGGGTGTCGGCGTGCCGCGTGGCATCATCGAACGCGTCGCTGAAGCCAACCGCGCGCCGGACACCGAAGCGATCGTGCTGGTCGGCGGCGGAAGCGGCGTCATCGCCGGTGCCGACATCCGCCGTCAGGGTAAACCGTGGCCGGATGGCGAGCCCACGCTGCGCGATGCTATCGCGACGCTCGAGGCATCGGACAAACCGGTGGTCGCCTGCCTGCGCGCGGCCACCCTGGGCGGCGGGCTGGAACTCGTCATGGCCTGTCATTACCGGGTAGCCGGACCGCAGGCACAGGTGGGACAACCCGAGGTGAAACTCGGCATTCCACCGGGCGCCGGCGGCACCCAGCGCCTGCCGCGTCTGGCCGGCGTGGAGGCAGCGCTGCAGATGATCTTGAGCGGCGATCCGATCGAGGTGCAACGCGCCGCGGAGCTGGGCGTCGTCGATGCGCTGGCGCCGGATGCGGACGCGCTCGCGTTCGCGGTGGCGTTTGCCGCGGAGAAAACGGGCGGCGCCCGGCGTCATCCCCGTGCGCGCGACCTTGCCGCCGAGCTGGCCGACCCGGATCTTTTCGAGAAAGCGCGAACCCGAACGGCGAAACGGGCGCGCGGTCAGCGCGCGCCCCTGGCATGCATCGAGTGCGTAGAGGCGGCGGTCAACCTGCCGTTCGACGAAGGCATCGCGTTCGAACGGCGACTGTTCGAAGCGTGCGTGAGCTCGCCCGAAGCGGCCGCGCTGCGACACCTGTTCTTCGCCGAACGGGCGGCACGCAAAGTGCCCGGCGTGAGCAAAGAGACCGCGCGCCGCCGTATCGAGCGCGAGGCGGTCATCGGTGCCGGAACCATGGGCGGGGGCATTGCCATGTGCTTTGCCGATGCGGGAATTGCGGTAACCCTGGTGGAGAAGAACGAGGATGCGCTGACGACCGGATTACAGCGCGTGCAGAACAACTACCGCCGGTCGGTGCAAAGCGGGCGTTTGTCCGAAGCCGCAGTCGCCGAGCGCTTGCAGCGCATCGCCACCGAAACGGAAATGCACGCGGTGGGTGACGCGGACATCGTGATCGAAGCCGTGTTCGAGGATATGGCTCTCAAGCAGCAGATCTTCCGCAGCCTCGACGCGCTGTGCAAACCCGGCGCGCTGCTGGCGACCAACACGTCCTATCTGGACATAGACGCCATCGCCGACACCGTACCGGGGCGCGCGGGCGACGTGCTCGGAATGCACTTTTTCAGTCCCGCCAATGTCATGCCATTGCTCGAAGTCGTGCGTGCGCGCGCTACCTTGCCTGAAACCCTCGCCAGCACCATGGCGCTGGGACAGAAGCTCGGCAAGCTCCCGATCGTTGCCGGCGTCTGTCACGGATTCATCGGTAACCGCATGTTCGAACAGTACCGCCGGGAAGCCGACTTCCTGCTCGAGGAGGGCGCGTTGCCGCAGCAGATCGACCGAGCGATGACCGACTTCGGTCTGGCCATGGGACCGTTCGCGGTCGCCGATCTTGCCGGTCTGGACATCAGCTGGCGCAAGCGCCAGGCGAATCAGCATCTGCGTGACCCGCAGCGCCGCTACTCACCGCTGGGGGACCGGCTGTGCGAGCTGGGGCGCTTCGGGCAGAAAACCGGTGCGGGTTACTACCGCTACGCCGAGGGCGAGCGAACTCCCCTGCCCGATCC
>JAHELT010000126.1 GCA_024644045.1 Chromatiales bacterium | reverse complement strand
CATCGGCGGCAAGATCATGGGCAAGGACCTGCTGGGCTACTACGCCGTCGCCGTTCACATCGCTTCGCTGCCCATCCAGAAACTGTCCGGGATGATCAACAACGTGGCCTTCCCGGCGTTTTCTCATGTGCAGGCCGATCCCGGCGGCACCGGACGTTATCTTCTCAAGGCCGCCCGGATCATGAGCATTCTGGCGTTTCCGGCCTTTTTCGGAATTTCCAGCATCGCCCCCGAGCTGGTGGACCTGATTCTGGGCCAGAAATGGCAGGCCGTTGCGTTGCCGCTGCAGGTACTGGCAGTTGCGATGCCGCTGCGGATGCTGGGTAACCTGCTGCCGCCGCTGCTGTGGGGCATCGGCCGCCCGGACGTGAGTGCCACGAATTTTCTGATTGCAGCCGGGATCATGCCGCTTACGTTTGTGGTGGGAGCCCAGTGGGGGCCGATCGGGATGGCGATCGGCTGGCTGGCGGCTTATCCGGTGGTTTTTCTGATCAGCCTGACGCGTTCGACCCGCGTGATCGGACTTCAGGTTACGGATATTCTAGGCACGCTGTGGCAACCGATCGTGGCCAGCGTCGGCATGTATGCAGGTGTCTGGGCTGCCAAGAGTCTCGCGTTCGGGCAGAGCGGCGAGATCGGTCACCTGCTACAACTGATTCTCGTCGGCGTGCTCGTGTACGCCGCGCTCCTGACCCTCATCCACCGCGATGGGTTTCGCGAGACGTTGAATCTGCTGAAAGGGTAGCGGCAGTGCACCGGGGTTCGGCCGGATCAGCCACGTCAGGCGGGGCTGGGCGCACCGTGGAGACTCTTTTCGTGCGCCGTTTCTTCGTGCGCCCGGCGCCGGAGCACAGGTTTTTCAACTTGCGCGATGTCGACGCCAGCCGGCGCACCATGTGCGACTGGAAGTAGTTGACGTGATAGATTTCTCTCTGATCGGTGCACCACTTGCAGTCTTCCTTCGAAGCGCTTGTGTAGTACTCGATGGTGCGGATATCGCCTTGCTCGAAGATATGCCTGATCATCATGTGGTCGAGGATCCGGCCCGGAGCGAATGCCGACAGCGACTCGTCGTAAGCGGTTTTCAGCAGCACCAGCATGCCGTTTTGCACAATCCCCAGCTGCGAGGCAACTACTTTCTCGCCGATCACGAGCTGGTACACACGCGCGCCGTTGTGCGCGGCAAAGTTCTCCAGGACATCGACGTAAAATGCCCCCTGCCGGTTGTCGGCGCTCACGGCTGTGCCGGTCCGGTGCTTCCACCCGGACGTTTCGAGCATCCCGTGCTCGACTACCGCTTCGGCCATGTCATGCTTTGCATCGCGCTGCAAGAGCGTCGGTGTGATGTGCAACTGCTCCAGCTTGGCGTAGAGTCGCTTCACGTTTCTGCGAATGTTCTTGTGTCGCGCCTTCCAGTAGTCGGCGAAGGTTCCCCGTACGTCGATCTTGATGGTGGTTCCGTACTTTAACTGCTCAGAGCAGTCGAGCCCGTCCAGCGCAAAGTAGGCCGGATCCTGCTTCGGCAAGGACAGCAAAAGCACCTGGCCGGGAAGCGTGCTCGACAGGTTCGAAAGGCGCTCTTCGACGTTGTCGGCGTTCAGTATGAGCGGCCCGATCGGCGCCTGTTCCGGCAGGAAAAGCTCCCAGGTTCCGGCTTTCTTTCTTTCCAGGAGCGCGGCGCCGATGGCCCGGCCGCCATCGTGCAGGATCGCGAGCTGCTCCCGGTCGTGACCGAACACTTCGACCAGCGGGACCACGAACTTCTTGTCGAGAAGCGGATGCGACGCGCAGCAGAACTCGTTGACGGCTTGCCATACGCCTTCGTGCTCAGCCTGCAAACGGTTAGCGGGATAAAGTGTCCAGTTCATATGTACGGCCTGTCATTGAACCGTTGAAGTCGATTACCGTGTGACTGCGTCAGCCCCCATCGACGATCTCGCGAACCGTTGCAATCAGCCATTCCAGCTCATGCGTTTCCAGCTCCTGATGGCAGGGTAGCTGAAACAGATGTCGAGCCAGGTACTGGCTGTGCTCGCAGCCGGCTGTCTGGCTTTCTTCCCAACGCCATATGGGCAGACCACGTCGTTTCAGTTCCGTGGAGACTTTATGCGGATCATCGACCAGTAAAGGGAACATGTAAGGCACCGCGGGCGCGGCCGCAAACAACGGGCGTCCGCCGCGCAAGTCACTGAGGCCATCGACAACGGTCCTGTAGTTTACGCGCCGCCTGTCGATCACGCGAGATAAGCGTGAGAGGCGCGTCAGCAGACGCGATGGCAGCGATGTCCTGCGCTCGAGGGTCGTCGGGTCGATGTACTCGTAGCTGCCGGGTGCACCGGCGTCGCGCTCGCCATCGATGTGACCGGCGCGTGCAACTGATCTTCGCTTGAGAACGTCCCGCAGGTAGCGCGGCACGGCCAACGGATAACCAAGCGCGCGCAACCGGCGATACGAATTGGACTCCTCGAGAATGTTCACGGTGGCTTTGAGATCGAACAAGCTGCCCCCGCTGCGCGTTGCCAGATCGTCCAGAGAACGGCGCGAGGAGATCAGATAGCCGCCGTCGTAGATCGGAAAGAATTTCCTGGTGCTGGCGATGGCGTAGTCGCCGTGCCAGCCGACCGGGTGCTCCGCAATGGTTCCAAAAAACATGTGGGCACAGTCTTCGATGAGCACCAGCCCGTGGCGGTCACACACGTGGCGTGCCGCCACGGTGTCCTGCGGGAACCCGAAAAAATGCGGCACCAGCAGCGCGCGGGTTGTTGGGCCTATCTGTCGTTCAATGTCATCGACATCGAATGAGGCGTTGCGATGCAGGCGGTAGAAACTCGGCTGAGCGGATACGGCGAGCACTGGTTCCACCATGGACGGGCAGTTGTATGCGGGAATGAGTACCTTGTCCCCGCGGGATACGCCTGCGTGTCTCAGGGCGAGCGCGATTGCCGCCGTGCCATTGGCAACATCGACAGCGTTGCCGGCGTCCAGCACGCTCGGGAGGGGTGCCTCGGCTGATCGTCCCATGGCCTGCCAGGAAAGCACCGGCAGAATAGGGATGCGTGGCGGTGGGTACACCTGTGACCAGTCCAGCCTGTTGTCCCGCAGTTGGAGATCCATTATCCATGTCCCGCCCTGCATCGGCAGCGAGCCTTGCTCGAATCGGGTCGGCGCCAGGGTGCGGTTGGAGGCATCGAGGCGCCGCACTAATGCGCATGGGATCCTTTTCGCGGGACCTTCTTGGTTCCCGGTAGTTTAGCAAAACAACATGTCGCTATCTCGAATCGGTGGAGCCGTGGTTGAGTCCGCCCGATTGACGGCAGCAGGCCGCGTACCCGCCTCGCGCGAAGGGCAGTGGCCCCCTGCCTCGTCTGCTCACGGCTGTTGCAGCGCGATCTCCACGAGCGCCGTCAAGCGGGAATCGGCAAGGGCGCGGGCCGCGGTCAGCGCATCGCGACCCTGCGCGTCGCGTTGTTTCACGTCCGACCCCGCAGCCAGCAGCATCGTGACCGTTGCCAGGAGCCCGCGATCGACGGCCAGCAGCAGCGCGGTGTGGCCGCCGTCAGCCGCCGGGACGTTCACGCTGGCGTTACGCGCGAGCAAGGTCCGCACCAGCTCCGGGTGGTTGCCCCGCACCGCCAGCATCAGCGGCGTTTCACCCGAACGGGCGGGCGCGTCGATATCGGCGCCTGCATTGAGCAGCGAGACGACCGATTCGGACTGCCCGAAGTAGACCGCGCTGCCCAGCGCGGTATCGCCGTCCCTGGTCCGCAGCTCGAGATCGGCGCCGGCCGACAGCAGCAGCGAAACGATCATCGATCTTCCCCGCGCAGCGGCACGGTGGAGTGCGCTGCGTCCGTCTTGTGAAACCACATTGACGTCGACGCGGTTGTTAAGGAGGATCGCCACCGTGTCCGGATGCCCCCAGCCGGACGCGTTCATGAGCGCCGTGTAGCCTTCGGCCGTTGCGAGATTGATATTGGCGCCAACGGCAACCAGCGTTGCGACCACGGGTGCTGCCCCGCGCCGCGCCGCGAGCATCAGCGGCGTGCGTCCGTCCCCCGTGGTGATGTTGACCGCCGCGCCGGCATCCAGCAGGCGTTGCACCACCGGGCGGTGGCCGTTTCGAGCGGCGAGATGCAGCGCGCGCAGCCCTTCCCGGGTGACGCCGATGTCCGGCTTTGCACCGCCGGACAGGAGGGCATTGACCAGTTCCAGCCGACCCTGGTCGGCGGCAACCAGCAGCGGACTGAAACCGTTCGGGGTGACCAGGTTCGGGTCGGCGCCGCGCCGCAGCAGCAGGTCGGTCATGCCGGCATGACTGGCGGCCACCGCCATCATCAGGGCCGTGTAGCCGCGGCGGTCGCGCGCGTCCGGATCGGCGCCGTCGTTCAGGGCGAAACCGGCAAACTCGATGTGGTTGGTTTCGACAGCCAGCAGCAGCGCTCGGTTCTCGGCATCGCCGGCGCCGGCGCCAGCCCATGGCAGGATCAATACGACCGCGAGCAGCGGACAGAAGCGTCGAGTCAGCACCCGGCAATCCTTTTCACTGACACGGCCTGCTGCGCAAAGTGCCGGTGGATAATATCGAGGCGGTATCCGGTAGAACGAAGGTCATTGCGCATGTAGTCCTCCGCGCCTGACTGGCCGCCGCGAGTCGGCCTTCCGGTCATGTAGCAGCGTTGATTGCCGTGCTTCGCGTAAGCGGCAACCTGCAGGTGTTATTTATTGCCGCGCACGGCCAGATGTCAAACGCGTTCTCCGCTCATCGATCCGGACGGGGGGTCGGATCGGCGTTCGCGCCGGCCGTTACCCGGCGACTCGCCGGTCAGGCCACGATCAGCGTGGCGAGTCCCAGCAGCAGACCCATGCTCACCACATCCGTGGCCGTGGTCAGAAAGATAGTCGAGGCGGTGGCCGGATCGGCGCCCAGGCGGCGCAGCACCATCGGCACCACGGCGCCTGACAGGCCGCTGATCACGCAGCTGGCGCACATCGCGACGAGCACCACACCGGCGAGCAGGAAGGGCGAGGCGGCATCCGTCACGTGGGCGTAAACCAGCATGCCCACGGCGGCCGTGACACCGACCAGTAAACCGTTACAGGCGCCCAGCAAGCCCTCCTTCATCAGCACGTCGCGGTGGATGCCGGGGTGCAACTCGTTCAGCGTCATGCCGCGCAGGGTCACCGCCAGCGCCTGGCAGCCGGTGTTGCCGCATTGCCCCGCGAGTACCGGCAGGAAAGCGGCGAGCGCCACCACGCTGGCGATCGTGTCTTCGAACAGACCGACCACTGCGCCCGCCGCAAACGCGGTCAACAGGTTCAACTGCAGCCACGGGTGGCGCAGGCGCAGGCAGGTAAACCAGGGCGTGCTCACGTGCTCCTCTTTTTCGACACCCACCATGCGCCCGGGCTGCGCGCTGAGCGCGATCGTCTGCTGCTCAAACAGCGCGTAACCGCGAACGACACCGATCAGTACGCCTTGCTCGTCACACACGGGGTAGATCGGATAGTGGCGCTGCAGCACGGCCCGGGTCGCCTCGTCCAGCGGCGTGTTCGCGACGAAGTGAAAGGGCTGGTCGATCATCACGTCCCGCAGGCGCGCATCGGCAGGCGCAAACAGCAGCTCCCGCATCGCAACGACGCCCTGGAGACGTTGCTCGGCGTCCACGGCGTAGACATAAGTCAGTTGCTGCCGATCCGCGTCGGGACGCAGCCGTTCGACGACCTCGGCCACCGGCGACGCCGGGTCGAACAGCGCCTCGGGCGGCTCCATGATGCGCCCGATGGTTTCCGGTGCGTAGCTGAGGTTCACCTCCCACTGTTCGCCGATGCGGGACGACAGCACCTCGGACAGCGCCTGCGCGCGTTGCTGTGGCATGCTGCCGAGAATCCGGATCGCCAGGGCGGGCGGCACGCGGGTCAGGACTGCACCGACGGTTTCGTCGTCCTCGTGATCCAGCAGGGTTATCGAGTCCAGGGGAGCGCGCCGTGTGACGGACATCACCAGTTGGCGGATGCGCTGCTCGCTGGGGGCCGGTGCCTGGTGCGCCGGGTCGTTCATTGCGGAAACTCCCTGGTGACGTTGATGAAGTGAACGAGCGCACTGTATGGGACCGCGCAGGGCCGTTTGCAAGCACCGTGCACGAAGCAGACTCCCAACCCGACGAATCTCCGACAATTTGGGGACACTCCCCAAATTGTCGGAAATTCGTCGGTTAAGGCTCAGCCGCCGTAGTGGAGCATTCGCTGTTCGCCGCCGCGCATTTCGTCGACCGCCTTCTGCACGTCGGCAATCGCGTTCTCCAGGCGGTGGGCCACCGCTTCGCGATCCGGGTTGAACTCGAGTTCGTGCAACAGCTCGGACAGGCGGCCGTGAGAGCGCCAGGCTGCAAACTTGGCCCATTCCGTCCACAGGCACGCATGATCGTCCACCGGGATCAGGTCGACGGTCCGGCTCTGGTCGTCCAGCATCGGATCCATTGCCATATAGCCGTTGACCATCGTGATCCGCTCCACCAGTTCGGTGAGCGGTGTGGCGCGGTGCACCACCATGTCGCCGTGCAGCGCGATCGCGTAACCGGGCGCCGGAAACTCGGGCGCGACGACGCGCTCGGCCGGCGGTGTCTCGCCCTGTTCAGCCAGCTCAGCCGCCTCGTGTTTGGTGCCCAGGAAGTACTCGAAACGGCCGCCGGGCACGCTGGCTGGATCGGTAACCGTCAGCACATAGTCCAGTGCCAGCGTGTCATGGTGCCATTTGTCGATCGCCTCGTTGATGGTGGACGGCTCATAGTTGATATGCCCGAGGTGCACGGGCATGGCGTGCGGTGCCACCTCAATGCCGTAAATGGTGGTGAGGTGGTCGGTGACGTCCGGGCTGATGCACAGATCGCGCAGCCAGCGCGAGCGGTAACAGCCGCTTCGGGTCATGCGCTCGATGCGGTCACCGGCCGGTCGGGCGAACTCGCGCAGGCGCCGTGCGACCGACAGCATGATCTCCGCGCCTTCAGGGGTAAGCAGGCGAAAAGGGGTGGACGCCGCCACCGGTGTCGCTTTCTGGGTGATCTCCTCCTCGGTATACCCGAGGTCCGCGAGCATGACGAGCTCCGCCGGGCGCTCCAGAGCGAGGTGGCGATCGGGATCGAACTCGGGCTCGTCCTCGATCCACGCATAGCCCGCAGGTAGGACGTCAGGAAACGCGACGGCTACTCCCATGGTCTGTCTCTCCCGGTCATGAAACGGCTGAAGGTGCCGCCGTCGTTTCAGACTGTCAAGCGGCGGCCCCCAGCGCATTTTTTCTTACAACCGGGACGGGAGTCCAGCGCGTTGTTCCGGGGTCGAGATCCAGGTTGTACACAAGGCGCTCCAGCCACCGTGCAAACGCGGGTTCAGCGAAACCAGCCCTTCCGACAAGGCCGGTGGCAACATGGGTTCGGCGAACCCGGGGAGGTACTGCGTAACGCCGCGGCGCAATGCTTCCTGGAACAGCGCGCTTGCCGGCGGCGCATAGAAGCTGCCGTCGGCGGAGCGCGTAGTGAACCCTATACCTTACGCCATCGGTTGCCGTGTCCCGGTCTTCGATGAACAACGCCTGATCCAGATCCCGGGAGTCGGGATTGTCGATCGTAACGAACGGGATGGAGGTACGGTCGACGAGGCCCGCCGTGTCGATCCCGCCGCAATCAACGAGTCTTTCCGTTTCTGCGGCCGCGTCCGGAGGGAACGTGGTTGCGATTCCGTGACGCTGCAGCAGCGCGGCCAGGCGTCCGGGAACGGAACGCTGCACACCCACGCACTATCACCGGCAGCGCGGTGCAGCTACAGTTTCGCCGCGCCGAATGTGTCGCACTGCTCGGGATCGCCCGAATCGAATCCGCTCTTGAACCAGCGCACACGCTGTGCGGACGTGCCGTGCGTGAATGACTCCGGCGTTATGTAGCCCTGCGCCTGTCGCTGCAGTCGATCGTCGCCGATGCTGCTTGCGGCCCGCAGCGCTTCTTCGATGTCGCCGCGTTCCAGAACCTGTCGGGTGCGCTGTGCATGCTTTGCCCACACGCCCGCGAAGCAATCAGCCTGCAGTTCCTGGCGCACCGAGAGCTGATTGCCTTCCGTCCTGCTGACGCGAGTGCGGATATCGTG
Source organism: Chromatiales bacterium (assembly GCA_024644045.1). Taxonomy (GTDB): domain Bacteria; phylum Pseudomonadota; class Gammaproteobacteria; order JAHELT01; family JAHELT01; genus JAHELT01. Next base: position 6,730 of record JAHELT010000126.1, on the reverse strand, counting down.
CACGCGCTGTGAAATACCAAGCAGTGTCTGCACGTGGTGGCCCACCTCGTGGGCAATGACATAGGCCTGGGCAAAGTCGCCCGGCGCACCGTGGCGCTTGCGCAGATCGCGGTAGAACCCCAGGTCTATATAGACTTTCTGGTCCGCCGGGCAGTAGAACGGTCCCATTGCGGCCTCCGCGAAACCGCACGCCGAGCGCACTACATCGGTAAACAACACGAGCTTCGGCTCCCGGTACGTGCGCCCGTCGCTGGCGAACAGGTCGCGCCAGCTGTCTTCGGTATCGGCGAGTACGACCGACACGAAATCCGCCAGCTGATTCTCCTGCGCCGAGCGGGGCTCGGCGGTCTGCCGTGGTGACGGGGGTGCCGATCCCTGCAGGAACATGCTCGGGTCCACGCCGAAGTACAGGGCAATCAACACGATGACAATCGTGCCGATACCCCCGAGGCCCCGGCCTATGCGCAGGCGACCGGGGCGTCGGCCTGCGCGGTGTGACGCGCTGCCGCGCCGGTCCTCGACGTTTCTGCTTCTGCGTCCCGATTTCCAGAGCATCCTGCGCCCTCCGTTTACCTGGCGCGGCATTATAGAGAGTTCGTCCGGCAGGTTGAGTGCAATGCAGCGGGGCGGGCACCGGGATCTGCCGCCGGTTCCGGTGCGCCAGAGGTCGGCCGGTCGGCTCCCGCGGGCTGCATTGCCCTTTGCCGGGTTTCGAAGCAGACTGCCTGACAGGTCGGCAGCCCGCGGGATGGCGGGATTCCACCAGAGGAGACGTCGAAAAATGGCAAGACCCGTGAACCGGTCGCGCATTCACACGCTGGCCCTTTCCGCGGTAATCGCCGCCTCGCCCGCGTACTCGGTCGCCGCCGGAGGCGATCAGGGTAAGATCATCTTTCGCGCGGTGTGCAGCGACCTGCGCGGGCACCGGGTGAACATGAACCCGGCCGATCCCGGCGGCAGCGAGCGCTGGCACATCGAGTTCTATCGGTCCGGGCCTGCCCCTCAGAACTCACTGGAGCTGCTTTCCGACGACGCCCACCTGGATTCGATCAGGATGACCTGGGGCCGCGACCAGCGGTTCCTCCCGATCGTCTACCGCAGCGACAGCCAGATCAGCGTCGCCGACGTGGACGAGGTCGGGGTCTGGATATTTACGTTGTTCTTCCAGACGGACAAGGTGCTGGTGAGCCGCCAGACCGCGACGCGGGCAACGGGCGCTGTCGGCGCACTGGTCGTGGGCAGCTGCGAAATCCGCCCGGACTGAGGTCCGGACCGGCTCACGGCGGAGGTTCTCCCGGGCCGTTCAGCCAGTCGATGTATTCGTGCAGGGACTGGCGCAGCGGCCGCGGGCGCCAGCCGGTATCCGCGTGAATTCGCGAGATATCGTAGGCGCCCCAGCGGCCGCTGCGTCGTGCAGGGTCGTAGTCGACGTCCAGACCGTCTTGCTGCGTGAGAGTGTATTCGAGGCCTGGCAACTTCTCGCGTGTGTAGTCGAGCAACTCGGCGATGGTCGCGGTTTCACCAGCGGCTACGTTGTAGACGGGGTGCCGGCGTCCGTCGGCCTTGAGCAGCGCGATGATCGCGGTCGCCACATCCCCGGCCTGGATGAAGTCCCCGATACCCTCCAGCGAGCGGATACGTACCACCTCGCCGGCGAGCGCGCGCTGTGCGACAGCCTTGGGTGCACAGGTTACGTCGCGTGCAGGTGTCTGCCGGTCCATCGGACCGAACACGCCGGACAGGCGTACCGAGACCGCACGGAGGCCCAGTTCACGTGCGCTGTACGCGGTGAACAGCTCCGCCGTGTACTTTGTAATCGCGTAGATGCCGCTGGGCGAGACCGGACCGTCCTCCGCCAGCGGCGTCCCTTCGGGACCGGTCTCCGGGTAAACCGATCCCGAGCTGACGTTGACCAGAGAGCGCAGGTCGGGCAGTGACTGCGCCCAGGAAAGAACGTTCAGAGTGCCCGCAATGTTGGTGTCGATGCTGCGTTGCGCGCCGATGAGTCCGGGCCGGCCAGGCCCCTCGGCGTGCACGTGCCGCTCGATGGAAGTTATGGTCGCTCCGTGCACCACATATTGGATGTCTTCGCGGCCGGCCAGGCCTGTCCACAAGGCTTCGCTGAGTACATCCGAGGTGATGAACGCCAGACGCGGTGCCACCGGTGCGAAGAAGGCCCTGGCCAGCTCGTCCGGGGGGCTGGCATCGACGATGATGGCCTGCTCCTGTGGTGCGTCCACGAGCCAGCGAAGGACGAGGTTGCTCATCACGAAGCCGTTGCCGCCGGTTACCAGCAATGTCATTGGTGCGCGTCCGGGGTTCTGATCGAAATGCTGCCCGTGGCGTCGCCACTGGCCACGCCCGGCACCTTACCGCGAACGGGCGCATCGTACACAGCCGGATTCGCAGGCGGGGGCGGGCGGGCCCGGCATCCGGATGAGACCAACGCCGCGTGGTTAAAGTCTTGCGTCCGAGAGGCCGCTACCCGCTCAATCTCCCGCCCCGGACGGTCGACATCTGACGTTTGCCATGCAACCCGACGCCGACGGACAGGACCTCGAGCTCCAACGATCCACATTGATCAATGCCGGGCGGCTGCACTGGTTCCACTGGCTGATCGTATCGCTGTCACTGCTGCTCACCCTCGGCGCCTGGTATTTCGCGAAGGCCCAGCTGGAGGAGAAGGTGAGGATCCAGTTCGAGCACGCTGCCGGACAGGTGCTGGAGCTGATCTCGGAGCGCATGCAGAAGTACGAGGACGGGCTGTGGGGCGGGGTAGGCGCCATCCAGACCCTGGGCGGCGAGATCGATCATCGGGGCTGGCTGACATTCGCCGATTCCCTCAGCATCGACGTCAAGTATCCCGGCATCAACGGCATCGGCGTCATTTACTATGTGCCTCCGGCGCAGCGAGATGCGTTTCTCGCCAAACAGCGGTTGAGCCGCTCCGATTTCGACATCCATCCCGCACACGGTGAAAGCGACCATCTGCCGATAACGTTTATCGAACCGGTGGCGATCAACCGCGAAGCGGTGGGGCTGGACATCGCCCACGAGACAAACCGGTACCTGGCTGCGCAGAAAGCGCGTGACTCCGGCGCGGCGCAGATCACCGGACCGATTTTCCTGGTGCAGAACGCCGAGCATACGCCGGGCTTTCTGTTCTATGCGCCGTTCTACCGCGGCGGCACCTACGCGACGCGCGCCGAGCGTCGTCAGCATTTCGCGGGCATGGTGTATGCCCCGTTCGTGGTCAAGAAGTTAATGCAGGGCGTGCTGGCAAAGCAAAAACGCAACGTCGGCGTACAGATTGTCGACGACGGCGTGAAGCTGTATGACGAGCTGGTGCCGAGCGAGGAGAACTTCGATCCGCAGGCCGCGCACCGCACGTACGTGGAGCTCCCGTTCTACGGCAGGACGTGGGGCTTCGATATCTGGTCGGGTAAATCTTTCAATACCATCGCCGGCAGCCGGCAGCCGTTGACGATCCTGATCGCGGGTATTTTCATCGATGCCATGCTGCTGGCGCTGTTCGTCTCACTCAGCCGGGCCAATCGCAATGCGCTCAACTACGCCGAGCGGGCGACCGCGCGGCTGCGCGAGACCGCGGCGCACGAGCGCGAGCTGGAGGCGCGCGTGCAGGCCGAGAAGCGTTTCCACCAGGTCGTCGCCTGCGCTCCCAGCGCCATGCTGCTGGCGCGCGTCGACGGCAGTATCGTGCTGGCGAACGCTGAGGCGACGTGTCTTTTCGGCCATGGCGAGCAGGCGCTGCTGAGCATGCGCTTTCAAGCGCTGATTCCGGCACGCGACTTCGCCGGTCAGGGCCCCTGGTGGGAGGCGTACGGTGATGAATCCGCCGTGCACGCCGAGCTGCAGGCGCAGCATCGCGACGGCCGCTCGGTACCCGTCGAGGTCGGCATCAACCGTATCGAGATAGACGGTGAGCCGCTGCTGCTCGCGGTAGTCGTCGATGTGACCGAACGCGAGCGTGCCAAGCGGTCCCTCGCCGAGCACGCCGCAGAGCTGGCGCGCAGCAACGAGGAGCTGGACAAGTTCGCTTACGTCGCTTCGCATGACCTGAAAGCGCCGCTGCGCGGCATCCAGAATCTGGCGACGTTTATCAGCGAGGACGCAGGCGAGCTGCTTCCGGCCGAGGCACGCAATGATCTCGATCTGTTGCTCGGCCGCGCCAGGCGTATGGAAGCGCTGCTCGATGGGCTGCTGCAGTATTCGCGTATCGGTCGCCGCGAGAGCGAACCCGAGTACGTTGCTACGGCCGAGGTGGTCAATGACGTGATCGAGTTGTGCGTTCCCCTGGACCGGTTCCAGGTCGACGTGCAACCCGGATTACCCGAGATCCACGCACCGCAGGCCGTGGTACACCTGGTCTTCCGCAACCTCCTCGCGAACGCCGTCAAGCACCATGATCGCGAACACGGGGTAATTGTCATCGAGTGGCGGGCGGACGAGGAGCATGTGGTCGTAACGGTGCGCGACGACGGGCCGGGCATCCCGTTCGAGCACCGCGATCGCGTCTTTCAGTTGTTTCAGACGTTGCAGAGCCGCGATGAGGTCGAGGGTAGCGGACTCGGTCTGGCGCTGATCAAGAAAGGCATGGAATTGCACGGCGGGCGTATAGAGCTTTGCCCGGCACAGGGCCGCGGTGCAACCTTTCGCCAGATCTGGCCCCGGCGCGATCGGCGCGCCCGGCGCGCGGCATGATGAATCACGCTGTGAGCGCAGTGACCGTGCTGATCGTTGACGATGACGAGGTCGACGTGCGGGCGATCACCCGGGGGCTGCGCCGTATCGGCATCGATACGCCAATCAGCGTCGCTACCGACGGGCTGGAGGCACTGGGAACGCTGCGCGACGCGGCCACCGTCACATGGCCGTACCTCGTGGTGCTGGATCTCAACATGCCACGTATGTGCGGGCTCGAGCTGCTGCGCGAGCTGCGCCACGACACGGCATTATCGGCGACCCCGGTTCTGATCCTGACGACCTCGGATGACGAGAACGACAAGGCGCACGCCTACGGTCACCACGTCGCCGGCTATCTGTTGAAGTCGAATGCGACAGCGGCCGTCGATCTGATAGCCGCCTATCTGCGCGCCGTGAGCTTCTCCCGGTCGCAGGTTGCCCTGCAGAACTGACGAAAGTTCGTCAATTTTGGGGAATGTCCCCGATTTGTCGGGGAATCGTCAGTTGGTGCAAGGGTCGGTTGTGCTCGAACAAAAATGTCCCGCCCAGACTGCCGCACGAGTTCGCAAGAGCGAGCGCTATCGCGTAGCGTGAGCTATTGCGGCATTACGCACATGCGCAGACGCGGTAGTGCACTGTGTTCCGGCATCTCGATCGGCGAAACATTCCCACCTGGATGCACCGGAAACAGCTCATGCTGGGGAAGGTGTACGAAGAATAGTCTGGCGGCATCCCCCTGGTGTATGCGGACTGGTGATGCAGTGTAGACGCCTGGCTCCGAACCGGGGATTCGTCGACGTTGCTGCCACGCTGTGGCGGCCGGCCGCTCGCCAATACAACGGAAAATGTAAAATGCCCCCTTTTGAAACGGAGGACACGGCGATGGCGGGGAAGCTGACATTCGACGAGCTGAAAGCGGAAGTGCAGGCCGGCAGCATTGACACCGTGATTGCTGCGCAGGTCGATATGCAGGGCAGGCTGATGGGCAAGCGCTTCCAGGCAAACTATTTCGTCGACAGCGCCTGGGAGGAAACGCACAGCTGTAACTATCTGCTCGCCACGGACATGGAGATGTTCACGGTCGGCGGTTACCAGGCGACCAGCTGGGCCGCGGGCTACGGTGACTACACGATGCGACCGGATCTTGCGACGTTACGCCGGATACCGTGGCTGGAGGCAACCGCGCTGGTGTTGTGCGACGTCCTTGATCATCACACACATGCTGAGGTGCCGCATTCTCCGCGCGCGATCCTGAAGCGGCAGATCGCGCGGCTCGACAGCACGGGTATGCGCGCGATGATGGCGTCCGAGCTTGAGTTCTTTCTGTTCCGCGACAGCTTCGAGCAGGCGCACGAGAAAGGATACCGCGGGCTGAGCACCATCGGCGCCTACAATGAGGATTACCACATCTTTCAGACCAGCAAGGAAGAGGCGGTGATGCGGCCAATCCGCAACGGTCTGGAAGGTGCCGATGTGCCGGTGGAGAACTCCAAGGGCGAAGCCGATGCCGGCCAGGAAGAAATCAACGTGCGTTACAGCGATGCGCTGACCATGGCTGACCGGCATGCGATCATAAAGAATGCCTGCAAGGAGATCGCCTGGTCGAAAGGGCACGCGATCAGTTTCATGGCCAAGTGGAACTCAGAGGCGGCCGGCAACTCGTGCCACATTCACCAGTCGCTGTGGTCGGCGGACGGAGAGCCGCTGTTCTTCGATCCCCAGCGCGAGCACGGTATGTCAGAAACCATGCGCTACTACCTTGCCGGCCTGCTGCACCACGCGAGCGAGGTCACGTATTTCCTGGCGCCGTACATCAACTCATACAAGCGCTACGTGGCGGGAACCTTTGCGCCCACCAGGCTGGTGTGGTCAATGGACAACCGAACCGCCGGCTATCGGGTCTGTGGCGGCGATACCAGCGCCGTGCGGGTCGAATGCCGAGTGGGTGGAGCGGATCTCAATCCCTACCTCGCCTTCGCAGCGCTGCTCGCGGCCGGCATCGACGGTATCGAGAACCAGCGTGCTC
>JAHELT010000264.1 GCA_024644045.1 Chromatiales bacterium | reverse complement strand
ATCATCTCCTGCACCTCACCGAGACCCTCCTGGAGTATCTTGCCCGACTCGAGCGTGACCACCCGTCCGAGCGTTTCCTTATCGGCGCGCAGCTGTTCGCCGAGCAGACGCACCAGCTCACCCCGACGGGGCGCGGGAACTGTACGCCAGGCCTTGAACGCTTCCACCCCCGTGGCGATCATGGCCTGAACCGCCTCGGCGCCGTGTGCGCGCAGCGCGGCGATCTTCGCGCCGTCGATGGGTGTATGCACCACCAGCGTGCCGCCGGTGATGTCGGCTTCGGCGAGACCCGCCGCGTCGAGAATGTTCCGATGGTTCATGGGTGACTCCTCTTTAACTAACGAACCGCGCCTGGGTGTGCCCGGTCGACTTGATTCGGCTTACCCGCTCCTGCGCCGCATCGGCGAGCAGGGCATCGACCAAGGGGGCGATGGGACCCCGCGCCTTTCGAGACATCAAGGTACTCTTTCTCGGCAGCGTCCGCCACAAGGTCACCAACCGTGCACCCTGTACTTTCACGGTTGTCAAGTAGCGCGCGGCTGCACCCCCGGCGATGCCTGGCTGCCGGCAGTTCCCGGTCTGATGGCTACCGCTAGAGGGTGGGTTTTCGCGGTAGATTCCCGGGGCCAACGAAATCCATCATTGAGTTTGATTCGCTGCTGTAGACTACCCACACCACCATTGCTTATACGACAATCTAACCTGCACCACCCGCAACCGAACTGCGCAGCGCTCACCAATTCATTGGACTTTGAGCCCGGTTGAATCGACTGAGCTCGGGATCGCACGGGAGAAAGGCCATGCGTCCGATCGTGACGTTGCTGCTTGTTCCATTCGTTCTGCATTCAGGATGCAGCACTGCGCAACGCATGTCGGACGGCGATATGGCGACGGTTGCCGGCGAGGTTGATTCCGTGAAAGGGCAGGGCTACGGCATTGAAGTGGTGATCCTGTCCCGGGGCAGGGGCGTACCGGAAAAAACGCTGGAAACCTACCGGAGAATCCGGGCGCTGGCGAGCGAGGAAGCCCGACGCGACCCGGCGATCACCCAACGCGAACAGATAGTCGGACTGGAAGGTGAGCGACGCCTTTGCATCTCGGCGCCCGACCCGGTCACGGGCTCGGAACTCTACGCGCGGATACAGGCCTTGAGCGCTGACCTGGACTTGATGCGAATCAGCGCCGACGGTTGCCGGGCGGACTGAGTCTTCAGGATAAAGCTACACCGAGGAGGTACTAATGCTATACAAAAACAGCCCAGGGTCTGCGCGGGTCAGCAGCGTGTTGCTGGTTACGCTGCTCGCGGTCGCGTTGACCGGGTGCGCGATAAAGGGGATGCGGAGCCCGATGCGGTCAGCGTCCGATAAAACCGAGGCTACCGACCAGGCGATTGAAGACAGCTACAGTCAACTCGGTCGCACGGAGCGCGCAATCGCGGATCGGTGGCGAGGCCAGACCTTTGAAGCCTTTCTCGCCACCGTCTACCGTGAACCGGACAATGGCAAGTATATCGTCAATGGCGATACCCCGATTGCCGACATCAAACATCTGCGGGAATTCTACGAGCAGCGCATCCTGAAGCCGATCCGTCCGCAGGCGAGGCTGGCGGTCATGAGCACGGGTGGGGTCGATGCCGTATGGGGCGATACGGAAAAACGCAGCCTTACCTACTGCGTGAGCAACGCGTTCGGATCCCGTTACAACACGGTAGTCGCCGCCATGGCTTCCGCAACCGGTGCCTGGGAAAGCGTGGCGGATATCGACTTTTTGCACTCGGGTGCTCAAGATCAGAACTGCAATGCAGCCAACAGCCAGGTGCTGTTCGACGTACGTCCGGTTTCCGGCGGCAACTACCTGGCACGGGCGTTCTTTCCCGGAGATCCACGCTCGCAACGCAACGTGCTGATCGACGGGAGCTCGTTCGGTCTGGATCCGAACGAAAACCTCAGTCTCGAAGGGATCCTGCGCCACGAGCTGGGCCACGTCCTGGGCTTTCGGCACGAGCACACACGCCCGGAAGCCGGGGTCTGCTTCGAGGACGACAACTGGCGTCCTCTCACCGATTACGATGCCTTTTCGACCATGCACTATCCGCAGTGCAATGGCGCCGGCGACTGGCGCCTTGAACTCACCAGCAGAGACCAGAGCGGTGCCGCCTGTCTGTACGGATCCGCTCCCGGGTTCACGATCGATACCGGTATATGTACGCCGGAGCAGGAACCGCCTCCGCCGACGTGCGCTTGCGGTGAGCAGACGATTACTGAAAGTGGTTCGGTCGCGCGCGGGGCCAGGGATACCTTCGGTCCGATCTCAGTCGCGGCGGGGACGTCGTTCACGGTGCAGATGACGGGAACGGGAGACCCGGATCTGTACGTGCGCTTCGGCCTGCCGCCTGAGACCGTGTTCGGTCGATACGACTGCCGGCCGTATCTTTCCGGGGCTGCGGAAAGCTGTGAGTTGACGGTACCGACTGGCGCGACGAACGCGTTTATCATGGTGCACGGTTACACAGCAGGTGTGTATCAGCTGAACATCACCCACACCCCCAATCCGTAGACCATGGCTGAAAGCAGACAGCCGCCCAGCAGGGGCGGCTGACCCTGCCCGAGCAGCGCTGACAGAATCACGCGCACGACGCGTCTTTCACTTGCGAGATGGGTGGCTGGACACTGAAAACACCCAAACCGAGAAGGAAACCAAGCCACCTTTAGCAAAAGACCCGGTGAAGCCTGTTGTCACCGCTGCTGGCCAGTTTCCGGGTCTTGTGGCGCTTGGCGGGTTGCAACAGCGCTGGTCGTAGAGCCGCTTTGCCAAAGCTGACGCCCGAGGCTCGGCAACTCCTGCGCGCAGTGAAGCTTTCCACAAACGGCGTCAGTAAAGGAATCGTGGCCCGTGGGAGCGGTGTAGGTAATAACGGAGACCCGGTTCCTGCATCCCTCGCTCAGAACACGTCAAGATGCTCGAAATCCAGCTCGTCAACCGCGATAATGGGCAATCACCGCGCAACCCCGGACGAACCGGTACCCGCGTCAGTGGGAGCTCATGCGGGCGCCACACGAGGGGCGTTACAATTTCCTGGCGTAGCGTCCCGTTCACGACAATAAACTGCAGGAGGAGATCCTATGCGAATCCGTTTCTTGACTGGCGTATTGAGCGCTTTTCTGTTGAGCGGTTGGGTGTCGGCACAAGCCGCAACCGAGATCCAGTGGTGGCACGCGATGGGCGGTGCCCTGGGTGAACGGGTCAACGAAATCGCCGAAAACTACAACCTTGCACAATCCAAGTACAAGTTGGTGCCGGTATTCAAGGGGAACTACGGCGAAACCATGACTGCCGGTATCGCGGCGTTCCGAGCCGGCAAGCCGCCGCACATTCTGCAGGTTTTCGAGGTGGGTACCGCGACCATGATGGGCGCCAAGGGAGCGATCAAGCCGGTCTATCAGTTGATGGATGAGGTGGGCGCCGCGTTCGATCCAAACGCGTACATAAGTGCCGTAACCAGCTACTACACGACCACCGACGGCAAGATGCTATCGATTCCTTTCAACAGTTCCACACCGGTACTGTGGTGGAACAAAGAGGCGTTCCGCAAAGCGGGCCTGGATCCGGAAAAGCCGCCGAAGACCTGGCCCGAGGTTGGTGACTACGCGAAAAAGCTGGTTGCTGCCGGCTACGATTGCGGTTTTTCAACGGCGTGGATCACGTGGGTGCACCTCGAAAACTTCAGCACCTGGCACAACGTGCCTTT
>JAHELT010000263.1 GCA_024644045.1 Chromatiales bacterium | reverse complement strand
GCGCTGCACCTCGACGGCGCGATGCAGAAACTGGCCGAGCGTTTCGCCGACAAGCACCACGCGTTGTTCCTCGGCCGCGGCACCCAGTTCCCCATCGCGATGGAAGGCGCGCTCAAGCTCAAGGAGATTTCCTACATCCATGCCGAGGCCTACGCCGCCGGCGAGCTCAAGCACGGTCCTCTCGCGCTGGTCGACGAAGACATGCCCGTCATCGCCGTCGCCCCCGACAACGCCTTGCTGGAAAAACTGAAATCCAATCTGCAGGAAGTCCGCGCCCGCGGCGGCCAGCTCATCGTCTTCACCGACCCCAACACCGGCTTCACCGAAGACGACCAGACCACCGTCATCACGCTCCCCGAAGCCGTCGCCGACTCGCAGGCCCCGCTGGTCTACACCGTGCTGCTACAGCTGTTGTCCTACCACGTCGCCGTCCTCAAGGGCACCGACATCGACCAGCCCCGCAACCTCGCCAAGTCCGTCACGGTGGAATAGTTTTCTTGGGGGATAAAGATGATCTTCCGGTTTCAGTGCGCTTCGTCGTTGTGTTCAAAACGAAGGCACTTTTCTCTACCCCGTATACAAAACGTCAGACGCGGCTGTCTGACAGCGTGATTTCACTGAGAGATAAGGACCGGCTGACCTTTCCGCAGGTTGCTGCGATTGGCGCACAACAGCGCAGCGGCATTAACCTGGCCTATTCCCGGGATAGAGCGGCAGTGTTGGAACTGCTGCTGCCAGCCGAGGCGACCGATCAGGTTGTCGATGCGTCGATCGATACGCGCAATGAGCACATCGAGGCTGCGCAGGGTGGCGCGCCGGGCATGATTGGCTCGAGGCTCTGGCGCAACTGTTTTTTTGTTTCGACGACTTTGGCACGGCGTTTGATCAGGGTCCATAACAGCTGCGCCTGACGGCTGGCGGGATGATAGCGGCGCAGCTCATTGCGCTCACGATCCAGGTAGCGGGCCAACAGCAAGGCATCGCTGGCGTCGGTCTTGTTACGCTCGCCCACCGCTTTGCGGTAGTGGACCAGCTGCCGGGCGTTGATCAGGCAGACCTCCACGTCCAGCGCCAATGCCTGTTCGACGATGCCCAGGTGACAATGCGAGGTTGACTCGACCGCGTTCGACTCCGAGAGTCGTTTTGGTTTTCTGTGCCACAACGACCTCCGCGGCTAAAGCCGCTCCTACAGGCCGCAGGCTAATCAACAGCTTGGCCGCGTTCTGGCGCTGAAAATCAGCGGCTTAACCCCTGTTTGTGACGCAGGTCGCGTTGCCGGCGGGCGCGGGCCAGTAATTTTACATATCCATGCGATTGCCAGATGACAATCCGCCGCGTTCGCGTGCGCTTCGGTTCTTTGCCGAAGCGTGGCTCGGCATCGCGCTCGTGTTTTTCGCGAGCGCGGCTAATGCAGTGATTTACAACGTAACCAAGACTGCCGATACCAACGACGGCACCTGTGACGCGGACTGCTCGCTGCGCGAGGCTGTCATCGCCGCGAATGCCCTGCCGAATCCCGACACTATCAACGTTCCAGCCGGAGTGTACAACCTCGCGCTGGGGTCATCGGGTGAAAATCTTGCAGCCGCAGGCGACCTGGATCTCACCCAACCGGTCACCATTAACGGGGCGGGTGAAGGCCTGACGATTATCGATGGCACTGCCAACGATCGGGTTTTCGATGTGACCGGTGCAGTCGCCGTGCAAATGAACGGGCTGACGGTGCGTAATGGTTTCGAAACGACTGGCGGCGGAATCAGGAGTGTTGGCGACCTGTCGCTGACCGATGTGACCGTTTCCGGGAACACTGCTGGCAACGGCGGCGGTATTTTCATGGAGGCAGCTGGCGCAAACCTGACCCTGCTGCGTGTAACCGTCAGCGGCAACGACGGGAACACCGGCGCCGGTATTTTCATAAAGAACTCTGATCCAGCCGTATTCACTGACGTTGTAGTCACAGGAAACACCGGCGCCGCGGACGGTGGCGGCATGTATATCGAAACAAATACCCTGACCTACGACGGCGGAACCGTGTCTGCCCATAACGCGACGGGTAAGGGGGCCGGCATCCATCTCAAGGGGGTCACGGCCAGCCTGACGCAGCTGACTATTGACAACAATAACGCAGGCGGTCTGGGCGGCGGCATCTACGGTGAATCGAGCGACCTGTCCGTCTACGAGTCGGTAGTGCACACCAACAGCGGGTCCAGCGGCGGCGGCATCTACCAGGCAGACGGGCCGGGCAGGATAGAAAACTCGACGATCACCGCAAACACCAGCGGGGCGACTGCTGGTATTCACAAAACGGGCATCACGGTAGTCGTGGTCAATTCAACTGTTGCAGGCAATGTCGGCACGGGGGTGCGGGATGAAGGCGGCGGTACAGTCGACTTCACCAACACCATCATTGCCGGCAACACCGCAGATTGCCAGGGTGGGGTCACCGATTCCGGCGGCAACCTCGACACTGATGGAACGTGCGGTGTTTCACTGACCGCTGCTCCGCTGCTCGGGCCGCTGCAGGATAACGGCGGGCCGACGTGGACCATGGCGTTACTCCCTGGCAGTCCGGCCATCGAGGGTGGCACCAACACGGGCTGTCCGGCTACCGATCAGCGTGGGGTGCCGAGACCGGACGGTGTGGTGTGTGACATCGGGGCATTCGAGGGGGAACTGCAGCTGATTACCGGGACTATTTTCGAAGATGCCAATTTCTCCGGCACAGCCTCGGCCTACGACGGTGGTGTCGGTGACCAGGCATTGCCCGCCGTGGATATCGAGATTTACACCAGCACGGATACCTATATCACTTCAGTTACCACGGATGGAGCCGGCAACTACTCCTGGTACACCGTCGATGGCAGCTACAAGATCAGGGCACGGTCGGCGACGATCGGCGACAGCAACACGCCGCCGCGCGGCGGTTTCAACGCCGCGTGCGGCATCACCGACCCGGCCAGCGGAACGGCTTGTGTCGTGCCGGAGCAAACCTGGGGTAACGGTGCAGCAGCTTATGGTGGCCAGTCAGCAACCGCAGACGATACCGTAACTAATGACAACGCCGGTCCGGGCGATACCTGGCTGCCGGTGACAGTCAGCGGCGCCGACGTGACCGGCGTCGATTTCGGCTTCGCCTACAACCTGGTGGTCAAAACTGCCGACACCGGCCAGGGTACACTGCAACAGTTCATCGCCAACGCCAATGACATCGGCAGCGCCGGCGCTACTACTGCAGACTCCAGCCAGTTTCGCATTCCGACCAGCGATCCGGCTTACGCCGCCGGCACTGGCGTGTTCACACTGACAACGCCCGCTCTGGGGCTGACGCCGGTGAGCGATGCCGGGACTACTGTCGACGGGACGACGCAGACCACCAATGTCGGCAATACCAACACGGCGGTGCTCGGTACCGGCGGCACAGTCGGCGTCGGTGCCGACGGCACCATTGGCACCGGCGACGAACCGTCTCTGGGGCAGGTTGCCGGTCCGGAAATCGAAATCAGACCTGGCGCCGGTGCAGTGCATGGCCTGCTGATTCAGTCAAACAACACAACCGTGCGCGGCCTGGCGCTCGTTGGTTTTGGTGCCGCTGATGGCGATGGTGCCATTCGCATCGACAACAATTTTACCGGCACGCTGATCGAGCAGAACGTGCTGGGTTCTGCAGCAAATTCCTTTACCGATCCAGGCGTCGGGCAGCGCAATTACACCGGCATCCACAGCGAAGGTGCCGATTCAGGAACCGTGCGTAACAACCTGGTCGGCTTCGGGA
>JAHELT010000015.1:2451-50668 GCA_024644045.1 Chromatiales bacterium | reverse complement strand
CGTTCAGCAATCAGGCATGCGGCTTCCGCTACCGTGACAGTATTTTCAAGCGCGAGGTGCGCGGCGAGTACGTCGTTACAGCGATAACGGTCAGACTGCCGCGCGTGCCGCGTTACGTGACCGGATACCGCGGCGTGCAGCAGCAGTTGGATGCCAACGGCGTAACCTCACCCGATGCCCGCAGCATCAGTCAGGCCGTGTGCGAGCTGCGTCGCGCCAGACTCCCGGATCCGGCAGCGCTCGGCAACGCCGGCAGCTTCTTCAAGAACCCGCTCGTCGCCCCCGGGCGGCTCGAGTCGCTGCGCCGTCAGTTCACAGACTTACCTGCTTACCCGCAGCCCGGCGGCGTCTTCAAACTGCCCGCCGCCTGGTTGATCGAGCATTGCGGCTGGAAGGGCCGGCGGCGGGGGGATGCCGGCTTCTACGAACGTCATGCACTGGTGCTCGTCAACCACGGTCATGCGAGCGGCCGGGAACTGCTCGAGCTGGCGGAGTGCGCGCGCGCGGACGTCGCCCGAACCTTCGGCATCACGCTGGAAATCGAACCCGAGATCGTCTGAGCCGGCAATGATCAAGACCAGAGAGTTTCACGTCTTCAGCCTGCATTGCACCGCCGGCTTCGAGGACGCCGCGATTCACGCGCTCGCACCGTTCCTGAAAGCCGCCGACTTCAGCGAAGTCGCGGCCGGCACCAGCCTCAATGCGTTCATCGAAGTGACGCCGAAGTCGCAGCAGCGCATCGACTTCATCGCGCGCGGGCTGAGCGAGTACTGCGCGGCACAGGCCCTGGGTTTCGGCGAGAGCCGCGGACAGCTGGTGGCCGTCTACAGCCTGGGCAGAGTGCTGTCGCGTCCGACCGGCGAGGCGGTGACGCTGGCCGTCGAGGCGGCTCAGGGCAGTACCTGAATGCACCTGTTTTTTGATCTGGACGGCACGCTTACCGACCCCCAGGTGGGAATCACCGCCTGCATTCAGTATGCGCTGCAGAAGCTCGGCCGCGCGGCGCCGCCGCGCGCGAGCCTGACCCGCTACATCGGTCCGCCGCTGCTCGATTCGTTCCGTGAACTGCTCGGCTCGCAGTGTGACGCTGAGCGCGCCCTTGCACACTACCGTGAACGCTTCGCGCGCGTCGGAATGTTCGAGAACCGGGTGTATACAGATATCGTCGACGCGCTGTCCGCACTCGGCGAGCAGCATGCGCAGGCGATGTACATTGTGACTTCCAAACCAACCGTCTATGCTCGCGATATCGTCGCGCATTTCAACCTGGACAGGTTTTTCCGACAGGTCTACGGCAGCGGCCTCGACGGTTCGCTGACCGACAAGGGGGAGCTGATCGACTTCGTATTGCGCGAGGAGCAGATTGCGGCGCGCTCGACTGTCATGATCGGCGACCGGCGGCACGACATGGCCGGTGCCCGCTGCAACGGCTTGTCTGCGATCGGTGTGCTGTGGGGCTACGGCAGCAGGCGCGAACTCGTGGAAAGCGGAGCGCATCGCTTGTGCGCCAGTCCGGACCGGTTGCAGGATTGCGTGGAACAATGCCGGTAACCGCCGGCGATGCCGGGAACAGAAATGCAGCGTCTCAAACAGATACCTTTTTCCGTCCTGGTGCTGGCGATCGGTCAGCTGGCTTTCGCGCTGGCGGTGATAGTCATTACCGGTCACGGCCTGCTGACAATCGACTATGCGCCTTACGAGCCCGCGTTCTTCTCACCGCTGGCGCAGCAGGTCGCGGACAGCACGCTCGCCGAACCCGACCGCGCGACGGTCGTCGAGATCGTGCGCCGCTTCCCTATCGAAGTGAACGGCGCATTCGGACTGTCCAGGCATGCGGACAAGACGGCACTGGCGGTTTCCGTGTGTATGTTGATCCTGCCAATCGCAATTTTCATGCGGCCGCCTCGAAGGTAATCCTGCCCGGGCGATGCTGCCCGCGGGGCTGCACTACGTGGACTCGCGGGTAACGCAGGATTTGCACGCTGTTTCCAGCGCATGGCGTGTGACGACCCGGCGCTGCTCGAACGCTGGCAGCATCGCTGGGACGACCTCGTCGAGTTTCATTGCCTACCGGTGCTAAAATCGGTCGACGCGGCACCTGCCATACTGTAACAATGTTCGTCGCAGCCCACCGGCCGAGAGTGAGAAGTGATCCTTGAAGTTGCCATGCTGGACGTAAAGCCGGGACAGGAAGGCGCATTCGAAGCAGCGTTTGCCGAGGCCCGAAGAATCATCGCCTCGATGCGGGGGTACCTGTCCCACGAACTGCAGCGCTGTATCGAGAACCGCAGCCGCTACGTGCTGCTGGTCAGGTGGGAAACTCTGGAGGATCACACGCACGGTTTCCGCCAGTCCGATGAGTATCAGCGCTGGCGGGCACTGCTGCATCACTTCTACGATCCGTTCCCGGTGGTCGAACACTACGAGCCTGTCTTCTGACTCACCCGGCTGCTCCCGTCATGTCGCCGCCGCAGAACACAGACCACACCGAGCTCTACCGTTCGCTGGTCGATCACGCCCGCTATCCGATCGATCGTCCGCAGGCACCGCGCTTCGCCGAAGTGATCAGGCACGTGCGCGAGGAACTCGCCGTAGACGGCTGCGCCGTGCTCGACGGTTTCCTGAGCGAGGCGGGCGTGAAACAACTGCTGGCTGAGTGCCGGGCGCGGCGTGCAAACGCCTACTTCTCGCCGTCTACGAAAACCAACGTGTATTTTTCCAGCGACGACCCGGCGCTGCCACCCGGGCACCCTCGGCGGATCTTCATGGAGCGCAGCAACGGGTTCATCACCAGCGACCTGTTCGGTACGGAGACATCCGCGCGACGCCTGTACTACTGGCCGCCGCTCACCGCGTTCGTCGCCGCCTGTCTCGGCAAGCGCTCGCTCTACATCTACGACGATCCGGTTTCCAACATGATCGTCAACGTCGGCGTGCCAGGTTCCTGTTTCAACTGGCACTTCGACACCAACGAATTTACGATCACCACACTGCTCCAGGCGGCAGCATCGGGCGGGCACTTCGAATACGTCCCGAATCTGCGCGATGCGCATGATGAGCACTATGATGAGGTGAAGCAAGTGCTCGACGGCGACACCGCGCGCGTCAGGCGGTTGCCGCTGCGCGCGGGTGATCTGCAGCTGTTTCTGGGACGGTTCTCGCTGCACCGGGTGACCGAGAACACCGGCGCCACCGATCGCCTGCTGCTGATCATGTCGTTTGCCGGGAAACCGGGCATGATCGGCAGCGTGCATCGCACGCGTGAGCTGTACGGCAAGGTTACCGCGGCGCACATCGAAGCGGAGCGCCGCCGGGTGCGCAGTGATGCATTGATGGACTGAACCGCGGACGCCGGCGGTACGCCGCAGCGTCACGGATATGAGGATCAGATCATGCAGCAAGTACAGGGGACCGGGCATTGCCTGTGCGGGCAGGTGCGTTTCGAGTTCGCGGAACCACCGCTGTGGGTGGGCTATTGCCACTGCGAGAGCTGCCGGCGCAGCACCGGCGCAGCCGTTGCCGCATTCGTCGGCGTGGATGCAGCGAAGTTCACCCGTACGGGACCCGTGGCAAGCTACGCCTCTTCGGCCGGCGTCACGCGGGATTTCTGCAGCGTGTGTGGTACGCCTTTGACCTATCGCGCGGATCGATACCCCGGCGAGATGCACATTTACATCAGCACGCTGGATGAGCCGCAGCGGTTCGAACCGACATTCCACGTCCACTGCGCGGAGCAAATTCCCTGGTTCGAAATCGATGACCAGCTGCCGCGTCTTCCGGCAGGCGGCGGGTCCGCAGACAACTCACCCTGAACCAACGACGAGGAGCTTACATGCCTAAACTGGTTGTCAGTCTCGAGCTCGAGCGGGCCAAGCAGATCGTGCAAGGCGCGCTGGCGGCAGGCCGCGAGAAGAACCTCAACCCGCTGACCGTGGTGGTGCTCGATGCCGGCGGTCACCTGGTAGCCATGGAGCGCGAGGACGGCAGCGGCGTGCTGCGCTTCGATGTCGCCCGCGGCAAGGCCTACGCTGCACTCGGCATCGGCCTCGACAGCGAAGCCATCGGCAAGGCCAACGCCGAACGGATCGCGTTTCTGGCCGCGGTTGCCGCGGCCGCCGGCGGGCGCTTCGTGCCCGTCGCCGGCGGCGTGCTGATCCTCGGCGCGGACGGCGAGGCGGTGGGCGCGGTCGGCGTCAGCGGCGATACGTCCGATGCGGACGCCGCTTGCGCGACTGCCGGCATCGCGGCGGCCGGGCTGCAATCCAGTGCCGGATAGCACTGCGGGCGCCCTGAAGAGGCAGGGGTTGTAACAGAGTGTAACGGCGGCGGCACGCGCTTCGGGCCAGCCGGTATGATGCGTACCATGCCCGACGTCCTGCTGATCGATGACGACCGGCGCCTGGGTGAGCTGCTGCAGGAGTACTTCGCGCGCTTCGAGCTGCAGCTGACGCACGCGCAGCACCCGCGCGACGGGCTGCGCCTGTTTTCCCGCGAGCAACCCGACCTGGTGATTCTCGATCTGATGATGCCGGAAATGGACGGCTTCGAGGTGTGCCGGGAACTGCGCAAGCTGGGCGAGGTGCCGATCATCATGTTGACCGCCCGCGGCGATGTCATGGACCGGATCGTGGGGCTGGAGCTCGGCGCCGACGATTACATGCCCAAGCCCTTCGAACCGCGTGAGCTGCTGGCCCGGGTCAAGAACGTGCTGCGCCGGGCCCGTGCCGCGCCGCCGGCTAACGCGCCACCGCTGCGCTTTGCAGGCCTCAGCATCGACGCCGCGGGGCACACCGCCAGCCTGGACGGCGAACCGCTGGACCTCACCACCATGGAGTTCGAGCTGCTGGTGCTGCTCGCTTCCAGCGGCCGGCGCACGCTGCACCGCGACGAGATTCTGAACCACTTACGCGGCCTGGACGCTGCAGTCTTTTCCCGCTCGGTGGACATCATGGTGAGCCGCCTGCGCCAGAAACTGGGCGACGACGTCAAGCAACCCCGCTTCATCAAGACGATCCGGGGAAAGGGCTATCGCTTCATCGCCGAAGCGCTGACATGAAGCGCCTGCTGGCCTCGCTGCGGCGCTCGCTGTTTGCGCGCCTGGTGCTGATCTTTGTGGCTACAGCCATCGCGTTCGGTGCGCTGAAGGCCGTCACCGACACGTTCGTGGAAACCGAACGGCCGTACCGTCAGCTGGTGCGCGCACACCTGCGCGCTTACGTGGACTACCTGCTCGGCGACCTCGGCTCGCCTCCGGACGGCGAACGGGCACTGGCCCTGACGCACCAGGCACCCCTGGACATCCGCCTGGAAGGGCCGCAGGGGACCTGGTCATCGCACCCCGATTTCCCCGACAGCCGGGTACTCGATTTCGACGCTGAGGGGCAGGCGCGTACCTGGCGGCAGCGGCCGCGCTTCTATCTGCGGAGCGAGCGCGAAGGATACACAGTGGTGTTTGCTTCGCCGCCTTTCGGGTATGACTTCGAGCGCCCGCATTCGCGCCACATTCTGCTCATCGGGTCGCTGGTCATCCTGCTGTGCTGCTACCTTGCGGTGCGCCGCCTGTTTTCGCCGGTGCGGCTGCTGCGCGACGGCGTGCAGCGCATCGGCGCGGGCGAGCTGCAGCATCGGATCGCGGTACGCCGCAGCGATGAGCTGGGTGAGCTGGCGAGCGCGGTCAACGCCATGGCCGGCGACGTCGAGCAGATGCTCGAATCGAAACGTCAGCTGCTGTTTGCGATCAGTCACGAGCTGCGCTCTCCGATTACCCGGGCACGGCTCGCCGTGGAGCTGCTGGAGGAAACCGATACGCGCGCGTTGCGCGATGACCTCGATGAGATGGAGCGCATCGTGGCGGACCTGCTGGAGGGCGAGCGCTTGAGCTCGCGGCACAGCGCGCTGCAGCGCGAGCCGTGCGACCTGCCGGCGCTGGTCGAGGCGGTGATTGACGAGAGCTTTGCCGCGCAGCGCGAGCGTTTGACGCTGAACCTGCAGCAACCGGTGCCGGCGCTGTCGCTCGATGCGTCGCGCATCAAAGTGCTGCTGCGCAATCTGTTGCAGAACGCGCTGACCTACGGTGGCGGCGAGAACGTCGAAATCAACCTCGCTGAGGTACCCGATGGCGTGCGCCTGCAGATCAGCGACCGCGGGGACGGCATTCCCGAGGATGAGCTGGCCAAGGTGACGGAACCGTTTTATCGTGTCGACCCGTCACGCCATCGCGGCACCGGGGGCATCGGACTCGGCCTGTACCTGAGCAGACGTATCGTCGAGGCGCATGGTGGTCGACTGACGATCCGCAGCGCACCAAGCGAGGGCACGACCGTGGAAGTGCTGCTGCCACGTTAGCCTGCATATTGCATGAAGGATAACTCCGGGCATCCCTGCGCCTTGCGCCCTGCGGGCCAGCGACTCGCTGTTCAAATTGTTCCAGACAATTCAGTCGTCTTCTCAGGGGAAATGTGGCCAAGCAGATCGGACTATCGCCTGTGCAAGCAGAGCCGGACCAGGGTGCAAAGGAGATCGTTCGATCTGCAACGCCGGATTTTTTCTGAAAGTGAACAGGTACCAGGCGTCACTCGGCAATGTTGCTCAGATAGATGCTTGACCGCCTGATTCGACTGATAAACGCGCACGCTCGGAACCGTCTACAAGCAAGCATTACCCGCTCTGCGTCCGGCTCACGACGGATTGCGCGCCGCCTCGCCCGCACAATCAAGCGCTGCGGGCATTTCGGTGGAGCGGCCCACACCGCGGCGGAACAGTGCGCTCAGCAGATCGCGGTCCTCGGGAAAGCGCCAGGGTGTTGCCACACGCACCCCTTTCGCGCTGAGCGAGGTGAGCGGATCGAGCATGAGTACTTCGCGGACCTCGAGGAAGTCCAGCGGCTCGAATCGCGTATCGCGCGTCAGGCGCTGCTCGGGCACGCAACGGAACAGCACGAAGCGGCCACGGCTCTGGGTGCCCACGGGCTCCCCGACGCGCACCACCAGACCGGTCTCCTCGAGCGTCTCCCGGCGCGCGGTGCATTGCGGGGACTCTCCCGACTCCCGCCCGCCGGCCGGAAGCTGCAGCTTGCCGTCGAAGCGCCCGATTGTCATTACCACCCCATGCTCGCCGGCGATGTAACAGCCCGCGGAACGGACTCGATCAGCGGCGTGAACGCCGGGCGGCAGTCCGGCGCAGCAGCTCAGGAGCAGGGATATGCAACACGCTCGGCGCATGCTGTTATTCTTACAAATGCGCGGCGCCCGCGGCACCCCCGGAAGGGCTGCCGGCGGCCGCCCCGCGAGTGAACCATGACCGACCACCACACTTATCACCGCAAAGGCCGTGGCGCCCTGTCCAATCCGGACGGACGCTTCGAGTCGCAGCAGCACGTGGCGTTCGAGGACATAGACGAGTGCGACGAGACGGCACCCGGGACCACGCTGACCCCCGACCACGCGAAGTCGATCATCTCCACCAACGACTCGCCCGACATCCCGTTCGAACTCTCGATAAATCCTTATCGCGGCTGCGAGCACGGTTGCGTGTACTGCTTCGCCCGACCGACGCACGAGTACCTGGGCCTGTCGAGCGGCCTGGATTTCGAGACCCGGTTGTTTCACAAGCCGCAGGCGGCTCAGCTGCTGCGCACCGAGCTGAGCGCGCGCAGCTACCGCTGCCGGCCGATCGCACTCGGCGTGAATACCGATGCGTACCAGCCGAGCGAGCGCAAGCTCGGCCTTACGCGCGAGCTGCTGGCGACGATGCGCGAGTTCAGCCAGCCCGTGTACGTGATCACCAAGTCCGCGCTGGTCGAACGCGACATCGACATTCTCGCGGACCTGGCGCACCAGAACCTGGTGCACGTGATGATATCGCTGACCACCATGGACCGGGATCTGGCGCGGCGCATGGAGCCCCGCGCCACCGCCCCGGCGCGCAGACTGGCGGCCTTGCGCACGCTGGCGGATGCCGGCATCCCGGTCGGCATGCTGTTCGCCCCCCTGATCCCCGCGCTCAACGAACCGGAGATGGAGAACCTGCTGGAAGCCGCGGCGCAGGCCGGCGCCGAGTCCGCCGGATACGTCATCCTGCGGCTGCCGCACCAGATAAAGGCGCTGTTCCGGGAATGGCTCGAGCAACACTATCCGTTGAAGGCAAAGCACGTAATGAGCGTGGTGCAATCGCTGCACGGCGGCAAAGACTACGACGCGCAGTGGGGCCAGCGCATGCGCGGACGCGGACCGTTCGCAGACCTGATGGCCCAGCGGTTCACCGCCCAGTGCCGCAAGCTCGGCTTGAACCGTACCCGGCGCGAGCTCGATTGCAGCCGGTTTCGAGGGGCCGCGGCGGCGGCCGGCCAGCTCGACCTGTGGTAGCAAGGGGCTTGCGAAATAGGTCCCGTTACCGATAATCGGACGCTATGGCTCTTTCTCCGCTGTCCGTCATCGCGCGAGGGCTGAGCGTGTTGTGGACCTTTGCGGCCGGCGGGATGCTGGTCGAGCAGGGTCCCTACTTCGCCGCAATGTCCGGGGCGGAGCTGGGCGCGATCTGTGCCGGGCTGTCCGCCCCGCCGGCGCTGCTGTGGGTGCTGGTCGGCAACGTGCAGCAACGCGAGGCGATCGACCGCCGGCTGGCAGAGTTCGCGCGCGGCCAGGAGGAGCTCAGTCTGCAGGTGCGCCTGATGCTGAACAGCGTCCAGGCCGGCGGCCTTAGCACCGGCGAGGTGAAGGCGCTCGGCGACGACAGCATCAGCGTGATAGAAGGCGAAGAGGTAAGCCCGGAATTCATCCACCGCACGACCCAGGTGGTCGACGACTGGTTGGAGGTGGAGTTCCGCAACGTCGGCGGGCCTGCGCACAGCGTCATGGCGATTACCGAAGGCGACACTCAGACCCGCGTCACCAACGATCAGGTCGGCAGCTGGAAGTCGGTGACCGTGTCCCTGCAGACCATCAACGGCATCGACCAGCCGTTTCGTTTCTGCCTCAGTTTCGAGAATGAGCGCGGCGACGAGCAGCAGCAGTTTTTCCGCTATTCCGGCGACGCCGTCGTGGCGATCTCGCGTCCGACGACCTGACAACCCCGCGACGTGCAAATGCTCCCCGGCGATTTGTGGATATTCGGATACGCCTCACTGCTCTGGCGACCAGGGTTCGACTTCGAGGAGCAGCACCGCGCCCGGGTGTTCGGTTATCACCGCTCGCTGTGCGTGTGGTCGTGGCATCATCGCGGCCGGCCGGACAATCCGGGGCTGGTGTTCGGACTGGACGCGGGCGGTTCCGTGCTGGGAATGGCGTATCGCGTGGCCGCCGGCGCCAGACCCCGCACGCTGGATTATCTGTACCGGCGCGAAATGATCAACCGCATCTACGCGCCACGCGTGGTGCGCGCGGCAACGCCGCACGGCCCGGTCCAGGCGCTGGCCTTCATCGTCGACCGGACGCACCACCAGTATGCCGGGCGGCTGCCGTTCGTCGAAGCGCTGGCGGTCGTGCGCCGCGCGCGCGGCCACAGCGGCCCCAACCGCGAATACCTGCTGGAGACTGCGCGCTCTCTCGACGCGCTCGCGGTACGCGATCCGACTGTCCAGCGCCTGGCCGGCTGCCTGCTTTAGCAGGGAACGCGCATCTCAAAACGCTGACAGCCATTCTCACCGGCGCCTCGTAACTGCGACGAGGGCTCGCGACTTCTGATCTCAGAGGTGCGACATCCGGCTATTCGAAAGCCACTTCGGCCCGAGCCACTTCCGAGACGCTCTGCATGCTCGCATCCCCCTCGCCGCGGAACCGCCGGACCTGGAAGTACACGGTCTTCCTGCCACGCGCGCGGCTCAGCTCGAAGCGCCCGGGCAGCGCATAGGGCAGCCATTGCGCATCGCCGAAGTCAGCCTGCTCACTCACCCGGTAGTGCGTGGGCGCGCCTGCCACAACCGCCGCGATGGTCACATCACGCCGCCGGGTCACGCGCCGCCCGCCGTTCACCGAAAAGCGGTTGACCGAGAGGCGCGTTTGCTGGTCCGCGCTGGCTGTGCGCGGCGCCTCGCACAGCGGGCCGAGCCCGCCGGTCTGCAGACCGACCTCTATGACCACGTCGAAGCGTTTCACCCCGTGGCGGACCCGGTAGCCGCGATACTGGTCCCGCGACACGGTCAGCATCAGGGGCGTGGCGGGCACCCCGCTGAAGCTCGCACTGCCCTGTGAGTCCGTACGCACAGCACCGAACTGCTGCGGATCGGCCGGGGTACCGAGGCAAACGCCGGCATCGCTGAGCGGCGTGCGTTTCGCCGCATCCACTACCCGGATACTGATTTCCGCGGCCTGCGTCGCGGAAAAGCCGAGCAGGCTGACCAATATGGTCACTATTCGAAACAGCAGGCAGGATTTGTCTGTCATTGCACCAGATCTCGTCGATTCAACCCCCGCGCGGAGGCCGCTGGCCACATGATCCAACATCGCGAAGCGGCTTCCAATAGGCAAAAGCGCCGTGAACCCGACGCCAGAAGACTGGCGCACGCGAACGAGTTGGCAACTTAGAACATCGGCACAACGGCCGCTAACCCCGCAGTAATGCGGATTTGCCCGATGGCAAGCGTCTTGCTATTACTGTCCCTATGTAATCTGGAGTGATCAGGCGTGCTTAATTTAGAATCCGTCATTATGGCTCGCTCCGATCGGCGTGCAGAGAAACGCCAGGAGACGGCCGAGCACATCGACCTGTATGTCGATGGCGACTTCGTGACGACCTGCAGACTGCGGGATCTTTGCTCGTCCGGCGCATTTATCGAAACGGATTTGCACGATGAGTTGCCGGTCGGCACCACCGTCGAGATGCACTTCCCGCTTGCCCGCGGCTCGAAGATGAGTCAGAAAGCGCTATGCATGCAGGCGGTCGTCGCCCGCGCCGCCGACGGCGGTGTAGGTGTCATGATCACCAACAAGTCGCTGGTACCCCTCGTAAAGAACGGCGATATGGTAGTCATCTGAGCGCGCCGGGCGCGGCCGGCCGCCGGAAAACCTTAAAAAAGCGCCTGAGACACGCCCCGCCGCGCAGTCCGGTCGCTTTACTTTCTACACGCCCTTCTGGTGCACGGTCACGCTGATCTGCGCCTTACCCTCGCCGTCATTACGGTGCGCCCACCAGTCCTTCAGGCTGGTGATCGTATCCTCGGCGATCTCGGTGGTCGGGTGATCCAGCGTGACGTTCGGGTCCTGCATGAACTTGATCAGGTAATTCTTGAACATGATGATGTCCTGATCTTTCAACGCGTGATGCTTGACGCGCTTGAAGTTCACGTAGGTGCCGTTGGTGCTGTTCATGTCCTCCAGCAACGGCTCCAGCATTGTCGGGGAAATCTTACAGTGGTGCGAGCTGACCAGCGGATCTGAGATTGTGAGGTCGTTGCTTTCGCCACGGCCGATCAAGAACACGCGATCCCCGAGCGTGTACTCGGCCAGTTTGCGGCGCTTCGTCGAATAAACGATCAGTTTTCCGAGTTGACTCATTGGACGCCTGGTTTTGAGAGGGCTTTAGGGCTCGGGATAAGCAAAGTTAGCGCCAAGTTACAGACAACGCCCTAGCGGCGCAGGCGATCGCACAGGGCATCATGATAAGGCGTATCGGGACGCAACCCAAGCCTCGCCGCCAGCAGGCTCATGCGCCGCCCGATGCGGGCCGCCGCCTGCGCATCGGTGGCGCCCGCGAGCAGCCCGTTCAGGCGCAGCAGCTCCTTACGCACGCCCAGCTGCGGCGGACTGCAGCCGGCATTCTTGAGCACCCGGTAAGCCAGCCGCAGCTCCTCGGGTACGGCATCGTCCAGATCCGCGGGCAGCGGTTTCCCGGCGCCGGGCAACCCGTCGAAGTCGCCGCGCCGCTGGGCTTCCAGAATCCGTTCCTCTACGATCTGCTCGAACATCGATCTCCCACCCCGGGCAGCGTCTCCGGGGCAGTTTATCAGCCCGCTCGAGCGGCCCGCAAAGCCGCGTCAGGGTGGTCTTTCGAGTTACACTGCACCCGGGCACACCCTGGGAGCGACCGTTGGCCGAGCAATCCGACAAACTCGTATTGAGCGACGACGAGTGGCGCAAGCGCCTGGAGTCCGAGCAGTACGCGGTGCTGCGTCAGCACGGCACCGAACGCCCGTTCAGCAGCACGCTCAACGATGAAAAACGCAGCGGCACCTACCATTGCGCGGGCTGCGGGCAGAAACTGTTCACCGCCGACATGAAGTTCGACAGCGGCACAGGCTGGCCGAGCTTTCACAGCACACTCGACGGTGCCTTCGAAACCAAGCGCGATTTCAAACTGCTGCTGCCGCGCACCGAATACCACTGCGCAAACTGCGGCGGCCATCACGGGCACGTGTTCAACGACGGCCCGGCGCCGAGCGGCCTGCGCTACTGCAACAACGGCGTTGCGCTGGTGTTCTTGCCGGAGGACGACGCCTGACCGTGTCACTGCGCGCCAGGCGCCGGCGGCGATGAACATATCGGTAGTCATTCCAACGCACAATCGCGCGCATACGCTGTGCCGCGCCCTGGACTCGGTGCTGGCGCAGACCCTTCCGCCGGCGGAGGTGATCGTCGTGGACGACGGCTCGACGGACGCAACGCCCGAGCTGCTGAAAACGATTTATCCCGAAGTGACCGCGCTGCGCCAGAACAACCGTGGCGTCAGCCACGCACGCAACCGTGGCATCGCCGCCGCGCGCAATGACTGGATCGCGTTTCTCGACTCGGACGACTGCTGGTTGGCGGACAAGCTGGCGAGCCAGGCCAGCGCGTTGCGCGACGCCCCGGCATTCCGTTTCTGCCACAGTGACGAGCTGTGGATTCGCGACGGGCGGCGCGTGAATCCCATGCGCAAGCACGCCAAGCACGGCGGCGAAATGTTCGTGCACTGTCTGGCGCGCTGTGCGATCTCGCCCTCGACCACGCTGCTGCACCGGGCCCTGCTCGATGACGTCGGCGGGTTTGACGAGACCCTGCCCGCCTGCGAAGACTACGATCTGTGGCTGCGGATCTGTGCACGGCATCCGGTGCTGTTCGTGCCGCGGGCGCTGGCGGTGCGTTACGGCGGGCATGCCGATCAGCTGTCGAGACGGTTCTGGGGTATGGACCGGTTCCGCGTCCGGGCCCTGGAACGACTGCTCCGCGACGATCGCCTGGACGCCGGTTACCGTCAGGCGGCGCTGCACAGCCTGCTCGCCAAGCTCGAAGTGCTGATCGGCGGTGCGCGCAAGCGCGGCAACACCGAACTGCTGCACGAATGCGAGGCCCGTCACGCTGTCCACCGCAACGCCCTGCGCCGATTGCAGGCATCGCCGCGCGTTGCATGATCGTTTTCCTGATGGCGATGCGCGAGGAGGCGCTGCCGCTGATCGGGTACCTCGGTCTGCAACGCAGCAAGCAGCCGACGCTGTTTCCGGTATTCCGTAACGGCGATACCTGGCTCACCGTCAGCGGCGTCGGCAAAGTTAACGCCGCGGCCGCGGCAACGGCATTGTTTCACGTCGCCCAGCAGGCCCGCGACGCGGTCTGGCTGAACGTCGGCATCGCCGGCCACGCGGACCTGCCCGTCGGCACCCTGCGCAGTGCGCACACCGTAACGGACCGCGCGAGCGGCGCGCGCTGGTATCCTCCCCAGGTGCTGCTGGCCGGGATCGCAAGCAGCCCGCTCACCAGCGTCGACACACCCGAGCTCGGTTACCCGGATGAATCCCTCTACGACATGGAGGGCGCCGGGTTCTATCCGGCGGCGCTGCGCTGCAGCACCGCCGAAGCGGTGCAGTGCCTGAAAGTGGTTTCCGACACCCGGGAACACAGCGTAGAACACTTGTCGCCGCGCCGCATCGGTGAACTGATCGACGCGCACCGTGAGGCGATTGCAGACACTGGCGCGGCATTGCGCGAGGCGACCGACAGTCTGCGCAGCGCGCGGGACACCGATCCGGATGTAGCCGCGCTGCTCACCAGACACCGGTTCAGCGTTACCCAGCAACGGCAGCTGACGCGCCTCGCGCAGCGCCTGGCGGTCCGGGCACCGGGGCAGCCGTTGATCGACGAAGCCGTGGCGCGCGCCCGTTCGAGCCGCGCGGTCCTGAGAGCGCTGCAGCAGCGCCTCGACACATTACCGATGCAACTGCGTACCGGATGACGCGCATGATCTACATCGAGGATGCGCTTGGCGGACACCCGCGGGCGCAGCGCATCCTGGCGCGGTTTCCGCAGGCGACCCGGGTGGGCTGCGCGCGCTACACGGAAGTGTTCAATCCCCGGGCGCAGAACTTCCGCCTGCAGAAACGCGACCCGGCCCTGCTGCTGGCGCACAAGCACAGGCGGCTGGTGCTGCCGGCGCCGCCCGGCTACGGCATCGGCGGAACGCACAACTACTACTTCTCGCACATGCTCAACTGCGTCTACGACTGCCGGTACTGCTTTCTGCAGGGTATGTTTCGGTCCGCCCACTATGTTGTGTTCGTCAACTACGAGGACTTCGCCACCGCTATTGACAGCACGCTAGCCCGGCACGACGGCGACCACTGCTGGTTCTTCTCCGGTTACGACTGCGACAGTCTGGCCTACGATCCGGTGACCGGGTTTGCCGAGTGGGCGCTCGAATGCTTCGCACGACGTCCACGCGCGCACCTCGAGCTGCGCACCAAGAGCACCCAGATCAGGTCACTGCTGGCACGTGAACCGCTGCCCAACGTGGTAGTCGCGTTCAGCTTCACCCCGGCCGGTGCACACGCCGCACTGGAACACAAGGTGCCGTCGTTGAACAAACGACTCGCGGCGCTGCGTAAACTGGCAGACGCGGGCTGGCGCATCGGCCTGCGCTTCGATCCGCTGATTTACAGCGCCGGCTACGCGGCCGACTACCGGCAGCTTTTCGAGCAGGTGTTCGCCGCGGTTCCAGGGTCGAGCGTGCACTCGGTCAGCTTCGGCGCCTTCCGCCTCCCGCGCGATTTCTTCAAGACCCTGGTAAGCCTGTATCCGCGCGAGCCGCTGTTCGCCGGACCGCTGGACACCGCTGCCGCGACGATCGGCTACCGCAACGACCTGGAAGCCGAGCTGCTGGATTTCTGCGAGGTGCAGCTGCGGGATCGGGTCAACGCGGACCGGCTGTTTCGCTGCCTGCCCTGAAGCGCTTCGCTAGCGACCTGTCCGATGAACAACCTGCCGCGCATGGCGCTCACGGCATGATCACGGTAGAGCCGGTCGTCTTGCGGGCTTCAAGGTCCCGGTGCGCCTGCGCCGCCTCGGCGAGCCGGTAGGTCTGACCGATCTTGATCTTCACGGCGCCCGCACGCACCACTTCGAACAGCGCCGCCGCGCTGGCCTCCAGATCCTCACGCCGCGCGTTATAGGTCATCAGCGTCGGGCGCGTGAAGTACAGCGATCCTTTCTGGGCCAGCAGCGCGGGCGACACGTCGGGCGCCGGTCCCGAGGCATTGCCGAAACTGACGAACATGCCGAGCGGCTGCAGGCTGTCCAGCGATGCGGTATAGGTATCCTTGCCGACCGAGTCGTAGACGACCGGCACACCCTTGCCGTCGGTGATCTCGCGTACCCGGGCCGCAATGTCCTCCTCGCGATAGTTGATCGTATGTGCGCACCCGTGGGCGCGGGCCAGCTTGGCCTTTTCCTCCGAACCCACCGTGCCGATGACGGTCGCCCCCAGGTGCTTGAGCCACTGGCAGGCGATCAGTCCGACGCCGCCGGCAGCGGCGTGCAGCAGCACGGTTTCGCCGGCGCTGACCCGGTAGGTGCGGCGAACCAGATACTCGACCGTCATGCCCTGCAGCATCATGGCCGCTGCCTGCTTCGCGTCTATGCCCTCCGGAACGCGCACGACGCGATCGGCCGCGATCGTGCGGTACTCGGCGTACGCGCCGATGGCGGGCGCGTACGCTACCAGATCGCCCTCGGCGAGTTGGGTCACGCCGTCGCCCACCTGTTCGACGATGCCGGCCGCTTCCGTGCCGATGGTGGCCGGCAGCTCGAGCGGGTACAGCCCGGTGCGGTGATACACATCGATGTAATTCAGCCCGATCGCCGTCTGCCGCAACAGCACCTGACCGGCCCCCGGGGCGGCGGTTTCCACGTCCTCGTAGGACAAGACCTCCGGGCCACCGTTCTTGTGGATGCGTACCGCTTTACTCATGAGACTTTCCTCCGCTGGTAGATTGTCGTTCGTTGCAGTCCTTACCGGACGCGCGCTCATCGAGCTGTCGCTGGCGGCGGCTGCTCCACGTCCCCTCCAGTTGGTGCGCCTCACGCCTGCCGTACTCGTTCATCCAGGCGCGTGCCAGCGTCAGGTACCCGGGCTTCTCGTGGCGCTGCCAGTGCGCGAAGTCCCAACGCTGGTCGGTGTACTCCAATACCTCGCGCGCGACAAACGTATACGCGTCCACGTAACCGCCGCTGGTGAGCTCGATCCGGTATGCGGCCGGCGCGAATTCTTCGCTCTCGAAGAACTGCATGCGCGCCAGATCCGTGTCGCCAACACCGTGCAACAGCAACCCGGCCACCTTGCCGCCGGCGCGCGGTGCCAGCGCCGGGTAGCTCTCGCCGGCAACCACCAGGCGCTCGTATCCGTGCAGGATTCCGGGTTGCAGCGCGCCCGCCTCGACAGGCCGGCCCAGCACTAACGCCGCAACGTCGCGATCCATTAAACTGCCGAAGAAGAAAAAACGCACGGTCCGGAAACCCCGTCTGTCTGAAGTAGCACGCCAGAACCACCCCGCCGGTGCACCGCGCATGCGCGCTCAACGGCGGGGCGCAGAGCATACCCAGTGTGCCTTATGCCAGACAACCGGCAACAGGCCTGCTTGGCGGGCGGCCGCGGAAATCCGGTCCCCGGCAACGCATCCGGGACCCGGGCGACGTGAGCGCGCGAGGATTCGGCTGTGCAGTTGAAGCACGCACACCCTTGGGATGTCAGCACAGCGCAAGCGCGCGCCATTCAGGAGCGGCTGCGCCACCACATCGTCACGCGCGACTGCGTCGGCCCGGTGCACCTGGTCGCCGGCGTGGACGTCGGTTTCGACAAACGCCGCAAGCTGACCCGTGCTGCGGTCAGTGTGCTTTCGTTCCCGGCGCTGGCACCGGTGGACGAACGCGTTGCCTGCATCCCCACCGGCTTTCCGTACGTGCCCGGCCTGCTGTCGTTTCGCGAGATTCCGGCGATCGTCGAGGCATTGCAGCAGCTGCCGCGGCTGCCGGATCTGATCCTGTGTGACGCCCAGGGTTATGCGCACCCGCGCCGCTTCGGCCTGGCCTGCCACCTCGGCGTGATCACCGGGCTGGCGACGATCGGGGTGGCCAAGTCCAGACTGCTGGGTGAGCACGCGGAGCCGCCGCAGCGGCGCGGAGCCTGGGTCGAGCTGATCGACGCGGGGGAGGTAGTGGGCGCGGTGCTGCGCTCGCGGGTCAACGTGAAACCCCTTTACGTGTCTATCGGTCACCGGCTCACGCTGGCTACTGCCTGCGACTACACCATGCGTTGCACGACGCGCTACCGGTTGCCGGAGACGACGCGCCGGGCCGACCGGCTGGCCAGTCGCAGGCAGCGCAAAGCCGGCAGCTGAGGACCGGAACCGCGCGCCGGGGCGGCGCAGTCAGCCCGTGACGGGCTGTGCGTCGCGCGCGGCCGTCTGCAGCCGGACCGGCATCCGGCGGCGCCCCCAGTTGCCGGGCTGCTCCTCGAAGACGCCCGGGAGCGGGGTGCTGCAGCGGCTGCACAGGCCGCCCGCCGACAGGTTCCACGCCTCGAGCTCATACCAGTCGCGGACGATCAAAGCGTGACCGCAGTTGTGGCAGAACGTGGTGCCACCGCGCGCGTCATGCACGTTGCCGGTGTAGGCGTACCGCACGCCGTTGTCGAGAGCGATGCGCCGGGCCCGCGTCAGGGTTGCCGGCGGCGTGTGCGGCCTGTCCAGCATCTTCCAGTCCGGGTGGAAGGCCGTGAAGTGCATCGGCACGTCACACCCGAGATGCTCGACCACCCATTGCGTCATGCCGTGCAACTCTTCGTCGCCGTCGTTCTCCCCCGGAATCAGCAGGGTGGTCAGCTCGAACCATACGTCGGTCTCGTGCTTGAGGTAGACCAGCGTATCCAGAACGTCGTTCAGATGCGCGCCGCAGATCTTCCAGTAGAAGCGCTCGCTGAACGCTTTCAGGTCGATGTTCGCAGCGTGCATGTGCCGGTAGAACTCGGCGCGCGGCCGCGGGCTGTGAAATCCGGCGCTGACCGCGACCGACTTGACGCCGTGCTCCGCGCAGGCTTGTGCGACATCGATCGCATATTCCATGAAAATCGCGGGGTCGTTGTAAGTGTAGGCCACGCTGCGGCAGCCCAGACGGCTTGCCGCCTGCGCGATTGCCTCCGGGCTGGCGCTGTCGGCGAGCGTGTCCTGCTCGCGGGACTTGCTGATGTCCCAGTTCTGACAGAACTTGCAGGACAGGTTGCAACCCGCAGTGCCGAAGGAGAGCACCGGCGTGCCCGGCAGGAAGTGGTTGAGCGGTTTCTTTTCGATGGGATCCACGCAGTAGCCGCTGGAGCGACCGTAGGTGGTCAGCACGATGCGATCATCAGCGCGCATACGCACGAAGCACAGACCGCGTTGCCCCTCCCGCAACTTGCATTCGCGCGGGCAGACGTCGCACTGCACGCGGCCGTCCGCGAGCATCGTCCAGTAACGGGTCGGGTGATGTTGCTCCGGCGTGGCCATGACGCCCATTGTAGTCCAACTGCCGCCCTTGATATTGCAATTGATGCCTGTTCCAATTGACGCTGCCGCTTGACAACAGGCATTAAGCCTATGAGCGCTGCCAGCGCCGCCA
The DNA here is from genome assembly GCA_024644045.1 of Chromatiales bacterium. GTDB lineage: Bacteria > Pseudomonadota > Gammaproteobacteria > JAHELT01 > JAHELT01 > JAHELT01. Next base: position 31,838 of record JAHELT010000015.1, on the reverse strand, counting down.
CCCGCCCGCCCGCCGTCGCCGGTATGTTCTATCCACGGGACCCCCCGACACTGCGTGCCACCGTGGACCAGCTGCTTGCCGGCGCGCGGGCCAGCCTCACTAAAGCGCCGAAGGCGCTGATCGCGCCACACGCCGGTTACGTATACTCGGGTGCGATCGCCGCCTCCGCCTACGTCGAGCTGCGCGCGCACTCTGCCTCGATCCGCCGCGTGATACTGATGGGCCCGACCCACCGCGTCGCGTTGCGCGGTGTCGCCATCCCCGAGGCCGCACGCTTTCAAAGCCCGCTCGGCGACGTCACCGTCGACGCGGCATTGCGCGACCGGGCGCTGGGCCTCCCCGGGGTCGCGGTGAACGACGCCGCGCACGCGTCCGAGCACAGCCTCGAGGTACACCTGCCCTTCCTGCAGGCGGTGCTGGACGAGTTCACGCTCTTGCCCTTGGTGGTGGGCGACATCGCGCCCGCGGCGGTTGCCGCGCTGCTTGACGTGCTGTGGACGGAGGACGACACGCTGGTGGTGGTCAGCACCGACTTGAGCCACTACCACGAGTATCGAAAGGCGCAGGCCATCGACGCTGCCACGGTGGCCGCCATCGAGGCGCAGCAGCCCACCGTCGAACCGCAGCAGGCATGCGGCTGCCGGCCGCTGAACGGCCTGCTCACGGCAACGCGGCAGCGCGGCATGCGGATCCTGCCGCTCGACGTGCGTAATTCGGGCGACACCGCCGGCGACCGCGATCGCGTCGTAGGGTACGCCGCGTTCGCCGTAACGGCCTGAGCGCGTGCGCGAAAACGCGGCGCCCGCGAACCTCTGGCCGCCACGGGCGGCGCAGGGTCGTAGCCCTGATAAACGTCGGGTAAGCTTACACAACCCTGCGCCAGAAACCGGGCGAAGTGCCCGACAGCGCCGTCAGCTCATTGATTAAACTGACGTTTCTGTAGATGGCACCGGGCTTGCTCCAGGCTCGCCGGGAACTCCTACGGGTGCCGGAGATGGATGAGCGAACCACACAATTCGATTTCGACAGCTGGAGGTCGCTCGCGGAATCGGACGCCGAGGCCTTCGAGCAGCGCCGCCGGGACCTGCTGCAGGCCGAGATCGAGCTGGCGCCGGCGTCGCTGCGCCCGCGGCTGCGCGGCCTGCAGTGGCAAATCGACATGGCACGGCGCCGCTGCAAGACACCGGCCTTGGCAAGCGCCAGACTTTTCGAGATGATGTGGGAGCAGGTGTACGGCGAAAACGGGTTTCTGGACGTGCTCACCAACGTGAAAGCGCCGGCGGGTTCAACGCACGACAAGCACGCGGCCGAGGTCGTTAGGCTCGCCAGGAAGGCGGGCGACTGACCGTGCACGTCAGCGGTTTGCTCAGCGCGCCCGTAACCGGCACCTTGCACCGGCCCCCTGCACGGCAGGTGCAGCCGGTTGATCGCGTCGCGACACGCCACTCCCCGGCCTATCCGAGAAACGCGGGCCGGCCGGTCCCGGACGCCGCCCTGGAGGGCGAACTCCTGGACGGCGCCGAGCAGCGCAGCAACGCCCCGTTCACCGCGCGGCAGGTGCTGCCGGGGGCGCTGGTCAACGCGAGCCGCGCCATCTCCGCTTACGCCAACGTGGCCAGCGCCACCAGCCCGGCCAACGAGCAGAAACGCAGGCGACTCGATCTACGCGTTTGAAGCGCCGCCGCCGCGCGATCCGCGGCCCCGCCCCGGGAGCAGCTGACTCAGCAGGCTGGATTCGCGCTGGTAAAACCCCTCGGTGTGGTACGAATCGTCGAGTTCGTAGAGCACGTAATCCAGATGATGGCAGAGCTCGTGCAGCAACGTGCGCAGGAATGTGCGGAACGCCACGACCTGCCGGCGTTTCGCGGTGCGCATCCACAGCGTAATACAAGCCAGACGCCGCCCTTCGGCGCCCTCGTACAGGCCGTGCAATTCGCCCCAATCGTCGTGCGGCCTGGCGGCCAGCACATTGACGCGCACCCGGGGCACTTCCAGGTGTTCGGTCAACCCGTCCAACAGTCTGCGCGCATCCCGGGCGACCTGTTCACGCCGTCCGGCCTGCAGCGAGCGCTGCAACACCAGCACGTGCGCGACCAGCGCGCGCGGCCGGGGCAGAGCGACGCGCGTGAGCGCGTCGCTCTGTCTGTAGACCGCCTGCTGGGCGGCACTCAGCCGGTGATAGTAGCCGAATACCAGGACGCGAACCCCGTTTGCAGGAGCAGCGATCGCAACATCGCGGCCCCGTGTTGCTACACTGCGCCGGTTGCTGCGAGACGCGGGAAGAGCGTGACGAAAACGACTTCGCCCGGCCGATCCAACGATACCACCGCCAGCGCCCCGTCGCCCACGGGCACGTTCGGGCGCCTGGTGCAGACAGCCGAACGGGTGGAGAACACGCGTGCGCGCCTGACCCGGCGTGAGCTGCTCTCGGCGCTGTTGGCCGAGCTCAGCGATGCGGAATACTACATCGCGGTGCTCTACCTGAGAGGGGTGCTGCGCCAGCGCCGTACCGGCGTCGGCTACGCGACCCTGAAAAAAGTCCTGCCGGTTACCGCCGCGGGCGGGATGCGCCTGAGCCTGATGCAGATCGACGACAACCTGCAGCGCCTTGCCGCTATCCGGGGCAGCGGCGCCGCCGGCCGCCGCGAGGCGGTATTGCGGGAACTGCTGCAGGCGGTCAGCGCCGAGGAGCAACGCTACCTGCTGCGGCTGCTGTGCGGCGAGGTGCGCCGCAACAAGCTGGACGGTGTGGTCCTGGAAGCGGTCGCCGAGGCGACGCAGGTGCCCGACACGCTGTTGCGCCGGGCCCTGACGCTGCGCGGCGACCTCGCGGAGGTGGCCAGGATCGCACGCAGGGGCGGTGCCGAGGCGCTGACCGCGCTGACCCCGAGCCCGTTTCAGCCGCTGCAGCCGATGCTTGCCGACAGCGCCGCCTCGTGCGCCGCGGTCGTGCAGCGCCACGGGGACTCGATGCTGGAATACAAGCTCGACGGCGAGCGGGTGCAGGTGCACAAACGCGGGTGGCAGGTCAAGGTGTACAACCGCAAGCTCGTCGACATCACCTCGGCGGTGCCGGGGATTACCACGCTGTGCCAGTCGCTGGCAGTGGACGAGGTGATTCTCGATGGCGAGGTGCTGGCGCTGCGCGAGGACGGCAGACCGCACCCCGTGCAGACCACGCTGCGCCGCTTCCGCGGCACGAGCAACGCCGCGCTGCGCGCCAGCGTGCCGCTGTCCGTGCTGTTTTTCGACTGTCTGTACGTGGATGGCGAAGATCTGACCGGACTGCCCACGCTCGAGCGCGTGGCGGAAATGGCGCGGGTCATCGCCGCGCAGCACCTGGTGCCGCGGCTGCTCACCGAGGACGCCGATCGGGCAGGGGCGTTTCTCGACGACGCGCTGGAGGCAGGGCACGAGGGCATAGTCGGCAAGCTTGCCACGGCACCTTACCTGCCCGGACACCGCGGCCACGAGTGGTTGAAAGTGAAGCCCGTGCACACGCTGGATCTGGTGGTGCTGGCCGCCGAGTGGGGCCACGGCCGGCGCAGCGGCTGGCTGAGCAATCTGCATCTGGGCGCGCGTGACGGCGCCGGTGGCTTCGCCCGGCTCGGCAAGGCGTTTCAGGGGCTGAGCGACAAGGTGCTGCGCTGGCAGACCGAAGCCCTGCAGCAACTGGCCGTGCGTACGGAGGGCAACACGGTGCACGTCAAGCCGGCGCTGGTCGTGGAAGTCGCCTACAACGCCATTCGCACCAATCCGCGTTATCCCGCCGGCATGGCGCTGCGCCAGGCCCGCGTCAACCGCTACCGGGTCGACAAGGGTCCGCAGGACGCGGACACGCTGGAGACCGTACGCGCGCTGCACGCCCAGGGGGTGCAAGCGCGGGCGCGCTAAGCGCGCCCGGCGTCAGCGATCAGGCTGATGATCTCGAACATGATCGCCGCGGTGACCATGGCCGTGATCTTGTTCGGAGCGTCCTTGGTCGGCATCAGGCACACCACGTCGCCGCCGATGATGTTGAAGCCGCGCACCGCCTGCAGCAAACGCATCACATCCTTCATGAAAAAGCCTTCGTAAGCCGGTTCGATGTTGGCCACCGCCGGCGCCACGGTGGGATCGAGGCAATCCAGATCGAAGGTGATGTAGAGCGGGGCATCGCCGATGCGTTGCTGAATGATCTCGATGCAGCGGTCCACGCCGTACTCGTCGTAGAGCTCCTTGGTGATGACTTCGTAGCCCAGCTCGTAGCTGGGTTCCAGCCAGTCCAGCGTGCGCGGATTGCCGCGAATGCCGACCTGCACGCTGCGCGTCGGGTCGACGTGGCCGTCGCGCACCAGATAGCTGGCCCAGTGCGCGGCTGATTTCCTGGCACCGAGAAAGTGATCCAGGTTGTGGTAGGCGTCGGTGTGCGCGTCGAAGTGGAGCAGCACGGCCTTGCGCCCACCGGTCAACCGGGCCGAACTGCCCGCGATCGCCTGGAGAATGCCGCCCGTGATCGCGTGATCGCCGCCCACGGAGACCGGTTTGGTGCCGGCCGCGTCGAGCGTGCGATAAAAGTCGGTGATCCGCTCGATGCATTTCTCGTTGTCATTGGCCTCGGGTAAAGGCACGTCGCCGAGATCGTGGATCGTGCACAGCTCCCACGGCGAAATGCCGAACTTCATGTGCACCCGGCGTGCCAGCGCAGAGATGTCACGCACCGCCCGCGGCCCGAGATGCTGATCGCGCTCGGTGGTGCCGTTGCCGGTGCTGTGCGGCACGCCGACCAGCGCGATGTCGCACTGGGCAGGATCAGGGATGTGCGGGCAACGGAACAGAGTGGGCACACCCCACCAGTACAGTCCTTCGAGCATGATCCCGGTTTCGGGTGCGGGACGGTCCGGCTGAGTCATCGTGGTTGTCCTCCGCGCGTGCTGGTCGTCAGAACCGTGCAGTGTAGTGGCGCGTGACCGTCGAGAGTACTCAGGACGCGGGCCCGGAATTGTGCGAAGCACGGCCTCGTCACCGCATAGAACAGATGGCTGGGCAGGGGGGAGTCACTGGCGCCGAAGCCGGGCACGCCCTGATCGCCCAGCCAGCGGGCGAGCGCCACGGACCAGTCCCGCTCACGGCGCCGCCCGTCGGCGGTCCACCAGACTTCCAGCAGCCGGCTGGGCTCGCGCAGATAGTCCACGTGCCAGCGGGCGCGCCCGCCGGACCAGTGCCTGCGTACCCGTGCGCGCAGCCCGCCGGGGCCGAACGCGCTCCCCGCGTAAACGTAGCAGCCCCCGGCAAAGCGGCGCTCGCCCAGCGCGCCGACGCTCACGCGGCGGCTGCGGGGCAGCCGTAGCACCAGGGCGTAACTGCCTGAACAGGCCGGAATTTCATCCAGATGGCAACCCGCGGCGGGTGAATTTTTCACAATCTTTTGCAGAACTGGTACCGTTGTCTTACGTCGCCAGGCGCTAACCTTATGCCCAACAACAAAAACACAACATTAAAGGAGGCTGACAATGTGGTACGCAAACCTTCGTAAGAACACCCGACTCGGCACGCTGCTGGTCAAGCGCGGTGCGATCAGCACCGCCCAGCTGCACGCGGCAGTCAACATTCAGCGCGAGCGCCCGCGTGCCAATCTCGGTGATATCCTCGTCGAGCAGGGCTGGGTCAGCCATCGAGATATCCGCCGCGGGCTGCGCCGCCAGGCCCGCATCCGCTACGTCGCCGCCTTGCTGGCCATGCTGTGCGCACCCCTGCAGACCGTCAGCGCGGGCAGCATCCCGACGGCCAGCGCCAACGCCGAACGCGTCGCGATCACCGATGCCCAGGCGTATGCCGACTGCCCGCAGCTCAAGCTGCACGATGCCGGCGAGCGCAGCGGCAGGGTCAGCACCTCGCTTTCGCGCGGTGTGCGACTGGCGACACGCATGATGATTCGCTCGGCCTGGCAGAGCTACCGCGCGAACGCCGATGAATCGGACACCCGCACCAGCAGGCAGACGTTCTCCCCGAACTATTCCCTGCGCCTCAGCGACGACGAGGTGCTGGTGCGCGCAAAGTTCAATTTCTGACCCCGCCCGGGGCTGGCTCAGGCAACTGCCGGACAGCTGACCCCGGTGCCGCCGAGACCGCAGTAGCCGCCGGGGTTCTTGGCGAGGTACTGCTGATGGTAGTCCTCGGCGTAGTAGAACTCGCCGGCCGGCCTGATCTCGGTCGTGACCGTTCCCTTGCCGGCGCCGCGCAGCGCCTTCTGATAAGCCGCCTTGGACGCCAGCGCGGCCTGCTGCTGCGCCTCATCGAAGGTGTAGATCGCCGAGCGGTACTGGGTGCCCACGTCATTGCCCTGGCGCATCCCCTGGGTAGGATCGTGCGCTTCCCAGAAGGTCCGCAGCAAGGTCTCGTAGCCGAGCTTCTGCGCATCGAAAACCACCAGCACCACCTCGGTGTGCCCGGTCTCGCCGCTGCACACTTCCTGATAGGTCGGGTTGCGCGTGTATCCGCCCGCATAGCCCACCGCCGAGGTGTACACGCCGGGCAGCTCCCAGAAAATCCGCTCCGCGCCCCAGAAACACCCCATTGCGAACACGGCCTGCGCCATGCCCTGAGGAAACGGCGGTTTCAGCGGCGCGCCGTTCACATAGTGCCGGTCGGGTACCAGCAGCGGTTCATCGCGTCCCGGCAGCGCCTCATCGGGCTGCGGCATGGCGGCCTTTTTTCGTAATGCGAACATGGCTCGTCTCCACCCATCGGTTTGCACATCATTCTACGCCAACTGCCTGCCGGGTTAAGGCCGCAAGCACGAAAATCGCGCGCGCTACCGGCACTGCCATGGCGTCCTGCCGCGCCGGCCTAGGGCCTGTTAACGCTATGCGAATGCCGATCGCCGGCGGCCGTTTTTTCCCAGCGCAAGGCGCACTGAGTGCAGTGTACTCCCCGTACCTAAGCGAAGGGCAACGACGCCATGGGGAAAAACGGCCCCGGCCCCGCGGGTTGACTCTCCAATGAGGCCATGCGGCGTTGCGCAGGCCTTATTTGGATGACCAAACTGCACCCTGCGCGCCTTGTCTGGCCTCATTGCAGAGCCAACGATGGGTATTCGCATAGCGTTAACAGGCCCTAGTCGAAATCGAGGCGCGCCTGAGTCTGGCGGTCATAGACCAGCCCGCTCGCACCACGCCGCGCTGCCGGATGCAGCCGATGCTCGCGGTTCCCGGCGCCGCCAATCAGGTGGGTGACGCGGTCACCGATGCTGAGCAGATAGTCGGCAATCAACGAACGATGGCAGTGGGCGGGATCGCCCTCCGCGCACATGATCGCCACCGGCCCGGCCAGCTCTCGTAGCGCACGCAGCGCGCCGGCAAACGCCTCGCTTTGCATGTGCTCGGCGTAGCCCTGCATCGCCGGCGGCAGCGCACGGTGGTCAGAGTCGGCGCTCGCCTTGCGCAAGCCGCCGAGGTGCTTGCCGGCCCAGTGGTAGCGGATCGCCGCGCCGGCCAGCGCGTCGCGCAGGCGTTCGCGGTTGAACTGCGGGTTGCGCCGCGAGCCGGGGTTGGCGCGAACGTCCACCAGGTCCGCGATACCGCTGTCCGCCAGCAGCCCGACGAATGCCTGCAACGGGTGGTTGCTGTGCCCGGCCGTGTATATTCTCACCAGCGCCTAACCCTCAGCGCGGAACCAAACGGCACCGCGCAAGTCTCTACAGGAACTTCGCAATAATGGGCCACAATCGATGTATAGACTAGTCACCCTCATGCTGCTGCTGGCGGGCGGGCTCAGCGGCCTCGCGCATGCCGGGACCGGCAACGCCGCCGGGTTGCAGAGCGCCACCTTCGCCGGCGGCTGCTTCTGGTGCATGGAACCGCCGTTCGACAAGCTCGAAGGCGTGGTGTCCACCACCTCGGGCTACATCGGCGGACACCAGAAGGACCCCACCTACCCGCAGGTATCTGCGGGCGGCACCGGGCACACCGAAGCCGTGCAGATCGTGTACGACCCGGTCAGGGTCAGCTATTCGGAGCTGCTGAAGGTGTTCTGGCGGAACATCGATCCAACCGTCGCGGACCGCCAGTTCTGCGATGTCGGGAGCCAGTACCGCACCGGCATCTTCTACCACGACGAGGAGCAGCGCCGTGCCGCCGAAGCTTCCCGGCGCGAGCTCCTGGAAAACAGGCCGTTCGCCGGACCGGTGCTCACCGAAGTGACCGCGGCGGGCACCTTTTACCCCGCCGAAGCCTACCACCAGGATTACTACCTGAAGAACCCGTTGCGCTACAAGTTCTACCGGTTCAGCTGCGGACGCGACGCCCGGCTCGAGCAACTGTGGGGCGCGGCGAACACCTGAGCGCGATCACAGGGGCACGCCGGCCTGGATGGCGCCACGCGCCCCGCAGCCGGCCCCTTTCATGATTACCTCGACGAACTCGACCACCACCAACCGGCGCCTGGCGGCGCGCTGCTGCACCTCGAATTCGATCGACGCGTCCTCGATCCAGCCGTTTCCGCGAACTGAACGCCGACAGCTCCCGGCAGCGCGCCAGGTAGGCGGCAATCAGCGTGGTTTCGGGGTCCGCTGAACCGGACCGCAGTTGAGACATGGCGCCCTCCCGAACCGCCTGCCGCGCATGAACACCGCACGGAAAAAACTGCCCGCGACCCGCGATGCCTCGCTACAATCCGGGTCGGCTTGCGAGGTTTGCCATGCAGATTAACGCAAACGGAATCAATATCCACTACACGCTGGAAGGTCCGCCGGATGCACCGGTGATCCTGTTCAGCCACTCGCTGGCCACCGATGCCGGCATGTGGGCGGCTCAGGCGTCTTTCGCCGGCGATTACCGGCTACTGAACTACGACACCCGCGGGCACGGCAACTCCGGCGCACCGGGCGGCGACTATTCCCTGCAGTCGCTGGCCGACGATGCGGCCGCGCTGTTGACGGCGCTGGACATTGACCGCGTCCACTGGGTGGGGATCTCGATGGGCGGTATGATCGGCCAGGCGTTCGCGCTCGCCTACCCGCGGCGGCTGCTCAGCCTGAGCCTGTGCGACACCATGAGCGAGCTGCCTGCCGGCGCCGCGCCGGCCTGGGAAGAGCGCATCCGGACCGCCGTAGAGCAAGGCATGGAGGCCCTGGTCGCCCCTACCATCGAGCGCTGGTTCTCGCCGGCGTTTACGGCCTCGGCGCATGATCAGGTGGACCGGATCCGGGCCATGATCCGCGCCACCCCGGTCGTGGGCTACCTGGGCTGCAGCCGCGCGATCATGGCGCTGGACCTCACCGAGCGGCTGTCGGCCATCACTGCGGCGACGCTGATCGTGGTGGGCGAGGACGATCCGAGCACGCCGCCCGCGGCGTCCGAACTGATCCACGGCCGGATCAACGGCTCACAGCTGCAGGTCGTGCCGGGCGCGCGTCATCTCTGCAATATCGAGAAGGCCGGCGAGTTCAACGCCGTGTTGCAGACCTTTCTGCACGCGCTCTGAGCCGCTTCACACCTGCTTGAGCCAGCCGTATGGATCCGCGGCGGTACCGCTTTGTATGTCGGTCAACGCTTTACGCAACCGTTCGGTGTTGGGGCCGATTGCGCCGTTGCGCACGGCGATCTCGCGCCCGTCGTAAATCAGCGTGCCTACACCGGCCAGCACTGCGGCCGTGCCCGACAGCGCCGCCTCACCGAGCTGCACCCAGTCCAGCAGCTCGGCGACCGAGAAGTCGCGCTCGATGACCGTGTAGCCCAGATCCGCCGCCAGCCGCAGCAGCGAGTCACGCGTGACGCCGTGCAGGAACGCCTCGTTGAGCGGCTTGGTCATCAGGCGCTGGTCGTCCAGCAGCAGAAAGTTGGACGCGCCGGTCTCCTGCACATCGCCGCCGGGGCAGAACAGCACCTGATCCGCGGCGTGCTGGCGCCGCGCGCGCTCGACGTGGTGCAGCGCCGAGGCGTAGTTGGCCCCGGCCTTCACGGCACCGAAATCACCCGGCGCTCGCAGATGCCGGTCTTCGATCAGGATGCGCAGCGCCCGCGCCCCACCCGAGAAATAATCGCCCACCGGCGAGAGCAGCACGTAGAGGTGCGCGTCGCGCGAGCCGGTCCCGGCCGCTCCGATGTTCGTTTCGGTGCCGATCAACGTCGGGCGTATGTACAGCGAGCCCGGGGCCGGCGGAATCTCATCGCGGCAGACATCGATCGCCTGCTCGATCATCGCGTGCAGCCGGGCGGCGGGCGGCGCAGGCAGGCACAGCAGCTCGGCACTGGCCCGCATGCGTTCGACATGCCGATCCGACCGGAACAGGCGTACGCTGCCGTCGCCCCAGCGGTAAGCCTTCAATCCCTCGAAGCAGGCGCTCGCGTAGTGGAACACGTGCGCACCGGGATGCAACGAAAGCGGCGCCGTAGCTACGATCTCATGGGGCGTCCAGGCGCCGTCGTGGAAACGGCAGATCGCCATCTGCCGGGTGAAACGGGTGCCGAACGGCGCGCCCTGTAAAGATTCCGCTTGTGCTGCCACCTGCTCTCCGCGTCAGTCTGTGAGCCGCGCTTGCGCGCTGAAACGTAGGTAGTGTCACTGCAAACCCGATACCAGCACAAGCGCCGGTCGCGTACAGCCGTTGCGTGCTAATCCGCACTCACGGTATCCGCCCAGGCCAGTACCGCCTGCAGTCGCGCCACCAGCAGGGCCGCCGCCGCGGCGCAGCTGAGCCAGCGGAACTCGTGGTGCTCCGCTCTGCCAAGAGCCGCGTTGACCGGCAGAAACACCTCGCCTCGCTCGCAGGCTGCCACATAGTAGCGCGCGACCTTGCCGCGGCCGTAGACTTCGGTTTCCCGGTACTGCCCACCCCAGCGCAACTCCGCATCACGCAGTCCCGTTTCCTCGCCGAGCTCACGCAGGGCGGCGTGCAGCGGTTGCTCGTCCTCCTCGACCAGCCCTTTCGGGAAATCCCAGTAGTTGTACGCGCGCAGCAGCAGATAGCGCCGCTCGCGCCCGAAGTGGCGCACGGGCACGATGCCGGCTGAAAGGGTGGTGGCGTCCACGCACGGATCAGCCGCGGAATGCGCCGTCCGATGCCAGGTACGCCAACTCCTCGTCGCTGCTCTCGCGCCCGAGCAGGCGGTTACGGTGCGGGAAGCGACCGAAACGCGCGATTAGGTCGCGGTGCAGTCGGGCGAACTTGAGATTTTCGGGGTTACCCATGGCCTCGCAGAGCTCGACGCAGCGCTGCTGATCGTCCAGGTCCTCGCTGTGCATGAACGGCAGGTAGAAGAAAATGCGCCCATCCGCCTCGAGCTGCTGGTCGAAACCGGCGTCCACCGCGCCCCGGGCGACGGCCAGCGCCTGGTCGTCGCTGGCGAAAGCCTCGGCGCCGCCCCGATGGATGTTGCGCGGCAGCTGATCGAGCGCGATGAGCAGAGCAAGCGCTTCGCGGGGCGTCTCGGCCCAGGCGGTCAGTTCGCCGGCGCGGGCGGCCTGCACCAGCGTCGAGTACCGGTTGCGCAGCTGAGTATCGAATTCCCCGGAAGACCGGTACCAGTGCGCTTTGACGTCATCGGAAAACCAGAAATCCAGCAGTTCCTCGGCTTGCGGGAGCATGTCAACGGCGTCCTCGAGTGCAACGTCACCACAGAATAACCCAGGCGAAGGACGTCCGAGACGCCGGCTGCGCCGCCGGGTTGGGCAAACCTGCACCCAGACACTAGAATAGGCAAATCCTGTTTCGACAGCCGTCTGCGGCCGCTGGCCGGGCCGCGGTAGACCGGTTGCCGGTCCGTTACCGGAAGGAGCCGCGAGCATGCCTGTACCCGAGTCCGTGCGTGTGTGGGAGATTGTCGGCGATCAGGGTATAGATGCGCTGCACTCGAACCGGCGCACCGGCTACCAGCCGCAGGCGGGACAGGTGCTGGTCAAGGTGCAGGCCACCTCGCTCAACTTCCGTGATTTGTCCACGATTCTCGACCCCGCGGCGCGCGCGCTGACCTATCCGCGTGTCCCCAACTCGGACTGCGCCGGCGAGATCGTGGCGGCGGGCCCGCGCGTGTCCCACGTCGCGCCCGGTGACCGCGTGGCCGGTTGTTTCTTTCAAAGCTGGAAAGACGGCGGAATCAGCGCCGCGGCAATGGCGAGCGCGCTCGGCGGCCCGCTGGACGGCGTGCTGGGCGAATATGCGTTGCTCGCCGAAAGCGGGGTCGTTCACGTACCGGAGCACCTGACTTTCGCACAGGCGGCGTGCCTGCCATGCGCCGGCGTCACCGCGTGGAACTGCCTGATGCGCGTCGGCGATGTTCAGGCGGGCGATACGGTGTTGCTCCTGGGCACGGGCGGCGTCTCGATCACGGCGCTGCAGTTCGCGGTCGCGCAGGGCGCCAGAGTCATCATCACATCGGCGCACGATGCAAAGCTCAAACGCGCCGCGGCGCTGGGCGCGTGGCAGACGGTCAACTACCGCAGCACGCCGCAGTGGGACGCCGCGGTGCTGAAGATGACCGGCGGAAAGGGTGTCGATTTCGTGCTGGAGGTCGGCGGCGCCGGGACCCTGCCGCGCTCCCTGAACGCGGTTCGGGTGGGGGGTCGAATCGCGCTGATCGGGGTGCTTACGCGCGGCGAGATCGATCCCACGGTCATCATGCGGAAATCGATCCGTGTGCAGGGTGTGTACGTCGGCAGCCGCAGCATGTTCGAAGACATGAACCGGTTCATCACCGCGCACGAGCTGCGCCCGGTGATCGACCGGCATTTCGCTTTCGATGATGCACGCGAGGCGTACCACTGCATGCGCTCGGCGGAGCATTTCGGTAAGCTGGTGATCGACGTCTAGGCATCTTGCATGAAGGATAACTCCGGGCATCCCTGCGCCCTGCGGGCCAGCGACTCGCTGTTCAAATTGTCCCAGACAATTTAGTCCCTTCTCAGGGACAATGTGGCTAAGCAGATCGCCGGACCAGGGTGCAAAGGGGATCGTTCGATCTGCGACGCCGGATTTTTCCTGAAAGTGAACAGGTACCAAGCGTCACTCGGCAATATTGCTCAAATTGATGCTTACAGTCTGATTCGACTGACAATCGCGCACGCTCGGAACCGCCTTCATGCATGCGGGCTAGTGCACCAGGCACTATGAGCGTGCAGTCGAATGGCGCGCCCGCCACCGGAGCGTCAGTAAGGCGCGGCCAGCGGTACCCCCTCAGGCGTTGCCGACGTTGGCGTCGGTGGGCGAATGGAAGTAGTCGCTCGACTCGGCCAGCGTCGACACCTCGTCGAGCAACCGCCGCAGGCGCAGCTCCGCGGTGGCCATGTCCGCGCAGGTTTCACAGTACTCCGCACCGCACGGTTGCCGCGAGAACAGCCAGAACTGCACCGCGCCGGCCAGCAGGCCATCGGCAACGTCCCACGAGTCCGCCTCCTCGTCGCGTTCCAGCAGGCGGTTCCCGAGCTCGATGACCTGCTCGGCGGCTTCGTCGAATTCAACAAGGTCCTGCTCTGAGGTCATCGCGATCTCCGGATGCGGTTGTTGATGCATTGTACCTTCAAGTCCGCAAAAGCCGAACACGCCGCAAGGCGCACCCCGTCGTCAAAGGTGCGACTCCAGAAATGCCAGCGTCCGCTGCCAGGCCAACTCCGTGGCCTGCGCATCGTAGACCGACTGCTCCTCGTTGAAGAACGCGTGCGCGGCGGCGTATCGGTGCAACTCGTGCGGCGCCGGGGACGCTGCCAGCAGCGCCTCGAACTCGTCCACTGCCGCCGGCGTGCACCAGTCGTCGCGTTCTGCGAAATGCCCCTGGAAGGGCACGCGCATGGCGCGGGGATCGGCGAGCTGGCTCGGGGGTATACCGTAGAAGCACACCGACGCATCGCACTCGGCGAGCTGCACGCCGGCCACCACGGTCAGGGCACCGCCCATGCAGAATCCGGTGACCGCGGCGCGGCGCGCGCCTTGCGCCTTGAGATACTGGAGCGCGCCACGCACCTCCTGGGCCGTCGCCCCCGCCCAGTCCAGTCCCTCCATGAGATGGCCGGCTTCGTCACTGTCGCCGGTTACGCGCCCGGCGTAGAGGTCCGGAGCGAGCGCCGTGTAGCCGGCAGCGGCAAAACGATCGGCCACCCCGCAGATCTGCGCGTTCAGGCCCCACCACTCCTGCAGTACCACGATCGCCCGATCACCGGGAACTGCCGTCGCCAGGTAACCGTTCGCGGTGTGCCCCGCGGGGCAGGAAAACGCTACATTCCCCATCGTGTGTCTCCTTGGTGCCGCGCTGGCCGGCAGCCGGGCGCCTTCACGCCTGCAGCTGCGCCAGCACGCTCAGCGGTTCGTTGTAGTCGAACGCCACCGGCCGGTACCGGCCCCCCTCCTCGAGCACCAGCCCGGGGAAACCGTGCACCCCGAGCCGGCGTGTCAACGCGATCTGGCGATCCAGCGCCTGGCGGGTATGCGGCGCGTCGAGATCGGCCGCGAAGCGGGCCGCATCGAGCCCCAGCCCGGCGCCCAGCTCGACCAGCGTCGCGGTGTCCGCCGGATTGCGGGCGCCCAGATAGTAGGCTTCCTGAATGGCCAGGATCATCGCCTCTTCCTGCGCCGGGTCCTGCGCGCCGGCGGCCAGCACCGCGCGGCACGCCGGGTAGGTCGAACGGCGCGGCTGGCAGCGTTCCCAGAACGCGAAGTTGAACCGGGTGCCCGGAACCACCTGCTGGATCCGCTGCCAGGTCTGTTGCAGGTAACGCTGCATGTCGGGCGGCATGGGTGCATCGGAATCGGGCGCCAGCCCCCCCAGCAGGCGTTGTGCCTGCACATCGCCGGGCAGGTGCTCGACGATGCTGCTCCAGGTGGGGCGAAACGCCCAACACCAGCTGCACATCGGGTCGTGCGCGTAATACAGCGTTTTCGAGCTCACCGCCCGTGCCTCCTGTGTCCGCCACAGCCGCGCAATATAGCCGAGCGGGCGGGTCTGCGACAGCGACGCGCCAGGCCGCGGGCGTTACAAACTGATACAAGCCCATACCGTCCGGAAAGGAATACCCGACGCGCGCCCCTTAGCATGGTTCGCGCTGGACAACGGTAATCACTAGAGGAGTCCCACAGCATGAAGAAATCAACTGCCATCATTGCAACCACGGTGCTCACGCTGGGCGTAGTCGGCGGCGTCGCCGCCTACAAGGGCGACGGTTTCGGCCATCACGGCTGGCACCGCGGCGAGCACTTCATCGCACACGTCCGCGACGAGCTGGACCTTACGCCGGAACAGACGGAGGCGCTCACGGCGATACGCAATCAGCTCCACGAGATCCGCAACACACTCAGGCAGGATCCCGCGGCGCGTACGCAGACCATTCTGGCACTGATCGAAGGTGAGGCATTCGACCAGGCCCGGGCACTGCAGCTGATCGACGAGAAAACCGCGCTGGTCGGTGAGTACGCACCGCAGGTCGTCGCCTCGGTGGCGGATTTCTACAACGGGCTGTCGGCAGCGCAGCAGGCGCAGGTGCGGGAACGCATCAACGCTCACCTGCAGCGCCACCGCTAAGCGCCGGCGCCGGGCACAAAAAAGGCCCCGGGCAGAATCGTCTGCGGACCGGGGCCTTCAAGGGAGGAGCCTGTACTTAAGCGGCTTTCTTGGCCGCCTTCTGCACCTGACCCTGAACGGCTTTCAGAGTCTCTTCAACGTTCGACTTGGCTTCTTCGACCGTCTTCTCGACCTGGGCCTGCGCCTGCTTCATCAGGCCCTGGACCAGATCACCCGCGTTGCCGCGGACGTCTTCCATGACCGCAATGTTGGCCTTGCTCGCCGCAACGACTTTGTCGTTGACGTCCTGACCCCAGGACTTGTTGGCTTCCACGACGGCCTTCACGTCTTTGCAGTCGATCAGCGTCATCGCGTGGGCGACATTGGCTTTGAACAGGTCGTTGACCAGCGAGGACTGCTGCTTGAACAGCTTCTCCGCCGCCATCGAATTCATTTCGGCCAGCTCCATCATGGAGCTCATGTTGGCTTTGATGTCTTTCACCATCTTCTCGTTCATACGTGTGATCTCCGGGTTTCGAGTCGCAGTTTTATTGCACTGCAGCAATGGAGAAACACTGTAATCCGCACCGGCCCGGGTGTCAAGCGTTTTTTGTGCATTGCAGCAAAATTTTAATTTCTGCTAACTCCTTGTTTATTATAATTTTAGCAAAAAAAAAACAACTAATCAGACCAAGAAAACCAGTTCACTCTCGCGGTGCACCAGCGCGCGGATCGAGCCACCGTGCGGCCCTCCCACGGGCCCTTGTTAAAGGCCGCGGTTCGCACATGCACCATCCCGGGAGGACCGGCGTTTCAGGCGCGGCGCGGCATGCGCTCCAGCCCGCTGCTACCCTCCACATCGGACCAGTGCGGGCGGGGCAGCTTGAAAATCTCACCGAGCCGGGCGTAGCCCGAGCCGGACAGGCGGCACACCGGATCGAGCAACGCCGGGTCCACGCGGCCCTGCCGCCAGACGGCGGGATCGACGTGGATGTGTACCACCTCGCCGATCACCACGCTGCTGTTGCCGACCGGTACGATGGTGGCGAGTTTGCACTCCAGATGAGCCTTTGCCGCCTGCACGCGCGGCGGGCGCACCCGGCTGGACGGGGCCTGGGCGATGTCGGCCCAGGCGAACTCGTCCTCGTCGGGCGGGAAGTCGGTGGAGGTGAAGTTCATCTTCTCCACCTGGTCCAGGCTCACCAGGTTGACCACGAACTCACGGGTCGCGGTCACGTTCCTCAGCGTGTCCTTGACACCGGTGGAGCTGAACATCACGTGCGGCGGATCACTCGCGACCGCGTTGAAGTAGGAGTGCGGCGCGAGGTTCAATGCCCCATCGGCCGACACCGAGGATACCCAGGCAATGGGGCGCGGCACGACCAGGCCGGTGAGCAGGAAGTAGTTGTCCTGTGTCGCCCAGTCGGAGGGGTCCAGCTCCAGCGGCGCTTCGAGCTCCTCAGGCGGGGCGCTGTGCGATGAGGGCATGACGGCAACTACAGTGCCGCGAGCATGCTGTCGGCATCGCTCACCTCGAACTTGCCCGGCGCTTCCCGGTGCAACGCGCGCACCACCCCGTCGTCGACCAGCATCGCATACCGGTCCGAGCGCACGCCGAAGCCGCGTTTCGTCAGGTCCAGCTCCAGGCCGACCGCCCTGGTGAACGCCGCGCTGCCGTCGGCGACCATGCGTATCTGGCCTTCGACATTCTGCGCCTCGCCCCACGCGCCCATCACGAAAGCGTCATTCACGGACAGGCAGACGATACTGTCCACGCCTTTCTCTTGCAGCTTGTCGGCCCCGGCCACGTAACCGGGCAGATGGGCCGCCGAGCAGGTAGGCGTGAAGGCGCCCGGCAGGGCGAACAGCACGACTTTCTTGCCGCCGAACAGATCGTCCGTGGTTACGGGCTGCGGGCCCTTTTCGCCCATCTCATGCAGCGTCACGTCGGGTATGCGATCGCCAACCTTTATCGTCATTGCCATGCTCCAGTAGGTGTTGTGTGCGTTTGTCAGGGGTTTTTTGCGTCTGCGATCATGGTATGACGATTGCCCGGTGCATTACTACCGCACCGCCAGCGCCCGCACGCCGGCAGACGCCCGGCCGTGTTGCGCGCGCCCAGCGTGCAGCCCCGGTCGCTAGTACTCGTCGTACTTGGCGGCGCTGCCGCGCACCCGGTCTGCGGGATAACGCGTCTCGTTCAGCTGCATCTTGGCGGCCGCCGCCTGCCACAGGTCGACGTCGAGCTTGTCCGCGAGACGCACCAGGTAAATCAGCACGTCGGCCATTTCCTGCCCCACTGCGTCGCGTTTCTGGGGCGGCAACGCCGTGCTCTGCGCCGCGTCCAGCCACTGGAAATGCGCCGCCAGCTCACCGGCCTCCGCGACCAGTGCCATTGCCAGGTTCTTGGGTGTGTGGAACTGCTCCCAGTCGCGCACCGCCGCAAACTGCCGCAGCCGGGATTTAAGTACCGCCATCTGATCCTGTGCCATCGCACCTCGCCCTCGGCGGCCACCCCGGCCGCGTGCATGGCGCGAGATTATAGGCTAGGCTGCCGGCCCCGCGTTCAAATCAGTTTACCCTTCTGCCGATGGTCAGGTCGCAACCGGATCGGCCGTCGCCGCGCGCTTGGCTCGCCTGGGCGGCCGGGTCGATATTCTTTTTCCACGTGTTCGTGCTGCGCGTTTCGCCGAGCGTCATGGTCGATGACCTGATGCGCGATTTCGCGGTGGGCGCGGCGGCGCTGGGCAACCTCTCGGCGTTCTACTTCTACGCCTACGCGGCGCTGCAGATCCCGGTCGGTGTGCTGACGGACCGCTTCGGCCCACGCCGGCTGCTGACCGGCTCGGCCGCGGTGTGCGCGGCTGGCTGCGCGCTGTTCGCGTTGAGCCCGGGCATCGAAGCCGCCTATGCCGGGCGCTTTATGATCGGCGCCGGCGCGGCCTTCGGCTGGGTCGGCACGCTGAGCATCATCGGCTGGTACTTCCCGCAGAACCGTTTCGCATCGCTGGCCGCAATCACTCAGCTGCTGGGCATGCTCGGCGGCGTTGTGGGTCAGGCGCCGCTTGCGCTGCTCGTCACATCGGCGGGCTGGCGCGTAGCGCTCGCCGGACTGGCGGTAGCGGTGGCCCTGGTAGCGGTGCTGTTCTGGCTGGTCGCGCCTACCCGCACCCGTCCTCCGGCGCATCACGAGGCCCGATTGCTCGACGGCGTGCGCGCGGCGGTGCGCAACCGCCAGACCTGGTTGAACGCGTTGACCGGCTTCACTTACGCCGGTCCCATGCTCGGCTTCGCGGGGCTCTGGGCGGTGCCGTTCCTGACCACCACCTACGGTCTGGAGCGCACCGACGCCGCGCTGCTGGCCTCGTTCGTGTTCGTCGGCTGGGGCGTCGGCGGGCTGATCCTCGGTCATCTCTCCGATCGCGCGGGGCGCCGCAAGCCGTTTGTCCTGTTCGGCGGCGCGTTGCAGGCGGTCGCGCTGTGCGCCGCGATTTACCTGCCCGATCTGCATCCGGTGGCGCTGGGCGCCCTGTTCACGCTGACCGGGGCCGGCGGTTCCACCGTGATACTGACCTTCGCGCGCGTGCGCGAGCAGAATGAGGCGCAGGCGCAGGGCGCGGCCATGGGCGTTGTGAACACGGCAATCATCGGCAGCGCGGTCGTGTTACAGCCGCTGCTCGGCGCGCTGCTGGATCAGCAATGGGACGGCCAGCTCGCGGGCGGCGTACGCCTGTACACGGGAGAGGCCTACCGCTCCGCCTGCGCTATCATGCCGATCGGGATACTGGCCGGCCTGCTCAGCGCGTGGGTCGCCCGCGAAGGCACCGCGGCCGCTACATCTCGGTGACCACCAGCGGCACGTACAGCTCGGCGTCGCTGTCGCCGCCGTGCACGCCGATCTGCATGTAAGAGCGCTCGCCCTTGACCAGATCCTTGATGCTGTACGCCTGCTGCGCGAGCAGCGCGAAGTCGCCCACCCGCCGGGCCAGCGCCGGGTGCGGTTCCCCCAGACCGAAGTAGCCCTGCGCGATGAGGTCGGCGCTGGCGACCACCCGCATCGCGCCCTCCAGCTCGCTACCGGCGTCGGCGATGAAGTCGCCGCGGAACTGCGGATGCACATAGCAGTAGGCCGCGCGCGGCTCGCCGCACAGCGGCTGGGCCAGCGACTGCGTCAGATCCGGGTAGTCGTGCAGCCAGATGCAGTAGTCCGGCCCGGAATCGACGAACCCGTGATCGGCGGTGATCAGCAGCAGCGTGCCGGTGCCGGCATTGGCGCGCACGAACGCGGCGAGCGCTTTGTCCAGCTCCAGCAGATGGCGGTGCGCCTCGCGGCTCTGCATGCCGTAGGCGTGACCCAGGCCGTCCAGCTCCGGCCAGTAGGCATACACGTAGCTCGGGGATTTCCGCCGGCAGATGGCGGCCAGAAAGTCCAGCATCTCGCGCAGGCTCGCATAGGGCACGATCTCCGCACCGCGGCTGAACTGCCGGTTGAACGTGGAAAAGGCGATCGACTCGGGCGACAGCACGAAGTTGTCACGCGGGCTGCGCTCGAACAGCGGCTGCGCCTCGAGCAGCTTGCCGAGCTTGCGCGGCGGGATCGCGCGGCCGCTGCCGCGCACCTTGGCCGGCAACCCCGCCACCACCCGACCCAGCTCCTCGAAGTAGGTGAACCACCCCGTGTGAGCGTGCTGTTGCGGCGCGCTGGCAGTCATGAAGGTGGTAACGGCGGCGGCCGTGGTCGCCGGGAAAACGGTGGTGAGTGGAGCCCCGGCGTTGGCGGCCAGGAAGGTGCTCTCGCCCCGCTCGCACAGATACCGGTAGCCCAGCCCGTCGATCACCAGCAGGACCAGATTGTGCGCCGCCGCGAGCCGCCCGGTCTCCAGCGTCGCCTGGGGCGCGTACGCGTGGCTGCCGCCCAGCGCGGTCTCAATGCTCGCCATCAGGTTGACGATGCTGTTGCCGTGATAGTCGGGAATCGGCATGAATGCTCAGCTCACCGGTCGATCGGCCATGGTGCCACAAAGCGGGCGCCGCCCCGCGCGCGTCCGGTCACAAACCGGCGCCTGTCAATCTGCGACCGGGTAAAGCGGCGAACGCCGCCGGTCCGCTGTCAGCGTCCACCGCTTGCTCTGGTGCGCGGCCCGCGCTCAGAATAGGTCGTGGGTCGCGGGCACCGATCGCAGTACCCACTCAGAACCTGGCTACGCGCGGTGAATTCGACATGCTGAACTGTCACGCGGCGGCCCCTTCGCGGCGGGCGGCCTTGCTGGCGCTCCTCGCGTCGCTGGCCACTGCATGGCCGGCGGGTGCGCTGCTCGCCCAGGATAGCGCGACCCGCTTCGGCGAGCTGCTCGGCGGCATCGTCGGCGTACGTGCCGAGGTGCCGGAGCGGGCGCGCACGGCATCGACGCTGGGCACCGAACGCATGGGCTCCGGGGTGCTGATCGATAGCGGCGGCCTGATCTTGACCATCGGCTACCTGATCCTCGAGGCCCGCACCGCCGAG
Organism: Chromatiales bacterium; assembly: GCA_024644045.1. Taxonomy (GTDB): domain Bacteria; phylum Pseudomonadota; class Gammaproteobacteria; order JAHELT01; family JAHELT01; genus JAHELT01. The sequence goes on along the minus strand of JAHELT010000015.1, from coordinate 10,868 downwards.
GTGATGTTCGCCGACGGCCGGCGCCTGCCGGCCGAAATCGTCGGCTACGACTACGGCAGCGGTTTCGGCCTGCTGCGTGCCATCGGCGCGGTGAACCTGCGTCCGGTGCGGCTCGGTTCGGCGCGGGAGCTGAGGCAGGACACCGCGGTGCTGGTCGCGAGTTTCGGCGGACCCCGGAGCGTGCAGCCGGCACGGGTGACCTCGCGCCGCGAGTTCGCCGGCTACTGGGAATACCTGCTGGCAGATGCCATCTTCACCGCGCCGCCGCATCCGGCCTTCGGCGGCGCCGCGCTGCTGGACCGCGAAGGCCACCTGGTCGGCATCGGCTCGCTGGCCGTCAACGACGCGCAGGCCGGCGAGTTCCTGCCCGGCAACCTGTTCGTGCCCATCGACGCGCTGCACCCGGCGATCGCCGACCTGCTGACCGACGGACGCCCGCAGTCGCCGGCCAGGCCGTGGCTGGGGGTGTACACCGAGCAGGCGCGCGACCGGCTGTTCATCGTGCGGGTCGCCGACGAGGGTCCGGCGCAGCGCGCCGGCCTCAAACGCGGCGACGTCATCGTCAAGGTCGCCGGGCAGAGCGTGGTGTCGATGGCCGATTTCTACCGCAAGGTGTGGGCGCTGGGTGAGGCCGGCGTCACGGTGCCGCTGACGGTGCTGAGCGGCGATGAGATCAGACAGATCGAGGTGCGTTCAGCCGACCGTTACGGATGGTTGCGCTGGTCGGTGGGCAATTGACTGCGGCACCCGCCGATCTGCGGGAACCCGCCGGAGTAGCGGGCGATCCAGCGGGCCGCGGCAACCTCGAAATCGAGCTCCTCGCCGCGGGCCGCCGCGCGCTGGCGATACGCTTCGATGTGGCACAGCTGCTCGATGAGGCGCGCCCGGTAGGCGCCCTCGTCGGTGGCGAAACCCAGCCCCAGCTCGAACGCCCCGGGCCCCGCGCGCCGCCACAGCACCAGACCGTGGTAACGCATCTCCGTCCCGTCGAGCGACACCCGCACCTGTAGCGGCGTGCCCGGTTGATAGCCCAGCGGACTCGGCACACATACGCCGCCCCTGCCGTGTGCGAGCACGTCCATGCCGGGGATATCCTGGTCAGCGGCGACGCACAGCCGCACCCGCACCGCGGGGGGGTGCTGGATGAAGGCGTGGGGCTGGCGGTCGGCGCTGTTCACAGCCTCGGTTTCTAACCCTTATTTCCAGAAAAAGCAATAAAAAAACTCATATATTTCTTACAATTATCTAATATTTCTCAAATCTACATTAAAAAATGTTCACACTACGAGGACCCGATGGCGAGCCCGCCGTCAGCACCACGGACAGCCCCGTAACGCGGGTCACGGCGAGCACCTGGCGCGACGCCATGTTCGGTCTCGGTTTCGTCCACGGGCGCGACCGCGGCGCGCAGATCGAATTGATGAAAGTGCTGGCCGAGGGGCGCCTGTGCGAGCGGCTCGTGGACAGTGAGCAGGCCCTGTGCCTCGACCGCTACTTTCGCCGGCTGGGACTGGCGCTGGACGCCGGTCGCTACTACCCGCAGCTCGGCGAGCCGTACCAGGGGTACCTGGAGGCGTACGCAGCCGGCCTCAACCGGGCGCGTGCCCGTCACTACCCGTGGCTCTACCGCCTGGTCACCGGGCGCCCCGAACGGTACCGCCCGCAGGACGTGCTGCTGCTGCTCAAGCTGACTGCCTACCTGGGCCTCGCCGAAGGCCAGCGTATCGCCGAGACCTTCGTGCTGCATGCTCTCAAACGCGGCGTCGACAGCGCGTTGCTGCGGCACCTGTTCCCGGCACTGCAGGACGATGCCGCCGGGCTGCTTGCGCAGGTACGCCATCTGCCGCCGCTCTACCCCGGTGACCTTTTCGGGATCGGGGGCAGCGGCGGCAGCAACGCCTGGGTGGTATCGGGTGCCCGCAGCGCAAGCGGCTTCCCACTGCTCGCCAACGATCCGCACCTGGAGGTCAATCGCCTGCCCGCCGTGATCTACCCGGTCCAGCTTGCCGTCGGAGACGAGCGCGTCGACGGCGCCACCCTGCCGGGCACACCCGGGTTTCTCAGCGGCCGCAACCGGCACCTGGCGTGGGGCGTGACCTACAGCTGCGCCGACACCTGCGACTTCTTCGTCGAGCATCTGGAAGGCGATCATGCCGTGGTGGACGGTGAACGGCAGCCGCTGGAGACTGCCGTGCAGACCATCCATCGCAAGTCTCACGCCGATGAGACGCTGATCCGGCTGCGTTCGCCGTCGGGGATACTCGAGGCGCTGCCGCCGAGCGGGGCCGCCTTGAGCTGGCGCTGGGTGGGGCAGGGCGACGCCGGACTGGCCAGTATCCGTGCGTTCACCGACCTGCTGCAATGCCGCACTGTCGAGCAGGCGAGCGCGTGCATGCGCGGGGGCGACATTCCTACCCTGCACATGCTGTTCGCCGACAGGTCAGGCAGCATCGGCTATCAGCTGGTCGGCGCGATACCGAAACGCCGAGGTGGCTGGAGCGGCCTGGGTCCGGCCGCCGGCTTTGACAGCGCGCAGGGATGGTCCGGACTACGGGAGGCGGATAGCGAGCACCCTTGCGCGGCGAACCCCGACAGTGGATTCATCGCCGTGACCAACGATGCCGGCATGTTCGCGGATCACCCGGGCATCAGCACCTGCTGGCTGGCCAGTTACCGCACGGACCGTATCGCCGGAATGCTGCGTGCACGCAGCGACTTCCTGCCGGCTGACTTCCAACGCATGCAGTACGACGTGTACTCGGAACAGGCACGCCTGTTCGTTCCCGAATACGTGGCGCACATGCCGGACGGCGCCGCGAAGCGCTTGCTGCAGAGCTGGGACTTTCAGTACCGCCCCGACAGCACCGCCGCCACGCTGTTCGAGCGCCTGCACGAGTCCGTCGTGCACCAGGTATTCGGCGCGCGGTTCGGTAACGAGTGGTTCACTCACGTCGTCGCGAGCACCGGTCTGTATTCCGCGCTGATCGGGTTCTTCGACCGGGTGCTGCTGAGTCGCGACTCGCCCTGGCTGCCCGGCGCGCAGCGCGCCAGCACGCTGGCGGCGGCGATCGGGCGCGTTCTGCAGCAGCGCGATCCGATTCCCCCGTGGGGCGAAGTGAACGCCGTCACCCTCACCAATCTGTTCTTCGGCGGGAAGCTGCCGGCCTGGCTGCGCATGGACCGGGGTCCGTATGCGCTGCCGGGTAACCATGCCACCATCAGCCAGGGCAATCTCTTCCAGGCCGGCGGGCGCAACACCAGCTTTGCACCCTGCTACCGGATGGTCGCCGACCTGGCGAACGGCGATCTCTGGAGCAACTACCCGGGCGGGCCGCGCGAGTCGCGCTTCAGCCCCGGGTACGCCTCGGTGTTCGACGACTGGGTGAACGGAACCTACCAGCGGGGCGGCGGCGGGGACGAAGGCCGGCAATGAGCGCGCCCGCCATGCGGGTGGCGGTTTGCGCCGAGCGGGTCAATGGCGCAGGTGGCGGTCCGAGTGCGCGCCGCGCTGGCGGCGTCCCGGCGCGGGCATGCGCCGGTTCAGCAGGGCATTGTGCACCTGCCACTCGGTCGCCTGGTCGAGTTCGAGGAGCAGGCGCACCTGCTTACCGGTCAGCGTCGCGAGTGCCATGCCGTTGCGGTACGCAATGCGGTTGCCGGCCAGCGCGGCCACGCGCTCGCCGGGAAGCAGAATTCCCAGCAGGTTCAAGGGGTCCGCCGCGCTGATCGAGTACAGCGCGCCGTTCGCCGGCTCCCGCCGTACGCGCCGCAGCAGACCCACCGCTTCCGGCAGCGCGAACTGCTCGCCGCCGAACTGGTCGACGAACCGGCCGCCGCGGATTTCGCCCCGCGCCTCCATGCGCCGGTAGATGTACAGCAGCTCACGCCACGGCGGCACGTTCGACTCGCGCTCCAGCAGTTTTCTGAACACCACGCCATAGCGCCGCAGCAATGCGGCGGCGACACATTCCACGGCCTCGGCGGGAAGCCGCAACGCGTTGCGTGGTGTCTCCGGCTGCGGCACCGCGGCCCAGCGTCCGACCTCCGCCACACCGCCGTGCGCACGCCGGTTGCGTGCGTCTCGCGCCGGCATCAGCAGTGCGCGCAGCGCCGCAAACGAATCCGCGGTCACCAGTCCAGCCGCGGCCAGCTCGCCCAGCGCCGCCTCCAGCTGCGCGGGCACCAGACCGCCGTATTCGAGCAGCTCGTCATAAAATGACGCGCCGGCATCGCGCAGCGTGTCCAGCACGCGTTGCGCTTGCGCCGAGATCGCCGGTGCCCGGTCCTGGCCGACGACCCGCCGCCAGTGCATCCAATGACGCCGCGGCAGCAACGTGATCGGCGTGGTCTTCAGGGGTGCGGCGCGTTTACCGATGCTCCCGGGCGGCTGCAGCCGCGTCCACTGCACCTTGCCGGCGGCCGTCAGACTGTCCAGCCACTGCGGCCAGTAGGCGTTGAGGCGGGCCGGCAACAGCTCACCCTCCCAGGCTGCCGCCGGCGCGCAGAAGCCCTCCAGCTGGCCGAGAACGTCGCCCAGGGCCGCCTCGCCCTGGGCGTCCGACACACCGTCTCCGACCGCCGCAAGTCCGTGCCACTCGCACAGAAAGCGCACGAAATCCGCCGGACTCACCGCGAGGACCTCGCGCCGCATGCGCTCCAGGGTGTAGCGGTGAATGCGGGCCAGCAGGCCACGCTCGCACCACTGTTCGCCGCCGTCGCCGAAGGTGCCGCGCATCGCCACGCCTTCGCTTTCCAGCAGCAGCAGGGCACGCTCCACGTCGACGGCGGCCAGTCGCAGCTGCGCGCCGAGCTCGGCCGCGCCGACGACCGCCACGCCCTGCAGACGGGCCCGCACCAGCTCCAGGCAGGCAAGGTCGCGTTCGGGTGTGGGGCTGAGCGGGCTCACGGGCGGCGCGCACGGCACGGCTTCGCCGTAGCAGCCGAAGGCGAGGTGCAGCCGTTCGGTCGCAAACCACAATCGCAGGTCGCCGTCACCGGGTCCCACCTGCGTGATCCGCCCGCCGTACACCAGCGCGTCGACCGAGCGTTGCCAGCCGGGCAACCTGCGCAGCTCGGCGTCGGTGACGCAGCCGAGCAGCAGCAAGGCATCGTGCAGCTCGTCCGCATCGCGAATCTCGGGCCAGGCCTCCTGGCGCACGCGCTCGATGGCGGCGCTGTCCAGCTGCCCGAGGGCGGCCGCGTCCTGCGGCGCCACGAAGCGCCGCGCCTGGACCATCTGCGTGCGCCGCTCCTCGGCCGGCGCGTCGTCCAGAAAGGCATACGGCCGGGCGCTGAGGATTTCATGTGCCAGCGGCGACGGTCCGGCGAGGTCGCGCGCCACGATGTTGATGCGATCGTTCTCGATCCGTTGCAGCAACGCGATCAGGCCGTCGACGTCCATCACCTCGTGCAGGCAGTCGGCCAGCGTTTGTGCGACCAGCGGGTGATCGGGGATTTCCCGCTCGCCCGCCAGGTTCTCCGCGCAGGCCAGCTGATCCGGAAACACCACCGCCATCAGGTCCTCGGCGTCCATGCGCTGAAACTGCGCCGGCGTGCGCTTGCCGTTGCGCATGCGCCGTACCGCGAGCGCGATGTTGGCGTTCCAGCGCCAGTGCGTGGGAAACATCGGTGCAGCGAGCAGCGCCTGTGTGAGCACGTCGCGCACGCTGGCCGAATTCAGGTAGCGCCGCACCTCCTCAAGTGGAAAGCTGTGAGTGCTGCCGAGCGAAAGCACGATGCTGTCCTCGAGCGCCGCGGCCTGCAGCTCGAAATTGAACTTGCGGCAGAACCGCTTGCGCAGCGCGAGCCCCCAGGCGCGGTTGACGCGCGCGCCGAACGACGAATGAATCACCAGATGCTGGTCGCCCGCCTCGTCGAAAAACCGCTCGAAAATGAGCGTATCGTGGGTCGGCAGCGCGCCGAGCGCGGCGTGTGCCGCGGCCAGGTACTCCGCCAGCTGCACGGCGGCCTGCGCCACGATGCCGCGCTGGCGTACCAGCCACTCGACGGTCGCCTCTAGCCCCGAGCTCGCGAGGCGTTGCGCAATGTCGGTACGCAGGCGCGAGACCGCCATGCTCAGCTCGTCGCTGCGCCCCGGCGCCTCGCCGAACCAGAACGGGATGTTCGGCGGCTCGCCGGCCGCATCGGCGACGTGCACCTTGCCCATCTCCACCCTCAGGATGCGGTAGGCGGTGTTGCCGAGCTGGAAGATATCGCCGGGCAGCGACTCGAACGCAAAATCCTCGTTCAGCGTGCCGACGAACTGACCCTGCGGCTGCAGCATCACGTCGTAATCGAACTGGTCCGGGATTGCCCCGCCGTTCATCAGCGCGGTCAAGCGCGCGCTGCGGCGTGCGCGCAGGCGCCGGTTGACGGCATCGTGATGCAGATAAGCGGCGCGTCGGCCGCGCCGCGTCGCGAATCCCTCCGCCAGCGTATCCACCACCGCGTCGAACGTGTGCCGCGCCAGATCATGGTACGGCCAGGCGTTGCGCACGAGCGCATACAAAGCATCAGTATCCCATTCGCGGGCCGCCACTTCCGCGACCAGCTGCTGGGCCAGCACGTCCAGCGGCTGCGCGGGCACGCGTAGCCGGTCCAGCTCGCCACGCGCCACCGCGTCGAGCAGCGCCGCGCATTCCACCAGATCGTCGCGCGTGGTCGGAAACAGGCGCCCCCGGGGCGTGGCGCCCACGGCGTGCCCGGAACGCCCGACGCGCTGCAGGAAGGCCCCGATGGCGCGCGGTGAGCCGATCTGACACACCAGATCGACATCGCCGATATCTATGCCCAGCTCCAGCGAGGCGGTCGCCACCAGCGCGCGCAACCGGCCCGCCTTCAGGCGCTGTTCGGCATCGAAACGGTGCTCCCGCGCCAGGCTGCCGTGGTGGGCGGTCACGCAGTCGGGCGCCAGGCCACGCGCCGCCAGGCGCTCACCGAGATGGCGGGCCAGGCGTTCCGCCAGGCGACGCGTGTTCACGAAGATCAGCGTCGTGCGGTGCGCGGTAACCAGATCGACCAGCCGCTCGTAGACCTCTTCCCAGGCTTCGCCCGCCATCACCGCTTGCAGCGGCGAGCCGGTGACTTCGATAGCCAGGTCGCGCTCTCGCACGTGCCCCGTGTCGACGATCGTGCAGTCGCCGCCCTGCGCACCGGTGAGGAATCGCGCGATCTCGTCGATCGGTTTCTGCGTGGCGGACAGACCGATCCGCACCAGGCGGTCGCCGCACAGCTGCTGCAGCCGTTCCAGCGACAGGGCCAGGTGGGCACCGCGCTTGTTGGCCGCCAGCGCGTGGATTTCGTCAACGATTACGGTGCGCGTCGTGCGCAGCATGCTGCGCCCGGATTCGCTGGTGAGCAGCAGATACAGCGACTCGGGCGTGGTCACCAGGATGTGCGGCGGACGGCGCCGCATACGCTCGCGCTCGCTCTGCGGGGTGTCGCCGGTGCGCACCATGGTGCGGATCGGCGAGTCGCCGAAACCGCGCGCCCGCAGCGTCGCGCGGATGCCATCCAGGGGAAGCTCCAGGTTGCGCTGGATGTCGTTCGACAAGGCGCGCAAAGGCGAGACGTAGACTACCAGGGTCTCGTTCTCCAGCGCCCCGAACAGGTCGCCCTGCTGACTGCGCCAGACCAGATCGTCGATCGCAGCCAGAAACGCGGCGAGGGTCTTGCCGGAGCCGGTGGGCGCCGCGATCAGCGCATTGCCGCGCGCCTTGATGGCCGGCCAGGCGTCGCGCTGCGGGGCGGTAGGCTCACGAAAATGGTCTTTGAACCAGTCACTTACGGCCGGGTGAAAGCCGCACAGCGGGGTGTCGTCAAGGCCTTGCATCGGCTCGCATTCTAGCGCACGGCAGCGTGCGGTCAGCGCATTGTAAACAACTGTGAACCAGGTCCGGATTCGCCGCCGGCAACTTGCCCGCGCAACAAGATATGCCTACAGTGATCAGTCCGCTCGGCCAGCACATCCGGGGTGCAGGCATGCTGAAGGGGATGGCACGCAATTTCACGCAACTGGCGTTCATCGCGCTGCTCGGCGTGGGTGGTTGTGTCAGCACCGATGGGGAGCAGAACCTCACCCGGGCATCCATCCCGGACGTCGCCTACCAGGGCAGCACCGGCCCTGCGGACATCGAAAGCGGCAACGCGACGACGCTTGCCCGCGCCATGTTCGGACTGTCCGGAGCCCTGGACGCTCAGCCGCAGAGCGCGCCAGCCGACGTGCGGCGCAGCGCGGGGATCGTGGCGGCGGCGGGGCGTCTGCGCGGCGCGCTGTCCGAAAAGGGGCCGGTAATCGCTGGCGCCGGCGTGTTGCCGCTCCTCTCGGTCATGGAAGCCTGCGGCGACGGCGGGCAACGAATCTCCACCCGCGAGGGCAACCGGCTCAGCGTCGAGTTTTTCAACTGCATGGAAGGCGG
>JAHELT010000015.1:0-2441 GCA_024644045.1 Chromatiales bacterium | reverse complement strand
CGACAACGGCACCACCGAGCACCTGACGCTGAGCAGCCTGATCGTCGTCGACAACCGCCGCGGCCGCTCGCTGCGGACTGAAAACCTGGTGCTCACCGAAACGCGCGTGATGGGCGGTGAGGACATCACGCTCGAGGGCCGGCTGTTCGATTCCGAGCTGGGGCATATCGACATCGAAACCGCCGACGGTGAGCCGCTGTTCATCGCCGACGGCGACGACTATCCCGGCAGCGGCCTGCTGACCCTTGCCGGACAGCACGGGGAGTCGGTCATCGTCATGCCGCTCAGCAGCACGCAGGTCAATTTCATGGTGGACGCCGACGGCGACGCCGTAGCCGAGATAGACAAGACGGTTACCTGGATCGAGGTCGAAGCCGCCGTCGGCCTGGCCTGACGTCCCGTCCCTTGTTTTCGTTCAACGTTATCCGAGGAGTTTTTTACTCGATGAAAATCGTACTTTTACGCGGTGTCACGATCGCGGTGTGCACACTGTTGGCTGTGCCGGGCTGTAAAACCATAGACGCATTCACGGGCGAGGAGAAAACCAGTAAGACGACCACCGGCGCCGCCATCGGTGCCGGTATCGGCGCCGTGCTGGGCATCGCCACCTCGGACAACAAAAAGGACCGCAAGCGCAGGGCGCTGATCGGCGCCGGACTCGGCGCGCTGGCCGGTGGTGCGGTAGGCAACTACATGGACCGGCAGGAGGAAGAACTGCGCGAGCAGCTTGCTGCGACCGGCGTGAGCGTGACTCGCAACGGCGACACCCTGATCCTGAACATGCCGGGCAACATCACCTTTGACACCGGCAAGGCGAACCTGAAGCCGGACTTCGAGAAAGTGCTCAACGGCGTCGCCCTGGTGCTCGCCAAGTACGAGAAGACCATGATCGAGGTGGCCGGCCACACCGATAGCCGCGGCAGCGACGACTTCAACCAGACGCTGTCAGTGCAGCGTGCCGAGTCGGTGGCCAACGCGCTGATCGCGCGCAACGTGGAGGCACTGCGCCTGGATCCGGTCGGCTACGGCGAGTTCAGCCCGATCGCCGACAACGGCAGCGCCACGGGACGCCGGCAGAACCGGCGCGTGGAACTGACCCTGCTGCCGCTGGTGGAAAGTTAGCCCGCGCGCACCCTTAGGCGCTTTGCGATTGCCCTTCTCCCTGCGGGGACAAGGGCGCTTGCGCTCAGGCCCGCCCGCTGTACAGCGATTCCCCGCCCGTCCAGTGGGCGTGGTGCGCGGGGTCGAGCACCTTCCAGTCGTCCCGGTTGAACGCCTCGTCGCTGGTCCCGCTGAACAGCCAGCGGTAGAAGCGTCCGACCATCGCCGGCGCGACCAGCTTGCCCTCGGCGGCGGCGGCCGCGTACTTGGCAGCGTCGGGCAACACTCCACGATCCGCCTCGATTGCGCCGTGCATCAGCGCAGTGTCGACAAATCCCGGATAGGTGTTCGCGAACAGCACTCCCTGCCCGGCAAGCTCCAGGCGCAGGCACTGCTGCAACATGAAGGAGGCTGCTTTGGAGGTGCAGTAGGCCATGCCGCCTTTGCGGGCGGTGTGCGCCGAAAGCGATCCTATGAACAGCACGCGGGCGCCGGGCACGAAGCGGTCCGCCAGCCGCTGGGTGAGAAACAGCCGCGCATCAACGTTGGTCGCCATCGCAGCGCGCCAGGTCTGCACATCCAGCGTGTGCACCGATTCCACAGGGTAGACGCCCGCCGCGTGCGCCAGATAGCGCACGCCGTCATCGCCGACGGTGTCGACGATCGCGGCAAGCCCGGCTTCGGTGGTCAGGTCCGCGCAAAGCGGCGTGACTTCGCCGGGCGCCTCGCGACTCACCCTCTGCAACGCCGCTGCACGGCGCGCCACCGCGATCACGGGCAGGTCTCGGCTGAGCTCGATCGCGGTCGCCCTGCCGATACCGGAACTGGCCCCGGTGACCACGGCCAGCTGTTTCGCGGCACCCATCAGTTACTGATCACGATCCCGAAGCCGAAATGAAACGAGCCGCTCTGATTGTCCCGCGGTTTCCACAGGTGCAGCTCCTCGGCACGGACCACCGGGTAGCGGTAGTCGACCTCGCCAACCGTGCCGGCCTCGATTTCCTCGAGCGTGCCGGCGACCGTCAGGACCCGTCCAGGAGCGTAGTCCACCGGCTCCAGGTACCCGGCCCTGTGCACCACGAAACGGCCTTGCGCATCGGCATCGGTCTGCGGTCGCGCCGAACGATTGTCCAGCGGATAGGCAAGCACCTCGATGCGCGTGTGCTCGGCCAGGTTGTCGGTCGACACGATCACTCCACCCCAGGCTACCCGGTTCCCGCGCACCGTAGCGAAGCTGTCCAGAGCCTGGCCCGGCTGGAGCAAGCGGTCCGTGCCTTCCAGGGACACCGGCGCGGAGGCGCATGCGCAGAGCAGCAGGGCCGTGGTGAAAACGGTAAGGG
>JAHELT010000262.1 GCA_024644045.1 Chromatiales bacterium | reverse complement strand
GGCCATCAGCAGTGTGGCCGAACACGCGGGGCGACAGTCCGACGTGTTCGCCGCCCCGGGCCTGTCCATCAAGCTCTCAGCCCTGCACCCGCGTTTCGAGTTCGCCAAGCAGCGACGCTTGCGTGAGGAGCTGGTACCGCGTGTCGCCGCCCTGGCCCGGAAGGCACAGCACCACAACCTCGGTCTGGCGATCGACGCCGAGGAGGCCGAGCGCCTGGACCCGGTGCTCGACGTCTTCGAGCAGGTCTATGCCCGTGGCGACAGCGGTGACTGGGAGGGCTTCGGGCTCGCAGTCCAGTGCTATCAAAAACGTGCGCTGCCGGTGACCGACTGGCTGATCGACGTCGCCCGCCGGCACGGCCGGCGCATTCCGGTGCGCCTGGTCAAAGGCGCATACTGGGATGCTGAGGTCAAGCGTGCCCAGGAACGCGGTCTGGAAGACTACCCCGTATTCACCCGCAAAGCGCACACCGACGTCGCCTATCAGGCCTGCGCCAGGCGCCTGCTAGCCTGCACGGATGCCGTATATCCGCAATTCGCGACCCACAATGCCCGCACCGCCGCGACCGTCCTCGAACTCGCTGCGGGCGCGACTCCATTCGAGTTCCAGCGCCTGCACGGTATGGGCGATGCGCTGTTTACGCACCTGCTGGAGGCGTTCCCTGAGGTGCCCTGCCGCGTCTACGCGCCCGTCGGTCGCCACGAGGAACTGTTGCCTTACCTGGTGCGTCGGTTGCTTGAGAACGGTTCGAACACCTCTTTCGTCAATCGCATCAGCGACGCCGACAAACCTATCGAAGCGATCGTCGCCGACCCGGTGGCGATGGTGCGCGCCGAGGGGCCACACCGCCATCCGCGCATCCCGCTGCCTGCCGACCTGTTCGGCGAAGAACGGCGCAACGCGCGCGGTCTGAATCTGCAGGATGCGCGCACGCTGCGCGCGCTCGATGACGCCATGACGAAGGCCGCCGCACAGACTTGGGCGGCAGCCCCGACGTTGAAAAGCGGCGCGGCGGCCGGAACACCGGAGCCGATCACCAATCCGGCGGCTCGCGACGATATCATAGGCGAGGTCATCACCGCCGATACACCTACCGCAACGGCAGCCATGATCGCAGCGCATGCGGTCACGCCCGATTGGATGGCGACATCGGCTGATGAACGCGGCGCCATGCTGGAACGCGCGGCGACGCTGATCGAGAATTCGCACGCCGAACTGATGATGCTCATCGTCCGTGAAGGGGGTCGATGCATCCCGGACGCCCACGCCGAGATCCGCGAGGCCACCGACTTCTGCCGTTACTATGCCGCCCAGGCGCGCCGCGCGTTCGGGGCCGGCATGGATCTGCCCGGCCCCACCGGTGAACGCAATACGCTTCGCCTGCACGGCCGCGGTGTTTTCGCCTGTATCAGTCCCTGGAACTTCCCGCTGGCGATCTTTACCGGCCAGGTGGCGGCGGCGCTCGCCGCCGGCAACACCGTAGTCGCGAAACCTGCGGAAGCGACCCCGCTCACCGCTGCCGCCACCGTGGCGCTGCTGCGCGAGGCGGGCATCCCCGAGGCGGTGGTGCAGCTGCTGCCGGGTGCCGGAACGACGATCGGCGCTGCGCTTTTGCGCGACCCCCGCCTCGCCGGCGTGGCCTTCACGGGCAGCACTGAGACCGCGCATGCGATCAATCGGGCGCTGGCGCAGCGGCACGGACCCATACTGCCGCTGATCGCCGAGACCGGCGGTCAGAATGCCATGATTGTCGACAGCTCCGCCCTGCCCGAGCAGGTGGTAGTCGACGTTTTGGCGTCGGCCTTCAACAGCGCAGGGCAGCGCTGCTCGGCGCTGCGGGTGCTGTTCGTGCAGAAAGAGATCGCCCCGCGCATCCTCGCGCTTCTCGCCGGTGCCATGGATGAGCTGCAGATCGGCGATCCCGCGCGCCTGGCGACCGACGTTGGTCCGGTGATCAGTGACGGGGCGCGCAAGACGCTGCTTCGGCACTGCGAGCGTATGCGCGCGACCGCACACCAGGTGCATGCGGTAACCCTGCCGACCGGGACGGCAAACGGCAGCTTCGTGGCCCCGATAGTGTTCGAGATCGATCGTCTGGATCTATTGGAACGCGAGGTCTTCGGGCCCGTGCTGCATGTCGTCCGCTATTCCGCCGATGCGCTCGACTCGGTCATCGCCGCTATCAACGCCACCGGTTACGGCCTCACGCTTGGCGTACACAGCCGCATAGAGAGCACACAGAACTACATCGCCGAGCGTGTGCGCGCCGGCAACGCTTATGTGAATCGCAACATGATCGGTGCCGTAGTCGGTGTACAGCCGTTCGGCGGTGAGGGACTGTCGGGCACCGGTCCCAAGGCCGGCGGACCGCACTACCTGCACCGCTTCGCCACGGAGCGCACGCTGAGCATAAACACCGCCGCGGTGGGCGGCAACGCGGCCCTGCTCGGGATCGGCGGCGAGGATTGACCGCGGGCGATGCAAATACCGCACGTACCCGGCATTGGCTTCCGCTGACCGAAATGTACTCCACTCCTGCCGCGATGATCTCCGACGCACTTGATGTGGACGCGATACAGGGGCGTCTGCAAAGGCACGTGCAACACCTCGCCGGCACCATAGGTGAGCGGAATGTCTTTCATCCCGCGGCGCTGGAGGATGCCGCTGCGTACATCACCCAGATCTGGGAGAGCCAGGGCTACACGGTGATGCGGCAGCCCTACACCGTGCAGGGTGTGGAGAGTGCCAATCTCGAGGTGACACGGATCGGGTACGATGCACCGAAGGTGCTACTGCTGATCGGCGCCCACTACGATTCCGTGTTCGGCAGCCCCGGCGGCAATGACAACGGCAGCGGTGTGGCCGCCCTGCTCGAGTTGTCGCGCCTGTTCGCTGTGCGCGAGCCTGGCCACAGCATCCGTTTTGTCGCCTTCACCAATGAGGAGCCACCGTTTTTCGCCACCCGCAGGCAGGGCAGCATGGTCTATGCGCGGCAGGCACGCCAGCGCGGCGACAACATCCCACTCATGGTCGCGCTTGAGACCGTCGGCTGCTATCACGATGCGCCACGCTCCCAAACCTATCCGCCGTTCTTTCGCTTGTTCTTTCCGGACCGTGCCAACTTCGTGGCCTTCGTTTCGAATTTCCATTCGCGGCGTGTCTTGGCTCGGCTCGCCCGGCTGTTTCGGGACGGGTCCGATTTCCCCGTCGAGCATGCTGCCGTGCCGGCGATCATTCCGGGCGTCGCCTGGAGCGACCATCGGTCATTCTGGCGGCACGGGTATCGCGCTCTCATGATCACAGACACCGCGTTTTACCGCTATCCTGAGTACCACACTGCGCGGGATACTGCCGACCGGCTCAATTACGTGCAATTCGCGCGCATGACAGGAGGGCTGTTCTCGGCGCTGGTGCGCATGGACGCGGAGGGCTTCGGCAAGGTCTTTCCTTGACGGCGGCGCCGAGAGCGCTGGAGAGGGTGCCGTTGGATGGAGTCGTTCAATACCCCTGCCGTGCCTGGATGGCTATGGTGGTGCATTGGTTCTGTTTGCGGTGCGGGGGTGACGCTACGCAGGCGGGGGGGTGTGCCGATCCTGGTACAGGCATGATTCGGTAAGCACGGTCTTCAGTTTGTCGGTACGTCCTTTCTGCAGCAGCGACCAGACGACGTAGCGGCCGAAGGTGTTGAGGGACCGCCAATTCGTGTTGAGCTGTTGCTCGTCCAGCTGCGCCATCAGACTGTCGGGCAGCCGATCGGGGTCCAGCCATTGCAGATGATCTTCGCGTTTGGCCCGAGGCAGATCCGTCGATGGCTGG
>JAHELT010000014.1:48703-51062 GCA_024644045.1 Chromatiales bacterium | reverse complement strand
CATGCAGCAACGTCTGCCGGAGACACTCGACAACTACGTTATCGATTACCTGCCGGTGCGCACCAACGCCGAGCGCGGCGAACGCCTCTCCATGGTGGCAGTAGCCCGGCGCGACGACGTGATCTCCTACCTCGAGCTGCTGCGCGGCTGCGGCCTCAGCGTCGACGCGCTGGAGATCGGTCCGGCGGCGATCAAGCGCCTGGTCACCTCTATGACGGACATGAGCAATCCGGACAACGTGCTGGTGATCAACTTCGGCGACAGCGTGACCTACCTGACGATAATCTCCGGACGCCGGTTGCTGTTCGACCAGGAGGTCGAATTCGGCGAGCGACCGCTGCTCGAGCACATTGCCGAGGCGCTGGACATGGAACACGAGGCGGTCAGGCAGCTCGTGTATCAGCACGTGCTGAGCAGTGACGAGCCGCAGTGCGCGAGCGCGGAGTTGACCAGCCTGGCGCCGAGCGACATCCACGAAACGCTGCTGCAGATCATCCGCCCGCGTTTCGCACCGCTGCTCGACGAGATCAAGCGTACGCTGATGTACGCGGCGGCGGAAACGCGCGGCGCCGCGGCAAAACGCATATTTCTGGTCGGCAGCATCGCGCGCTGGAGCGGCGTGGACCGGTTGTTGAACGAGCTGCTGAATATCGAGGTGTGCACCATCCCTGATCCGCTGGCGCCGTTTTGTGACGCGCCACCGGACGCTGCGCCCGCTACGGCGGCCGAGCCGGAGATCGCCGTTGCGACCGGCCTGGCATTACGGGACATGTTCAATCATGGCTGACTTCGATCTGATCCCCAGCGATTACCGGTCCCGGTTGGTACGTCAACGCTGGTTTAAAGTCTTTGTGGCCGTAATCTCGACGATGGCGCTGCTCACCGGCGGCGCGGCCGCCGGGCTGAACTACGTCGCCCGGGATGCTGTCTCCGAGATAGGCAGGTTACAGGCGGAGCACCAGAGCAACCGCAAGGTCGCGGAGAAGCTGGCGGCGCTGCGTAAACAGAAGGCGCAATTCATCTACCAGCTGTCGCTGCTCGACGGTTTGCGCGGCGGCACGCCGGCGGAGCGCATGTTCGCCGCAATGGACCGTGCATTGACCGACGACACGGTGTGGTTTCAGAGCTGGGAGTTCAAGCGCGCCGGCTCCTCCGTGCAGCCTGAAAAGCCCGCCGCCACGAACACTGGCTATTTCATCGTGGTGCCGAAGGGTACCGAGACAAAACGGCAGCAGGTATGGCGCGTCGAAACGCACATGACGATCAAGGGTCGGGCCGGCGATCACTCGGCGCTGTCGAACTTTATCGCCAACCTGTTCGCGCAGCCGGAAATCGACGATGTCAAAGTGCTGCGTACTTCCATGTATCGCAACACGGACAGGCAGGCGGTGGAATTCGATCTGGCCATCGTCGTCAACGGGAGGCCGGCGTAGTGAGCCTGGTCGCTCAACTAGAACGCCTGGACGACCGTTCGCTGCTGTTGCTGCTGGTCGGTGCAGGGGCGATGCTGCTCGCAGCCGGTATCACCTACCTGGTGGTGCCGCAGTACAAGACGCTGCGCTCGGCGGTCGAGACGCGTGCCACGATGCAGGAAACGGTCACCAAGGGCAAAGCCGTGTACGGTGAGCTTGATCTGCTCGCCGCGCAGGTGGACGAGCTGCGCCAGCAGGTACACGGTGACATGGCGAACCGGCCGCTGAAGCAGATGGAGTCGTACATCATCGGCCGGCTGCAGAAAATCTCCTGGCAGCACAATGTCGAGTTGCGCGGCGTGGCACCGGGCCCGGGTCGCAGCGTGCAGATGTTCAAGGAGATCGTGTTCGACGTCGAGCTGGTGGGCACGTATTTTGATCTGGTGGCCTGGCTGCGCGATCTGAGCGGGCAGCTCGGTTTCGTCGTCGTCAAGGAGTACCGCATGCGGCCACTCAGCACGGCCGAGGCGGAGCCGGAGTTGAGCCTGCGCCTCAAGATGGTGTCCTACCGCCTGGTGTCCGAGCCGTGAAATTCCTGAGCCTGATCATCACGCTTGTCGCCCTGGCGGCGCCGGGCGTTGTCATGAGCGAAGGGGACAGCGCCGGGCTGCGGCGCAATCCGTTTGCGGTACCCGAGTCGCAGCAGCCGCCGGCGAAGCCCGCTGCGCCCGCCCTAGACGCCGAGGCCGTGGAGGTGCCCGAGCCCAGGTTCAAACTGCGTGCCGTGCTCGCGGCCGGCAGCAACTCACTCGCGAACATCGACGGCCGCATCGTGGCGGCCGGTGAAGCGATAGACGGTTACCGTGTGATTGCGATCCGTGAGCAGAGTGTGGTCCTGCAGCGCGCCGGCAGGCGCATGGTGCTCGGGGTTTTCGACGCCGACGATA
>JAHELT010000014.1:0-48693 GCA_024644045.1 Chromatiales bacterium | reverse complement strand
GACGATACGCAGGGGCGTGAATGATGCGATTGCTCGGACACGTGCTGGCAGGAATCCTGATGGTTGCACTCGGCGGTGCCGCCTACGCCGAAGGTGGGCGGATCTCGCTTGCGCTGCGCGATGCAAGTCTTGCCGATGTGATGGAAATGCTGTCGCGTCAGGCGCGTACCAACATCCTGCTCACGGCAGGCGTTGACGGAAATGTCTCTTTCAGCCTGTTCGACGTAACGCTCGATGAAGCGATACGCCACATCGCCGCTGCGGCGGGCTTTGCCGTGGAAAAAAGAGTCGATACCTACTACGTCGTCGATCACGAGGAGATCGGCAAATACCGGCTGGCTGAGTCGACGGAGCTCAGGACGTTCAAAGTGGAGTATTCCGACGTCACGGTGGTGGAGGCGATTCTCAAGAGCCACCTCTCCGAGCACGGCAAGATCACCAGTCTCGCCGGACGCAAGCTGCTGGTGGTGGAAGATGCGCCGGAGTTCCTGGGCCGCGTCGAAGAGCTGCTGCAGGTGCTGGATCGCCAGCCGCGCCAGGTGCTCATCGAGGCGAAGATTCTCGAGATAACGCTGCGCGAAGCCGAGGCATTCGGCATGGACTGGGCGAAGCTCTTTACGGTCGACGGTGGCGCCGGGTCGATCGGAACCCGCGGCCTGGCCGACCCGAGCGCGCCCGGTCTGTTCTTCGACCTGGTCACGCCGAACGTGACCGCGATGCTCAATCTGCTGCGCAGCGAGGGGCGACTGCGCACGCTGTCCACGCCCAAGCTGCTCGCACTGGAGAATCAGGAGGCCAAGGCAATCATCGGTGACCGCATCGGCTTCAAGGTCACCACCACCATCGACCAGGTGACCAGTGAATCCATCGAGTTTCTCGAATCCGGCGTGATCCTCAAGGTCACGCCGTCAGTCGACCGCGCCGGCCACGTGCTGCTCGACATCCACCCGGAGGTCAGCACCGGCACGGTTTCCGACGACGGGATCCCTTCGCAGACGACGACCGAGGTGACGACACGCATGCTGGTGGGCGATGCGCAAACCATCTTCATCGGTGGCCTTATCAAGCGCAGCGTCAGCGACACCGAGGAGCGCGTGCCGTTTCTCGGCGACCTGCCGCTGGTCGGTAACGCCTTTGCCAATCGGGCCACCAGCGTCACCACCACGGAAACGGTGGTGCTCATCACGCCGTACATCCTGGATCGCAGCGGCGTGTTGATGATGCGTGAGGCACTGTCGCGAGCACAGGGGATCGAAGACGGGATTCCCGACATGATGAGCGACGAAATAGCGCCTGAGGAAGCGCTCACGCCCGATACGCCGACGCCTGCCGAACCGGAACCCGCCACGAAGGAGCCGGTGTCTCAGGCCGCTGCCCGGCGCGACGTAACGGCCCTCGAACCGGCGTTCGAGCTGCAGAACCGGCGCTGAGCGGAACACGACGGCAGTCCCATGACGCATACACTGTTTGATTCCCCGACGGACGGCGAAACGTCGCACCTCGACGCCGGGGCGCTGGTGAAGCTGCGCGACATCGCCGGACGGATCGAGGAGGGTAACTTCGTGCAGAGCCTGCTGGAGCGTTTCCTCAGGGGTACGCCGGAGCGGTTGCAGGCGCTGCGCCATGCCGCCGCCGCCGGTGACTGCGAGGCCCTGGAGTTACAGGCCCATACGCTCAAATCGAGTTGCGCCTACGTGGGTGCGCGGGTGATGGCGGCAGTCTGTCAGACCCTGGAGTCCTCCGCGCGCGCGGAAGACGCGGGCGATGCGGAGCGTCTGGTCGCCAAGCTCTACGACTCATTCGAACGAATCGCCCCGGCGCTCCAGGAACTGCTCATTGAACACAGCGCGGGAACGCCCGCCTAGTGTGCTGTCCCGTAAATAACGTGTAATTCTGCGTGCCGCCAAGGTTCAGCCGCAAGGCTTGCGAGAGAAAGCATAGCGCGGCTAGGGGTTGAGCGCGTAACACCGCAGATGGGCCTTGGCGGCGCGCCCAACTGATTGATTGGTAGACGACGGGAGCGTGTGTCGCGGGCCATGACAGCGTTGCGCCGCTTAGCAATAGCGACGGCTATTATTTCACGACGACGTCTTGTCCTGACCCGTGACACGCGCTCAGAATTGCACGTTATTTGCGGGACAGCACACTGGCACGTGGCGCGCACTCGACTGCGTGGAGCGCGGTCAGCCGCCGCGTCAGTCGACGGTCAATACACGAATCAGGTCCGTGCTGCCCGCCTTGCTGTGACTACCCGCCGTGGCGACCATCACATCGCCGGTCGTTGCGTAGCCGAACGCTTTGGCCTGGGCGGTTGCAAACCTCAGCTTGTCCTCGTCGTCGCCGGTGCCGCGGTAGTGAACCGGCTGCACACCCCAGTTCATTGCCAGGCGGCGCACCACCGCCAGCGAGGAGGTGACGGCGAGAATGGGGCACTGCGGGCGGTATTTTGATACCAGCCGCGAGGTGAATCCGGTCTCGGTCAGCGCGATGATCGCCGCCGCCTTGAGGTGGTTGGCCATGGTAATCGACGCCTGCGCCACGGCTTCGGTCACCACGTTCGACGGGTTTGGAAGGATCTGCTGCAGGTAGCCGTACTCGCTCAGCCCGGCCTCAGCTTCCAGCGCCAGGGATACCAGCGTGCGCACCGCTTCCACGGGATACAGACCGGCGGCCGTTTCGCCCGACAGCATGACCGCCGAGGTGCCGTCGAGAATCGCGTTCGCCACATCGCTCGCCTCGGCGCGCGTCGGGCGAGGGTTGCGTTCCATGGAGTCGAGCATCTCGGTGGCGGTAATGACCGGTTTGCCGTTGCTCACCGTGGTGCGGATGATGCGTTTCTGAATCGTCGGGCCGCGCGCCAGCCCCAGCTCGACACCCAGGTCGCCGCGGGCCACCATGGTGCCGTCGGACACGGCGATAATGCTCTCAAGGTTCTCCACAGCGCTGCGGTTTTCTATCTTGGCGATGATCGGAATGTCCGAGTTCAATGTGCGCAGTTTGCTGCGTATCTCCTCGACGTCTTGTGCATTACGAATGAACGAGGCGGCTACGTACTGTGCGTCGTGCGCGGCGGCGAACTCCAGATCGCCGTCGCTCTGCGAGTCGATAGCGTCGAACACCGTCTTGTTGTCCGGCAGGTTCACGCCTTTGCTGTTACGCAGCACGCCGCCGTATTCGACCCGGCAGCGAACCTCCTCCCCGATCACTTCCTCGACCACCAGCTCGAGGCGCCCGTCGTCCAGCAGCACCCGGTCACCGGCGCTGAGATGCTCGTGCAGACAGGGGTGTGACACGGCGACGCCGGTCGTATCGCCAACGCGAGGCTTGCTGCTGAGTGTGAACATCTGGCCGCGTTCGAGCTCCGCCATGCCCTCGGCAAGCTCGCGCGTGCGGATCTCGCGCCCGCGTGTGTCGACCATGATGCCGATGTTGGCGTCCATGCCTTCGGCGACGTGCCGGACGCGCGCCAGTTTCTCCGCGTGCGACTCGATGCTTCCGTGCGAGAAATTCAGGCGCGCGACGTTGATACCCGCGGCGATCATCTGCCGCAACGTGTCCTCGTCGTCGCAGGCCGGTCCGATCGTGGCGATAACTTTGGTGCGTCTAAGACGCTTTTCGGTGTCCAGGTGGCTTCCCTCAACGTGTTGTTCTGCGACGGCAAGTATAGCGCTGCACGCCTCGCAACGCGGGTTTCGTGTGCCTTGGGACTCGCGGGCCGGTTGCCCTTGCCGGCGGCGCGGAGTACTGTTTCCCGATGTACCACCCAGGCAGCCAATCTGACGGTTGACGGGCACGTGCCGGACGCCGTCAATCAGCAGCGGACTCCGTTCCGCATCAGGATCGCCGCTACCGGGGAGACGTTCGAGGTCCCCGCGGAAAAATCGATCCTGTTCGTGCTCATCGAGAACGGTTACCGCGTTCCCAGCTCGTGCTCCGACGGCCGCTGCGGGACGTGCCGGACCCGCTACCTGGGCGGTGAGCCGGAGCACCGCGATTCGGTGCTGAGCGAGGTCGAACGCGACGACTATCTTACCGTCTGTGTCTCGCGTGCCCGCTCGGCGGAACTGGTGCTCGACGTGCCGCCGCCGGGAAGCGAGGCGGCACTTGCGCCTGACGGTAACGTGGCGATGGTCGACGTGTCTATCTGCGTTGCCTGTCTCACCTGCGTCCGCGCGTGCACGTTCGGGGCGGCGCGCATCGATGCGGCCCTGATCGGAGTGGGCGGAATCATGGGCGCGGCCAGGATCGACACCGGCGCCTGCACCGGCTGCGGGCTCTGTGTGGCCGCCTGCCCAACCGGTGCGATCAGCATGCGCGAGTTCGCCGACGGCGAGGTGTTCGCCCGGCTGGATTCGCTTCTCCCCCGGTCGGAGCAGGTGCCGTCGGACACCCGGCCGCACGTGGTCGCGTTCTGCTGTCCCAGCGCGGCGCCGTCGGCACTCGCGCATTGCGAAAGCGGCACCGATGCCGGGCAGGTGCGCGTCGATCTCGTGCCTATGCCCTGCACCGGCCGGATAGACAATCTGCACATCATGCGGGCGTTCGAAAACGGGGCCGACGGCGTGATCGCCGCCGGCTGCGAGACCAGCCGCTGCCTGTTTGCCGCCGGCAGCCTCAATGCCGCAAGACGCGTGGACAGGGTGGCCGCCTGGCTGGATGATGTGGGCCTGGCCGCGCAGCGCGTGCAGATGGCGCTGCTTCCGGAGCGTGATACAGGGCAGTTCGCGCAGTCACTCGAGGCCCTGTGTCGGCAGCTCGAAGCGCTGGGCCCAAATCCACTGCGGGCCACGAAGCCCGGGCGGAAGCAACACGACGGGGAGAACACCGCGCCATGATCGTGGCCGAACAGAAACCGCTCGAAGAGATCAAGCGCATGCTGCAGGGCAAGAAAAAAGTCCTCGCGGTCGGGTGTGGCACGTGCGTGTCGGTTTGCTTCTCCGGCGGCAAGAAAGAGACCGGCGCCCTGGCCGCCGCCCTGCGCACCGCGGCGGCCGTCGACGGCCAGGCCCTGGAGGTCGAGGAGCTGACCGTGCAGCGCCAGTGCGTCCAGGAGTTCATCCAGCCGCTGGCCGACAACCTCGGTGAATACGATGCGGTGCTTTCCATGGCTTGCGGGGTGGGCGTGCAGACGCTCGCCGAGCGGTTCGAGGGCACGCGGGTGCTGCCCGGACTCGATACGCATTTCATGGGCCAGCCCACCGAGCCCGGCCTCTGGGAGGAGCGCTGCGTCGGCTGCGGGCATTGCGTGCTGGAGTACACCGGCGGCCTGTGCCCGATCACGCGCTGTCCCAAGCAGCTGATGAACGGGCCGTGCGGCGGCGCCGAGAACGGCATGTGCGAGGTGGATCGTGAGATCCCCTGCGTCTGGTCCAAGATCTGGGAGCAATCGGACAATCTCGATCTGATGGACATGCTGATGGAAGTGCAGCCGCCCAAGGACTGGACGAAGAGCCGCGGGGGCAGCATGCGCCGTTACGAAGTGCGCAGCGACTTGCGACAGCCGAGTGCGGTGGGCGTGGCCCCGGCAACGGTGCGGGTAGAGCTGAAACCCACCGCGGCCACCGCGCCGGCGCCTGCCGGCGAGCCTGAGTGGCAGGTCGTGTGCGCAACCGCGGACGTGGCTGAGCAGAGCATGGCGAAGTTCGACGTCGAGGGCATCCCGGTGATGCTGGCAAACCTCGGCGACTGCTGGCGAGCATTCCCGCCGTACTGCCCGCACATGGCGGAGCCGCTGGCCGAATCCGGCTACCTGGAAAACGACAGGCTCACCTGCACGAAGCACATCTGGCAATGGAATCTGCGCAGCGGCGCGCTGCTCGGGATCGCCGAGCGGCCGATCCAGACCTACCCGACGAAGGCGGAGGACGGGCAGGTCTGGGTGCGCGTGGCGCAGGAAATCGCCTATGAGTACGACGAGCCCGACGACACTGATGAAGACGAGCTCGACGATGACGATTTTTTCGCCTGACCGGCGCGGCGGGTGGCGTGATGTCGGCCAGGCAACCTGACGTCGAAGCGCGCGGCCGCGCGTTCAAATCCGGTAGCAACCTGGAGCGCGTCCTGGCCGCGGGCGAGTTCGCCGTCACCGGCGAGCTGGGCCCGCCGAAAAGCATGGACACCGCGCTGGTGGCGAAAAAGATCGCGCTGCTCCGCGACTGCGTGGATGCCGCCAACGTGACTGACAATCAAACCGGGATCGTACGGCTCAGCAGCATCGCCACGGGCATCATCCTGGCGCGTGAGGGGCTCGAGCCGGTGATCCAGATGACCTGCCGGGACCGCAACCGCATCGCCATCCAGAGCGATCTGCTGGGCGCCTGCGTGCACGGTATCCGCAACGTCCTGTGCCTGTCGGGGGATCATCAGTCGTTCGGCAATCACCCCGGCGCCAAGAACGTGCACGACATCGATTCGATGCAGCTGCTGCGCCTGGTGCGCGACATGCGCGAGCACCGCTTTCAGTGCGGCGAGGAGATCCGGGGCGGCGGGCCGGCGATGTTCATCGGCACCGCGGCTAGTCCGTTTTCCTCGCCGGTACGGATGCGACCGCTGCGCCTGGCCAAAAAAGTGGCGGCCGGCGCCGACTTCGTGCAGACGCAGATGATCTTCGATGTGGCCCGTTTCCGGGACTACATGCGCCGGATCGTCGACCTTGGCCTGCACGAACGGGTGTCCATCCTGGCGGGCGTCGGGCCGCTGAAGAGTGCGCGCATGGCGCGCTACCTGCACGAACGCATTCCCGGGATCGTGGTGCCGGAGCCTTGCATCGTGCGGATGGAAGCGGCGGCAAGGGGCATCGCGGAGGAGCAGGCGCAGCAGCAGGCGGCACGCGCCGAGGGTATTAATATGTGTATCGAGCAGATCGAGGAGATCCGCCAGATCGAGGGCGTCGCCGGCATCCACGTCATGGCGATCCAGTGGGAGGCGGCCATCCGCCCGATCGTCGAGGGCGCGGGCCTTTACCCGCGACCGCGACCGGCTCCGGGCGCGGTTTGAGCGATGCGATCAGGCACGTTGCGCCGCGCCGAGTATGCTGGGCGCCGCACGATCTCGGGGTATGTACCGATTGTTTCGGCGCGCTGCTTTGGCACACTAGGCAGTTACCGCGCCCGTGTAGGTGATAGGTTAAACCAATCAATTAATTGGCTTGAATGATTTTACAAATGGTCGGGTTTGGTTTGCCATAGACCCGGTAAATTCCAAGACGCGGTCGAAAAAGCGTCGCTGCCAGAGCTCTGGCGTAGTCTAGGAGGAGAAATCCATGATCAAACGCAAGTTTCACTCTCACATCGTGCCTGCGCTCACCAGTGCGGCGCTCGCCGCGGTGCTGGCGCAGCCCGCCACGGCCGACGTCGATTTCGGCTCGCCCGGCTCGAAGGTCGACCTGGTGATCGGCTACCAGCCGTACTACACCGAATCCTGGTCGGGTGTGGTCAACAACGGCAAGCAGTTCTGGAAGAAGTACCTGCCCTCCGGCTCCACCGCCAAGTTCGAGATCGGGCTGCAGGGCTCGGTGATCGTCAACGCGATGACCGGTGAGAAACAGCACATCGGCTACATGGGTGACATGCCCGCCATCGCATCGACCTTCCGCAACATCAAGGAGCGCGGCGGTACCGACATGCGCATTGTGGCGGTGCTCGGCACCTCCAAGCAGCAGTGCAACGTGTTCCTGGTGCGCAATGACGCGCCGAAATTCAACAGCGGAACGGACGCGGTCAAGTGGATGGACGGCAAGATCACCTCCGCTCCGCACGGTGCCTGCACCGACCGCTTCGCTCGCCTGGCGTTCGAGAAAGCCGGCGTCAAGCCGAAGCGTTACCTGAACCAGAACATCGAGGTGATCACCACCAACTTCCGCGCCGGCAAGCTCGACGCCGCGGCGATCTGGGAACCCACCGCATCGAAAATCGTCAAGGCGGGCATCGCGCGCCGCGGCGCCAGCGGTGAGGATTTCGACGCCCTCGACGGCGGCTTCATGGTCATGCTGAACGACCTGATCAGCCAGCGTCCCGACGTGCACAAGGGCTGGCTGGAGGCCGAGCTCGACGCGCAGCTGTTCATGGCCGATCCGGCCAACTCCGATGAGGTCGCCGCGCTCGCCGCATCGCAGACCGAAAAGATAGACAAAGAGGTGCTGTGGTGGTCGCTGTACGGCGGCTATCCCAAGAATGAGGGCGGCGGAGACGTCAAGGTGCAGCTCGACTTCATCGTCACCGACCGCGTGCAGGGACTGCTGAACGACGCGACCGCGTTCCTCTACAGTCTGCCGAAGAAACCGGCGGCCGCGGCCAAGATCCGCGACGGCGGCGTGACCGACGAGGTGGCCCGCCAGATCATGAAAGAACGCGGTCTTTCGAGCCCGCTGGCGATCGTAAAAGTACAGAAGATGTAGTTTCCTCCTCCAATGACGGGGTCCGGCTCGTGCCGGGCCCCGTGTTTTGTGGTAACTGACAACCGCTGAGGATCTGGTGTGAGCGAACCCGTGGCTGGCCAACCGCAACCCGGCGTAACGCCCGTGCAGGGACCGCCGGCAGGCCTGGGCATGTTTCTGTACAAAGCCCGGAAAAACCTGACCGGGTCCACCCCCTATCTGATGATGGGCGGTATCGGGCTGTGGCTGCTCACCTGGTGGCTGCTGTGTGAAGTATTCAGCGTGCCGCGCTTCGAAAAGATGCCCGGCCCGGTTGCGGTGCTGTCCGAGCTGTTCTCGGTCGAGCCGTTTCTCGGTATTTCCGTATTCACGCAGGAGTACTACCAGCACATCTACCTGAGCTGCCGGCGTATTTTCTTCGCGTTCATGATCGCCACCGGCCTGGGCGTGCCGCTGGGGTTGTTCATGGGCTGGTCAAAGACGGTGCGCGACTATGCGTTCCCGATTCTGGAAACTGTCCGCCCGATCCCGATTCTCGCGTGGGTGCCGCTGGCCATCCTGATGTTCGCGGGGTTCGAAGCACCGGTTATCTACCTAGCGACGCTGGCGTCGTTTTTCGTCACCACCCTCAACACGCTGCTGGGCGTGGATTCGATCGACGAGTCCTACTTCCGCGCCGCCGGGTGCCTGGGCGCAAAACGCCGGCACATTTTCTGGCACGTCGTGGTGCCCGGGTCGATGCCGTTCATCTTCACCGGCCTGCAGATCAGTATCGGCGTGGCGTGGTTCTCGCTGGTCGCCGCCGAGATGGTCTCCGGCGACGGTGGCCTCGGGTACCTGATCGTGGACGCCTACATGAACAATGTCACGGTGCCCATGGTCATCGGCATGATCACCCTTGGTTTCGTCGGCTGGATCACCTCCGCGCTGGTGCGCCTGGTGGGCAACCGGCTGATGCAGTGGCGCGTGCGCGCGCTGGCCCTGGAGGGCAGATAGTGGCCGCGGTCGGGACAGTGCCGGCTCGGGAGAACGCGGGCAAGGGTGCGATCAGCATCCGCAACGTCACGAAAATCTATGACCCGGAAGGCGTCAACGTGCTCGCGGTCGACGATTGCTCGCTGGAGATCGCTGCGGGCGAAGTGTGCATGATCGTGGGCCCGTCGGGCTGCGGTAAAACCACGTTGCTCAGCGCGATCGCCGGATTTCATTCGATTACCTTCGGCGAGATCTACCTGGACGGTGAGCTCTTGTGCGGCCCCGGAAAACCGCTGGCCGATCAGGGCGCAGACCGCGTTGTCGTGTTTCAGAACGGTGCGCTGTTTCCCTGGATGTCGCTCGCCGACAACGTCGCCTACGGCCCGACGGTGCAAGGGCGGCTGAACAAAACCCAGGCGCGCGAAAAGGCGCTCGACATGCTGGCTGAGGCCGGCCTGGCGGACGTCGGCGACAAGTTCCCGGGCGAAGTGTCCTCCGGCATGGCGCGCCGCGCGGAAATCGTGCGCGCGCTGATCAACGACCCGAAAGTGCTGCTGCTGGATGAGCCGTACCGCGCCATGGACGCGCTGACCAAATCGATCATGCACGAAGCGTTGCTGGAGATGTACGACCGCACCAAGGTCACGATCTTCTTCATCACTCACGATCTGGAGGAGTCGATTTTCCTGGGCGACAGGGTGGTGGTCATGACCACGCGGCCGTGCCGCACGAAGAAAATCGTCGAGGTGAACATCCCCCGCCCGCGCGACTACCACATTCTGTCCTCGGAGGAGTTTCGCCTGCTGGTGGACGAGGCCAACGAAGCGGTCCACGAAGAGGCGATCAAAGCGTTCGAGGCCGGCGAGCGCGAGCTCGCGTAACCGGCCCGGGAAGAGGTACAGAGTTTTAATGGCCACGACTGCACCGAACGTCTACAACCAGCGTACCGTGGTCCGGCGTACGCGCTGGCAGAAGTTCCTCGCCAACAAGAAGCTGTGGCGAGGCGTCACCGCGATACTCTGCACCCTGGTACTGTGGGAGATCGGGTCGCGCTGGGACGAGTGGTTCGGTTTCCGCCTCCCGTTCATCGGCTTCATCCCGCCGCCGAGCGACGTGATGGTGGCGTGGCTCGAGGTGTTGCCCAAGATCGGTTACTGGCAGAGCTGGTACCTGAGCTTCAAGCGCGTGCTTGCCGGTTTCCTCTCGGCAATGCTGCTCGGCATTCCGTTCGGACTGGCGCTGGCGGTCAACCGCTACTTCCGCGATATCTTTTTCCCGCCCTTCGAGGTGCTGCGACCGATTCCGCCGCTGGCGTGGGTGCCGGCGTCGTTGATTTTCTGGCCGACCAACGAGATGTCGATCGCGTTCGTGACGTTCCTCGGCGCGTTTTTCACCATCGTGATCAATGTGCTGGGCGGTGCGCGCAGCATCGACATATCGTACCTGCGCGCGGCCCAATCCATGGGTGCCACGCAGTTGGACATGTTCTGGCGGATCGTGCTCCCCGGCACACTGCCCTCGATCTTCACCGGCGCCGCGGTCGGGATGGGTATCACCTGGGAGGTGGTGCTGGCCGCGGAAATGATATCGGGCGGCGGCACCCAGGCCGGCGGCGGGCTCGGCTTTTTCATCTGGAACTCCTACATGGGCGGCTCGCTCGAGCAGATCGTGGTCGGGATGATCAGCATCGGCATCGCGGGTTACCTTTCCAGCAGCGCGATCCGTTACCTCGGCACGGTCTGCATGCCCTGGCGCCGGCTGTTCTGACGCGTGGACAATGAACGCATGACAGTCACGCCGGCATCGTCTGGTGAGCATGAAGCGCAGGGGCCCGCGAGCGGTAAGGGCAAGCTCGAGCTGCGGAACGTCAACAAGGGCTACGGCGAAGCCTGGGAGCGCCAGGAGGTGTTGACGCACATGAGCCTCACCATCGCGCCCGGCGACCTTACGGCGGTCATCGGTCCGTCCGGGTGCGGCAAATCGACCCTGGTCGATCTCATCGCGGGGTTCGAGCGCCCCGACAGCGGCGAGATTCTGCTCAACGGCGAACCCGTCACCGGCCCGGCCCATGACCGTATGGTGGTGTTCCAGGAAACCGCGCTGCTGCCGTGGTTGACGGCTTACCAGAACGTTGCGTTCGGGCCCAAGCTGCGCGGCGACCTCAAGGGCGAGGCGCTGGATGCCGAGATCAACCGCCTGCTGGACAAGGTAGGCCTCGCCGAGTTCAAGGACAAGTATCCCATCCAGCTGTCCGGCGGCATGCAGCGGCGGGCGGAGCTGGCGCGGGCCATGATCAACAACCCGCTGATCATGATCATGGACGAGCCGTTTCGCGGGCTCGACGCCATGACGCGCGAGCTGATGCAGGAGTTCTTCCTCAAGCTGTTCGAGGAAACCCGGCGTACCAACCTGTTCGTGACCTCCGAACTCGACGAGGCGATCTTTCTCGCCGATCGCCTGATCGTGCTGTCCAACCGCCCCACCAGTGTGCGCGAAACGATAGAGATCGGGCTGCCGCGGCCGCGCGAGTTCCACATGCTGAGCTCGCCCGAGGCGTTCAAGTACAAGCGCCAGGCGATGGAAGTTCTGCACGAGGAGGCGATGCGCGGGTTCACGCGCTCCGGCGATCAGCAGGCCTTTCTCGACGCTTACCGTAAAGGGGACGAGGCTCAATCGGACGGTTAGGCCGCGGCGACGGCGGCGCGGACAGTGCGAGCGCTTCCACCCCGGCCGCGCGACTATACCCCTTCACTCAATGCCGGAGCGTGAGGCTTGCCGGATTTCATCGACAGCCTGCTGCAGCGCCACGTCGTCATCGCGCTCGCCATCATCGGCGCACTGCTCGCCACCGCCGGCAGCTACCTCACGCGTAAGCAGAAGCTGCTCGCCCCGCGGGCCGCGCGCCTGATCCTGCACGTCGGCTACGGGTTATCCTGGGCAAGCGTCGCGATATTCATCATCATCGGCTTTGTTCGAGAGTAAGGCAGCACACAGAGGCCCGAACAATGTATATGTCAACGGTCGATGACCGGGTTGAAGCGTTGCACCTGCCGCCGACCTCGCTTCCCTCCACACCGGCCGATCCTCCTTTGCCTTCAGCCCTTTGACCATGCTCGAAGTACGTAATCTCGACGTTCGTTTCGGCCGTCACGTCGTATTGCGCGACGTCTCGTTCTCGGTCGCGCGCGGCAGCGTCGTTGGATTCCTCGGCCCGAACGGTGCGGGCAAGTCGACCACCATGCGCGTGCTGAGCGGCTTCATCGCGCCCACCGGCGGCTGTGCCTCGATCGACGGTTTCGACGTGCAGCGTCAGCGTGCGCGGGCGCAGGCGCAGCTCGGCTACGTGCCCGAAGCGGCCGGGGGATTCGGTGTGCTCACCCCGCTCGAATTTCTGCGCTTTTGCGGGCAGGCGCGCGGCCTGCATGGTGAGGTACTGCGCGCCGCCCTGGTCCGCGTCTGCGACGTCATGGATCTGCAGGCCGAGAGGCACCGCCGCATGGGTCAGCTGTCCAAAGGCTGGCGGCAGCGCGTCTGGGTGGCGCAGGCGCTGCTGCACGATCCTCCGGCGCTGATCATGGACGAGCCGACCGACGGCCTGGATCCCAACCAGAAGCGCCAGGCGCGCGCGCTGATCCGCCGGCTGCGGCCGGACAAAGCGATTCTCGTCTCCACCCATATCCTCGAGGAGGCCGAGGAAGTCTGCGACCGCACCGTCGTGATCGCCGCGGGGCGCGTCGTGGCCGATGACGATACGCGCGCTCTGCTGGATGAGCACGGGCGTCTGAACGAGACCTTTCACCGCTTGACGCAGAGTGAGCCGCGGCCGGAATCGCCCGCGTGACGGTGGGCCCGGCGCAGCGGCGGCCCCCGGCGATGACGGCATCGGTGTATGCGGTCTTTCGTCACGAACTGCGTACACTGTTGTACGCGCCGCTCACCTACATCTTCCAGCTCGGCTTCCTGCTGATCCTGACGGTGTGCATCTTCCTGATCGCGGATTTTTTCGATTCCGACGAAGCTTCGCTGCGCCTGCTGCTCGTCTTCGTCCCGTGGATCGCGCTGGTCTTCGCGCCTGCGCTCGCGATGCGAGCCTGGGCAGACGAGCAGAACGACCGCGGTTTCGAGCTCGCGCTGACGTTGCCGCTGAGCGTGCCGGCGCTGGTGCTCGGCAAGTTCCTTGCCGGTGCAGCGGTGCTGCTCATCACGCTGGCGTTTTCGTGCACGTATCCCGCCACGGTCGCTTATCTGGGTGACCCCGATACCGGCGTGCTGCTCGCGGGATACCTGGCGACCGGCCTGTTGCTGTGCGCGTTCTACGCGGTGGCGCTGTTCGGGGCGGCGCTGGCTCGCGACCAGACGGGCGCCTTTGTGATCGGTGTGTCGCTGATCTTCGTGCTGCTGCTGCTCGGCTGGGACGCACTGTCACGGATGTGGTCCGGCGCCTTCGCCGCGGGCGATCTGCTGGCCGCTTACGGGCCTAAACGCTGGCTCGACATGATCGGTCACGGGCGCCTGCACCTCGGTGCGCTGGGCTACTTCGTGCTACTGACCGCGCTCAGTCTGACCGCCTGCGGCATCGTCATCACGCGCCGGCGCACGGCGACGGCCGGCCGCACCGCGCCGGGGGGAGCGTTGTGGATGGCCGGGCTGGCGCTGTGCGGCATGCTGCTGCCGCCGCAGCTGGAGCGCCTGCGCGTTGCGTTCGACGTCACCAGAGAGCGTGAGTTCACCCTGAGCAGCGGCACGCTGAGTATCGCAAAACGGCTCCCGGAGGGCGTCGAGCTCGATCTGTTCTGGAGCGCCACGCAGCAGAACATCCCGCAGTCGATAAGCGCGCATGCGCGCCGCGTGAGCGATCTGCTGGCGGCCGTGGCGGCTGCGGCCGGGGGACGCATCCGCTTCGCGGAAATCGACCCGCAGCCGGATACCGACGCCGAGTTGACGGCGCTCGGCGCCGGCGTGCAGCGCATACCCATGACCTCGGGCGACTACTTCTATCTCGGCGCTGCGGTGCGCCACGGCGAGCGGCGCGGGCAGATAAGCTATTTCGACCCGCGGCGTGACCGCCTCGCCGAATACGACATTGCCGTGCTGCTGAACAATCTCACGCGCAGCCGCACGGCGAAGGTCGGCGTGATCAGCCCGCTGCTCGCGCCGGGCGCGGCGCTGCAGGACCGCGAAGGGTTGTCTTTCATGTCCGAGCTTCGCCGCGCCTACGACATTGCCGTCATCCCGTATTTCACGGACAGCCTGCCCGAGGGGCTGGACGTGTTGCTGCTGATCAACCCCGGCATCCTTAAGCGCGACATGCTGCGGGCGGTCGACGCCTTCGTGCAGGGTGGCGGCAGCCTCATCGCCATGCTCGATCCGTTCGTGCGCTTTGATCCGGCGAGCAACCAGCTGAACCCTTCGCCGTCGGCCGAGATCAACGACCTCTCAGACCTGCTGGCCGTTTACGGTGTCACCTATGTTGCCGACCGCGTGGTAGGCGACGGCGACAATGCCGCCCCGGTGCAGGGTATGGGACAGGACGTGAGCCACTACCCCTACTGGCTGAGGTTGCCGGCCTCGCAGTTGTCGGCGGGTCATCCGGTCACGGCGGGGTTGAACGAGCTGCTGTTCGCCGAGGCCGGGGCGTGGCAGCTTGACGATGCCTCGCGCGCCACCGTCCTGGCCACCTCAGGGCAGTCCGGCAGCGCCCGCGCCCGTGAGGATTTCAGCCTGCTCAAGCCGGAGCAGCTGGCACGCCAGTTCACGGCCGCCGGCGAGCGCAATTTTATCGCTGCGGTGCTGCGCGGACCTTTCGGCAGCGCGTTCGACACGCAAACGGCGCGGCCTCGAGGTGCCGAGGCCGGCGATGGCGCAAGGGTGTTCGTCGTGGCCGACGTGGACTGGCTGTTCGATCCGTTCTCGGTGCAGGCCGTCGAGGTGGGCGGCCAGGCCATCGTGCGCCCGCTGAACGACAATCTCGCGCTGCTGCTGAACATGATCGAGTTCGCCGCCGGCGATCCGGCGTTGATCGCGATCCGCTCGCGCGGGCAGGTTCAACGTCCGTTCACGCGCGTGATTGCGTCGCTGCGCGAAGCGGGCGCACGCTACCGCGAGCGTGAAAACGCGCTGGCGAACCAGATCGCAGCGGCCGAGGAGCAGATTGAAGCCTTCGCGCGGCGTCTTGGCGTCACCGATATCAGCCGTCTGCGGGGCGAGTTGCGTAATGAAGTGCAGCGTGTGCAACGCGAACTCCTGCCGCTGCGCAGGGAACTGCGCGAGGTGCGGCGCGCGATGCGTGAATCCGTGGATGCGCTGTCGCGGCGGCTGACGCTGGTCAATCTGCTGAGCGGTCCGCTGATGGTGCTCGGGTTCTTCCTGCTGGTGCGTGGTGCCCGGCGAGCGGCTGCGCGCGCTATGTGAGCAGCTGCTCCTCGAGCGTGCCGGCTTCCAGCGCGCCTTCCATCAGCTCAACGACCGCCTTGGTCATCGGCAGCATCGGCGAACCCTCGATCCACACCAGTCCCACGCGCTGTGTGATGACCGGCTCCTCGAGCAGGATCAGCCGCGCGCCGGGTCGGCGGCCGACCGCGTGCATGAAGTACTTCGGCACCACGGTGACCAGGCCGCCCTGCATGGCGTGGTACACCAGATTGATCATGGCGCTGGACTCGAGACGCGGTTTCGGGCTGCAGCCGGCGCTGGCGAAGGCGCGGTCGGTGATCTGGCGCTCGTGGGTGTTCGGGGACAGCAGGCACAGGGGCAACTCCGCGGCTTCCGCCCAGGTCACGGATTCGCGGTCCCGCAGCCACTCGTCGTCGGCCACCAGAAGCTGCAGGCTCTCTTCGTAAAGCGGCATCGTTTTCAGCCGCTCGATCGGTTGCTGCTCCAGGTAGGTGATGCCCACGTCGAACTGGAAGTTCGCCAGGCCGAGCTTCATCTCGGTGAGGCCGAGGAACTGAATGTCGATCTGCACGCCGGGGTGGCGTTGCAGAAACAACCGGTCGATGACGCCCGTCACCGGCATGCTCATCGGCATCGCGGCGAGGCGCAGGCGTCCGTGGAGATCGTCGCGCATGATGCCGAGCTCTTCGACCATCGCGTCCTTGTCGGCGAGAATGCGCTTGGCCCATCCGATGACCCGTTGGCCTTCCTCGGTGAAGCCGTGGAATTTCTGGTGGCGTTTGATGATCGGCACGCCGAGCTCTTCCTCCAGGTGCTTGATGGCACTCGACAGGCTGGGCTGGGACACGTGACAACGTTGCGCGGCGCGACCGAAGTGTCCTTCCTGCTCGAGTGCCACCAGGTACTGGAATTGACGTAGAAACATGGGTAAGTGCGGCTGCCGGTGGCTTTCTTGTTGGCGAAACTACGGCCCTAGTAAACCACGTGCGTGATTGTTGATCCAGATCAGGCACTGTGGCGCGGTGCTTACTACGCTTTTCCATACGTGAACCGGAGTTAACCATCGTGCCCGAGCAAGATACGAGCTATAAGCGAAATCCGTGCTGGAACGCCGGTATTTGTGCCCGCTGCGCGCTCAGCGCCTCGTGCATCTCGAACCCCCAAGCCTCCCGCCGCCGCCCGCTCTGGGTGCTCGGCGCGTTGCTGGCGTTTACGGTGGTCGCATTCGTGCTCGTCTGAGCCACCTCCGCTCGCCCGCTCCGTTGTCTTGGGGTGCTCGAGCGCCGCAAATAGTCGCCGCTGAGATTTGCGTGCCGGCATGCTAACCTGCCCGGCTTTGAGCCGGGCCGGTACGCTCCGCATGAATCACCGCTCTCTCGCGCTGCAGCCATGGGCTCGTTAGCGCTGCTGCCGCTGATCCCCATCGGGTTGCTGGTGGGCGTGTTGATCGGGTGCATCGGCATCGGCGGGGTGCTGCTGGTGCCGTCGCTGGTGTATCTGGGCGGCATGGATGTGCACATCGCGATCGCAAGCTGCATGTTCAGCTACCTGTTCAGCGGTGCGATGGGTGCGTTCGAGTTCGCCAAACGCCGCTCGATCCGCTGGTCGATGTGCGGGTGGCTGTGTGCCGGTGCCATGCCCGGTGCCTACCTCGGTGCACTCAGCCTGTCGTTCATTCCGGGCATCGCGCTGGAACTGCTGATCGTCTGCCTGATGATGTTCGTGGGCCTGCACGCATTGCGCCGGGAGCCGTCGCAGGCAGCGCCCGCCGCGACGCTGTCCAACCAGCGGCTCGCCGCCATCGGTCTGCTCACCGGCGCCGGCTCGGCGCTCAGCGGAACCGGCGGACCGCTGCTGCTGGTGCCGATTCTCGTGTGGCTGCAGGTGCCGGTGCTCACCGCCGTGGGCCTCAGCCAGGTGATTCAGCTGCCGGTCGCCGCCCTAGCCACGGCCGGAAACGCATTACACGGCACCATTGATTTGACCGTCGGCGCGGGCATCGCCGTGTTACTGATGCTCGGCGTCATGCTGGGCGCGCGCCTGGCGCACCGGGTGTCGGCGGGCTCGCTCAAGCGCATGGTGGCCATCGCGCTGCTCGCGGTGGGCATACTGTTAGTGCTGCGCCTGGGATACCAGGCCTCGATCGGTTAGCGTCCGGGAGGCGGCCGCCTGTTCAATCTGCACACACTGGTGCGCGACTACGGAGATACCGCTCGCGAAGTCGCGGCATGTCGCACCCGCTGTGCTCTGTTCGACTTCTCGTTCATGTCGCGCGCCGTGTTCTCCGGCGCCGGTGCGTGCGAGGATCTGGCGCGTTTCGTCAACCGGGCGCTCGATGACCTCGCCCCGGGACGTATTCGCTATGCACTGCGCGTGGACGCTGCGCATCGCGTCAGTGCCGACCTGACGGTCTGGCGGCTGGGGGCTGACCGGTTCGAGTTGATGAGTGGCCGGCACATGGACATCGACGAGGGTCTCGCCGCGTGCAGCCTCGCCACCGAGGGTGTCGATCTGAGCGCCGATTCGGCGATCTTTGCATTGCAGGGGCCGGCATCGCTGCAGGCGTTGCAGGGGCTGACGGACCTCGAGCGCCTGGCCCGGCTCGCGTACTTCGCCCACGGCGAGTTCACGCTGGCCGGAATCCCGTGCCGTGTCGGCCGTCTGGGCTACACGGGTGAGCGCGGGTTTGAGCTGGTGACCGATCGCGCCGGCGCCGACGCGCTCTGGGAGTGCCTGGCCGCGCGAGCCACGCCGGCGGGGTTCGCGGCCGCCGACCGGCTGCGCATCGAGGCTGGCTTCATCCTGTTCGCGAATGAGTGCCGGGTCGCACCGTCGCCGACCGAGCTGGCGCTGGGGCGGTTCTACGCACACGCCTGCCCGCCACCGCGCATGCGCCTGACCGGATTCACGGCCGGCTGCGATACCACACCCACCCTGTGGCAGCCGGCCTCCCACACCCTTCCGCCGCCCGGCCCCGGGGAGATCACGATTACCTCAGCGTGTCCGGGCCCGCGTGCATCCGCGGCCGGGCTCGGCTTCGTCCCGCTGGACCCGCCCGCTCAGGCGCGCGATCCGGCCGGACGGTTCGAAAACATCCGCATCCGGTCGTTACCGATGTATGATCCCGACAAGGCCCGGCCGCGCGGACCCTGGACTCCGCGGGGCTGATGGCGGGGGCCTGACAGCCCGTCGGCGGGCCGGCGCCGCGCCGCTCACCGGCGGGCGACGCTAATTGAGTGAGTCTATCAAATCGACACAATACGAAGACAAAGGCTATTAGTCGATAAACACAATCACTTAGACAAGCCCTCTCCCGGCTGCCTACAGTGCCAGGCTGAGAAACAATCGCGAGTGCGACGGAGGAGTGATGGCGGGAGCAACCGAACGACGTAAAAAGGTCACGATCCGGGGTCTGCAGAAGAAAATGCGCGAAGGCGAGCAGATCGTGCAGATGGCGATCTATGACTATCGCAGCGCCGTCATCGCCGACCGTCTCGGCATCGACATCCTGTGCGTGTCCGATACCGGCGGCATGATCCTGTTCGGCCACAAGAGCACGGTCACGGTTACCTTCGACGAAGTCATGATGATGTCCAAGGCCATAGACCGCGGCAGCGAGGCCGGCCTGCGCATGGTCGACATGCCGTACTGGAGCTTTCACGTCTCCCCCGAGCAGGCGGTCGAGAACGCCGGCCGGTTCGTCCACGAGGCGAACGCGGAGGTCATGAAATGCGAAGGCAACATCAACCACGTGCGCAACATCGAGGCCATCATCAAGGCCGGCATCCCGGTGCAGGGGCATATCGGGATCACCCCGATGCGCATGCCGCAGCTTGGCGGGTTCTTCGCGCAGGGTAAGACGGCCGACCGGGCGAAGGAACTGGTCGAGGACGCCCGTGCGATGGTGGACGCCGGGTGTTTCTCCATCATGACCGAGGTCACCTCCCAGGAGGTCACCGAGTACCTCGCGCAGACGCTGCCGGTTCCGGTCATCAGCCTGGGCGGCGGCCAGGGTGGGCACGGGGTGCATATCATCACGTCGGACCTGATGCACCTCTATGAGGAGCACACGCCGCGCCATTCCAAGGTCTACACCGACCTGATCCCGATCATGGAGGACGTGTTCACCCGCTACCGCGACGAGGTACGCGACAAAGTCTATCCGGGCGCCGAGCACTCGGTGTTCATGAGCGAGGACGAGGCGAAGAAGTTCGCCAAGGATATGCAGTGGGACTGGAAGCTCGAGCAGCTCGAGAAGAAGAAGCGCTGAGCGACCGCACCGGCACCGTGCGGGGGCGTCTGTTGATAGATGCTGCTTATTAAATTATTGTTTTGAATGATTTTACAAATCGTCCAGGGTGAGCTTCCATAGCGACTGACAACGGGCCAGGCGGCAGCCCCTGAGCTGTGCGCCGCGCGCCCTGACTGGTTTTCGGAGGTAAACAATGCCAGCGAGAAATGCACAGCAGTGGTCCAGGCCGCCGTCCGGCCTCAAGCCCGGTGAATACGTCGACAGCCGGATCTATTCCGATAACGACATTTTCGAAGAAGAGCTGCAGAAGATCTGGAAGAAGACGTGGATCCCGGTCTGCCACGAGTCCGAGCTGGCCAAGCCCTACGATTTCCGCACCATGACCATCGCGCGCGAGCCGATCATCGTGGTGCGCGGCAGCGACAACCGTGTGCGCGCATTTCTGAACGTCTGTCCGCACCGCGGCAACATGATCGAGCGGCGCCCCTCGGGCAGTTTTGCCGAAGGCACCCCGTCGGGCAACCCGAAACGTATGACCTGCATGTTTCACGCCTGGCAGTTCGACATGAAGGGCAACTGCGTGTTCATCTCCCGCCAGGAAGAGGGCTACCAGGATCGCCTCTGTCCGAAAGACGTCGGGCTGCGCCGCCTGCGCTGCGAAGTCTACTTCGGCGGCTTTGTGTGGGTGTGCCTCGACGACAAGGTGGACAAGACGGTCGCCGAGTGGGCCGCGGGATGCCTGGATTGCCTGCAGCCGTCGCTGGATGCCGAGCCGCTCGAGGTGTTCCATTACCACAAGGCGATCATCCCGTGTAACTACAAGCTGTGGCACGACACCAACTGCGAGTTCTATCACGACTACCTGCACTACCATAACCGCATCACCGGGTTCAACGACGCCTACTTCGCGCGCAAGAATTCCGGTTTCGACAACGGCCACATCAACGTCGGCAGTTTCGAGGTGCAGTACGACAAGTACGAAGGTTTCGAGTCGCGCGCCAACGTGTCGTTTCCCAGCCTGCCGCCGAATCACTGGTACATGATCGACATGTTCCCGGGCGCGAACTTCAACCTGCGCGGCTCGGCGCTGCGCTGCGACCTGATGACGCCGCTGGCGCCCGACAAGGTGCTGATCGAGTTCCGCGGGCTGGGCCTGAAGAGCGATTCGCCGGAGACGCGCCGCGCGCGTGTCGAGCACCACAACACGATCTGGGGGCCGTTCGGCCGTAACCTGCACGAGGACCTGCTGGCGGTCTCGGGGCAGGGCGCCGCCATGGATTCCCGGGCCGAGCATCGCCATATCCTGCACGGGCGTCACGAGAACGAGACCATCCACGACGAAAACGGCATGCGCCATTTCTACGACGAGTGGGGCCGCTGGATGGACCGCTCGCCCGGCAACCCGGATCAGCGCTACCGCGAAGGGCATAACCAGCCCGGCGTGTCCGCCTGATCAGATTCCAACGTGTGGGGTGACATCGAATGAGCAGTAATGGCGCGGACATCGCAACCGCGGTGCGCGATACGATCTACCTGGCATCGCTGCTGCAGGACGACGAGAAGTGGGCCGAGTGGCTGGACCTGTGCGACGAGGACTTTGCCTACGCCATCAAGGCGTACAGTCCCGAGATCCAGTACGACATGACTTACCTCAGTGGAAACCGCAAGGAACTGCAGAGCATCACGGAGATGCTGCCGAAGCACAACACCGACCACTCGCCGCTCACCCGGCACACGGTGGTGTACACCGTGGACGTGGATGAGGGCGCGGGCAGGGCGTCCGCCGTGTCCTCCGTCGCCGTGCACCAGACGATGCTGGACGGTATCAACTCGCACGTGGATGCGGGCGAATCCCGCCTGTTTCTGATCGGCAAGTACTACGACAAGTTCAAGATCGCGGACGGCAACGTCAAGTTCGCGGAGCGCGTGGTCAAGCTGAACACGCGGCGTCTGGACAAGGGTTCTCACTGGCCGATCTAGCGCGGCCGTCGCGGTCAGCAAAACAGTGTTGAGGTAGCCGACAGCTATGGCGTGGAAGAAAGCGTGCTCGGTAAATGACGTTGCGGTGGACACGCTCCGCAAGTTCGACGTAGGTGGTGTCGGTGTGCTGGTGGCGAATCTGGGCGACGAGTTCAAAGCCTACCCGCCGGCCTGCCCGCATATGGAGGAGCCGCTGGAGCAGTCCGGTGTCTGCAGCGGGGGGCTGCTGACCTGCACCAAGCATCTCTGGCAATGGGACATGCGCACCGGCGAGCAGCGTGCTCCCGCCGAGAAACCGCTGCTGATGTACGACGTCCGGCTCGACGGCGACGACGTGATGGTCAATGTGGAACACGAGCTCGAGTACGAGTACGAAGAGGAAGACGACGACGATTTCGAGTGGTGACGCATTGCTCGATTGACGGCGCGCTCGCGGCCACCAAGCAGCGACCCGGATGAAAATCACCGTCCGTACGAAACACCAGAACTACACGGTCGCCTGCAATGAGGGCGAGCGTATTCTGTACGCTGCCCTGCGCAGCGGTGCACCGCTGCCCTACGAGTGTGCGACGGGCACCTGCGGGACCTGTAAAGCCCGCGCCCGACCGGGCGACGTGCGCAGCCACTGGCAGTCGGCGCCGGGCAGTTCATACCTCAAGCCTGAGCGTGGCGAGTTCCTGATGTGTCAATCCACCGCGCACGCGGACTGCGAGATTCTGGTGCCGGGCAAACCGGCGGCCGAAGTGGCGGGAGGGCTGCTGCCGGAGTACCTGAAGGGGGCGCTTTGCGATCTGCGGATGCTGACGCACGACGTGGCCGCCTTCGATGTGAAGCTCGACGGCACCATGGCGTTCCGCGCGGGGCAGTTCGTCGCCGTGCGAACCGCGGGACTGGAGGGGTACCGCGCGTACTCCATGGTCAATCACGACGAGCGTACCGACCGGCTGTCCTTCGTGGTGAAACGGCTGCCCGGCGGCGGCTTCAGCAACTGGTTGTTTGACGGAAGCCCGCAGAACCAGCCGCTGGAGGTGTTCGGGCCGCTTGGGCGTGCAACCTACGATCCCTCGGAAGGCAAGGACATATTATGTATCGCGGGCGGATCGGGCATCGCGGGAATCATGTCGATACTCGCGCACAGCACCCGCGCGGGGCATTTCGAGCAGCACCGCGGCCGCGTGTTTTTCGGCGTGCGGGGCATGCGTGACGTGTTTTTTCACGAAGAGTTGAGTGACTTCGTCACGCGCGCCGGAGGAAACCTAGAGGTGACCATCGCCCTGTCGGACGAGGAAGTGCCCGCTTCGGCGCAGTCGGACTACCCGCGGCTCGGCTTCGCGACCGGGATGGTGCACCTGGTTACCTCGGAGCGCATGTCTGATCAGTACGGCGATGCAGTTGCGTTTGTTGCCGGCCCGCCGCCGATGGTGGACGGCACCTTGCGCGTGCTCATCGTGGAAGGCCGCCTGCCGGCCTCCAGCATCCGTTATGACAAGTTCGGCTGACGCAACGTACGCAACGCGAAGCGGCTGACCGGCCGCCGTACAAGCCGGCATTGCTTGAGAGGAAACTTTGAATGAACGAAACGACCACCACCACCGAGGTGCTGCATCGCGCTGAGCTGTTTGCCGACGTGAGCGAGGACACGCTGGCGGAGATCGCCGCGTTGAGCGAGCGGCGCGACTTCGAGGAGGGCGATCCCATCTATGAGCTGGGCGAGAGCGCCGACGATATCTTCGTGCTGGTCTCCGGCCGCGTGCGCTTTACGCTCGGTGTGGGCAATCGACCGCAGTCCTCGGGCTCGATCATGACCAGCCGCATGGTGTTCGGCTGGGCGGCGCTGGTCGACTATCAGCCGCGCCGGGTAGCGACCGCGTTGTGCCTCGAGCCGAGCACGGTGCTCGCACTGAACGGTAAGAAGCTGCTCGACGTGTTCGAAAAGGATCCGCGCGCGGGCTTTCTCGTCATGCGTCGTATCGCGGAGATGATTGCCAGGAACTTCATGAACTGACGGGGCCGCCGTGTTCGGCGTACCGGTATACGTGGTGCCGCGTAAGGGCGACTACGCATTGCCTACCGGCGCCGGCTTCGGCAGACTCGTCAGGGCGACCGGGATGCTGGGACAAACAAGGACGGCCGATCAGCCCTGGTTTGCATTCCGGGCGCCGGTGTCGGCGTCCCAATCCCTCCTCCTCATATTGCGGGGTCTGGAGGCTTCCAGGCCCCGTGTCTATTTGCGCTGCGCGGGTCGTCAGGGGTTGGCGGGCGCCGTCACCGTCGGGTAGCCTTTCGCGATCCAGGCGCCGATCCCCCGGGTGACGTTGACCACGCCGCTGTAGCCGGCCCGGGTGTCGAGGTAGTGGGTCAGCATCATGCTGCGCGAGCCGCTCTGGCAGATAATCGCAACCGGCTGCCCCGGCGATGCGATGTCGGCGAGCCGGGTCAGCCAGCCCGGGATGTCGTAGCGGCCCTGCTCGTCGAAAAACGTCATCAGCCGGCTGTCCTTGACGACGCCGGTGGTTTTCCACTCGCCCGCGGTGCGGATATCGATGATCGGAACGCCCTGCTCGATGAGTTCCGCGAGCTTTTTGCTGTTCGCCTGCACCACCTCGGCCGTCGCCGGGGCACACAGGCTCCACAGGAGCAAGCAGTAAAGAACGGGCCTAAACATCGTCGGGTTCCTCCCAGGTGAGTTGGCGGGCGAGCGGGCGCGCGCGTCCCTCATCGTAAGTATAGATGCTTCTCGCGTCCGTTCGTTCCGCGAAAAACTGCGCCCTCAGGCGGTGCGCGTGCGCCCGGTGACTCGGCGCGGGCAGCTCAGGCCCCCTTTCTGCAGGCAGGCCATTGTATTTTCCGGCAAATGCCACCACCTAGTACGTGGGCCGCTGCGTCTGGCGGAGAAGAGCGGTTTTGCGCGTTTATACTGGCATTCTGGCTCCCTGGTGGGCGTCGTGCGAGGCTGGGGAAGGTTTAGATGGATACAACGTTTCCGGGTGACAGGTATGGTGCGCGTGCCGGCGACGGTACGCGGGACCCCATCGCCGGCGAGCACGCATGATGGCGATCGCCTGGCACAACAGCCGGGTTTCACCGCAGCGTGCCGGCTGGATGTGTGGGACAGTACTGCTGCTCGGCGGTTGCGCGAGCACCGCAGTGTTTGTTCCCTACCCCAGCCAGATCGCGCCGATCAAGCAACAGATAGAGAGCGGCCAGTATCAGGCGGCGCAGGAAAAGCTGAACAAATACCGGAACAGCGCCGACAAGATACTCTACCTGCTGGAGCGCGGCCGCACCGCCCAGGTTGCCAGGGACTACCCGACCAGCACCGCGGACTTCGCCGCGGCGATCGACGCCATCGAGGCGAACGAGCGCAAAGCGCGTATCACGGCCAGCGGATCGTTCGCCACCGGCGCGTCGATACTCGTGAACGACAATGCGATTCCCTACGCCGAAAAACCGTTTGAGCGGGTGTTTCTGCACCACTACCAGGCACTCAACTACCTGTTCTCCGGCAATGTCGAGGCCGCCGCAGTGGAGGTCCGGCGAGCGAACGAACAGCAGGAGCTGGCGCTCGACGCGCACGACGCCGAGCTGGCGGCACTCGAGAAGCGCCACCGAACGGAACTGGCGTCGAACCCGAATTTCATGGAGTCGTACGCGACCATGCGCGCCGCTGCCGGGCGGGTCAAGAACTCCTTCCAGAATGCCTACACGTTCTACGCGTCAGGCGTGATATGGGAACTCGACGACAAGCCCAACGATGCCTACATCGACTACAAAAAGGCCCTGGAGATATTTCCGGACAACCCCTTTGTGCAACGCGACGTCCTGCGCCTGGCGCGCGCCCTGTCGATGAACGAGGATCTCGAACGGTTCAGCAAGCAGTTCAAGGTCGAGGAGCCGGCTGCGGACCCCCGCGGGGGTGAGCTCATCGTGTTCTTCGACAGCGGCTATGTGCCGACCAAGCAGGAGATAAAGATTCCGATCGCGATCCGCGACGGGCTCTACGCAGTGGCTTTTCCGATCTATCGCGACGAATGGCGCCGCACGCCGCTGCTAAGCGTGAGCCTGGCCGATTCCCGAGCGCTCGGCACGGCCAGCCCGATCGTCAACGTGCAGGCGCTGGCGGCCAAGGCGCTGCAGGAGGAATTGCCCGGCATGCTGGTACGCCAGGTCCTGCGCGTTGCCGCCAAACGAAACACGACCAAACAGGCCGGTCAGACGTTCGGCTACTTCGGTGCCTTTGCCTCCAACGTGTTGAACTTTCTAACCGAGAACGCCGACCTGCGCGGCTGGCTGACCTTACCCAACGAGGCGCAGGTTTTTCGCACGCCGCTGCAGCCCGGGAAACATACGCTGTTGCTGCGCTCCGGCAGTGCCAGTGACCGGGTAACCGTGGATATCGACAAACAGCGCAAGACCCTGTTACATGTCGTTTACACCGGCCGTGCCATACGGGTTTCATCAATTGTTCTATGATAGTGTGTTGCTACCCAGCGGGAGGGAAATCATGAAACAGTTAAGTTCAGTAGCGGCGCTGGCTGCGTTGCTCATGCTGACAGCGGGCTGTACTACGTCCGGCATGGAAGCGACCGGAAGACCCGGGGCCGATGCGGAGTTCGCCAAGCATCTGGTGATTTACAACGAAGCCCTGGCCAGCGACGTGATCATCCAGGACATGAACACGCGGGTGACCGGCGGTCTTCTGGAGGTCAACGTCGTGCTCGCGAACCTGACCGGTTCGGACAAGAAGATCCAGTACCGGTTTTCCTGGTATGACGACGAAAACTTCGAGGTCGAGGCGGGCGCCGGCAACTGGACGCCGCTGCTGCTGAACGGATTCGCCAAGAAGAGCATGCATGCGCTTGCCCCCAATCCGACCGTCAAGACTTACAAAGTTAATGTGAGGGAATTGTAATGTTTCGGTTAAGTAAGCCTACCGGCCTGATAGTGGCCAGTGCAGTGTTCGCAGCTACGCTCGCGGGCTGCACGAGTGTTAAGTACGGCGACGCCGGTGGGGTGGAAACGACCACCGCCGATTTCGGCTCCACGGATCTGCAGCAGATCGCGACCACCATGGTCGACTCGTTACTGACGTTTCCGCCCATCGTCGAGATCACTGCCCAGCGCCGACCGGTGATGTTTGTCGAGAAGGTCAAAAACAAGACTTCGGAACACATCGACACTGAGTCGGTAACCGATACCATATCCAGCCGCCTGCTGCGCTCCGGCAAG
This sequence comes from Chromatiales bacterium, assembly GCA_024644045.1. Lineage (GTDB taxonomy): Bacteria > Pseudomonadota > Gammaproteobacteria > JAHELT01 > JAHELT01 > JAHELT01. The sequence goes on along the minus strand of JAHELT010000014.1, from coordinate 21,490 downwards.
TTTCGCTTCGTCGACATGAACAAAGTGGCGGCGCTGGAAAAGCAGCTCCAGTACCAGCTCGAAAGCGGTAACGTCAGCGATGAGTCGGCGGTCAAGCGCGGTCGCCAGATTGGTGCGGAGTTCATGATGTACGGTAACCTCTCCAGCATCGTTAAACGGGACGGCAGCACCAAGGACGTCTACTACAAGTTCACTTTGAAAGTGATGAACGTGGAGTCGGGCCTGGTCGAATGGGCCGACGAAAAGGAAATCCGCAAGACGGCGAAGAAGTCGCTGTTCGGTTTGTGAGCGAAACGCGTGCTGCGTAACGGGTTGAAGGTAAGAACCGCCCGCAGTACCCGCTCGACGTTGATCTAGGCCAGTAGAGTCGGCGGCGGTCGCGTTCCCCCTGCCGGCCGGTGGTAACGGGCATTGCCGCGGCTCCCGTGTGGGGCGGCTGCACAGGTCCGGATATCAAGGAGAATGGATGATGAGGCGTGTAATTCAAACACTGCTGTTGAGCAGCCTTGGGCTGCTCGCGTTGCCGCTGTCCGCGCAGACCGTGTCGAGCGACATAACCGTTACACGGGCCGGCTCGGGTGGCGGGGAGTTCTATGTCGGCGGCGCGGGCGGCCTCGCGGACTACGACAAGGCGAGCGACTCGGACGTCGGCTTCGGGGTGTTCGGCGGCTACGCGTTCACCGAGGTGTTCGCCGCCGAGCTGGGCTGGCTGAATCTCGGAGAGGCAGCGAACAACACGGCGGCGGTCGAGGTGTCGGCGTTGTACCTGAGCCTGGTGGGCTCGCTCAACCTGCGCTCTGATGCGAGCGTGTTCGGCAAACTGGGTGTGCTCGACTACGACCGTGACACCACCCCCGCCGGCGGCAGCACGATCAGCGACTCGGGTAACGAAGGCTTTTTCGGTTTCGGTGGTACCTACGGGGTCGGCGGGAAGTCGTCGCTGCGTTTTGAAGTCGATTTCATTCCCGTCGACAAGGAAGATATCGTGTTCTACTCGATCGGGTTCGTTCAGCGGTTCTAGTGTGCTGTCCCGTGAATAACGTGTAATTCTGCGTGCCGCCGAGGTTCGGCTGCAAGGCTTGCGTGAGAAAGCATAGCCCGGCTAGGGTTTGAGCGCGTAACACCGCAGATGGGCCTTGGCGGCGCGCCCAACTGATCGATCTGTAGACGACGGGAGCGTGTGTCGCGTGCCATGACAGCAGCAATAGCGACGGCTATTACTTTCACGACGACGTCTTGTCCTGACCCGCGACACGCGCTCAGAATTGCACGTTATTTACGGGACAGCACACTAGCTGCGCGCGTTCGAGACCAGACCAGCGCCGGTATTCGATCAGCGGTCGCCTGACTCAGGCGAAGCGCAGCGTGCCGAGGCGTGCCGGGCCGAGGGCGGAAACCATCGGCACGGTGGTGTCGGCCTGCGTGATCAGCTCTGCTACGGCGTATCCTGTGCCCGGTGCATTGAGCATGCCCCAGCAGTTGTGACCGGTCGCCACGTAAGCGCCTTCAGTATCAGGAATGGCGCCGATCAGCGGCATCGCGTCCTCGCAGATAGGGCGATAGCAGGCCTGCCTGGCAACCACCGAAGCGCCCTGCAGCCGACTGGACACGCCGGCCGCCATCTCGGCCAGCCGGTCGCAGGCCTGATCGTCGACGCTCACGTCGGCGGGCGACAGCGGCAGCGCCGCGGTATCTGAGAATCCGCAAACGTAAACGTCGCCGTCTGCGCGCGTGATCAGCTCCGGCGCATGAGTCTCGCCGGCCTCGTCCTCGTGATCGAGAAACAGCGCGTGTGCCGGCAACGGTGCCGTGGGTCGGAGAACGATGCTGTAACCTTTGAGGCCGTAGACGGCGGGCAGCGGCAACCACTGCGCCGCCAGCACGCTCCAGGGCCCCATGGCCACGACCACACGGTCGACAGCGATACGCTTGCCGTCGACCATCACTGCGCTCACTTTGCCCGCCTGCGTGACGATCTCCTCGACCGTGCCTTTGTGCAACCGGGCGCCCTGGTCGCACGCGGCATCGAGCAGCGTCTCGGTGAAGCGGGCCGGGTGGAGCTGCGCGGTGCTGTTGGTATCGCCAAGCTGCTGCAAGGCGTACGTGCCGTCCATCCAGGCCGCCGGGGCGCCGCCGGCGCGCGGTGCGCGGGCGCGGCGTTCCGACGTGGCGGCAGCGAAGGTATCCACGCGACGGTACCCGTAGGCATCGCCGAACCCGGCCGCCAGGTCCGTGTGAAGATCGAAGCTGAATTCGGCCAGCGCCTCCTGGGCCTGGCCGCGGCACCAGTCGCGCGCGAGGAAGCCGCCCGATTTACCCGAGGCCGCGCAGGCCACGCCCGTGCGCTCGATTATCAGTGCACCGATGCCGCGCAGCGCCAGATAGTAGGCGATCGCGCTCCCGATGACACCGGCGCCGAGTATTGCCACGCGCATTGTCAGCGCCAACCAGTCGCGTTGGTCGAGCCCGGGCGCACGAACTGCGCCAGCGCCTCCAGCAGGCAAGGCTCGCCGCCGGACTTCTCAGCGTTGCAGGAGACGATATCGAGGTCGCCGTCCACCTGGGTGCCAAAGCGCAGCGCTACCAGCGCATCGGCCGGGCTCGCGGCGCCGTGCGCGGTCCTGGCCCATGCCTCCGGGCTGCCGCTGAGCTGCAGCGCCGTGTCGCACCGGTGAGCAGGAGTCACCAGGTCGGCATTGACGAGCGTAAGTCCGAGCCCCATGCAATTCTCCATTGACCGGACAAGGCCGCGTCCGGCAGAGAAGCCACGATCGAACCAGCGGCCGAGCCGGATTTTCCGCCGTGCGCCGACCTCGCGGCCGAAGGCGTCTCAGGCGGACACCGGCTCGGCGCGTCCGTAGAACTGGCGGCGGTCCTGGGCGCTGAACCGGTAGTCGGGCTCGTCGACGAAGCTGAGCACCGCGACCATGCGCATCACATCGCCCTGCACCGGCGTAGTACAGTGCGGCGAGTAGCGTCCGGCGAACACGTTGAGCGTACCGGCGGGCAACGGCAGCGTGTCGATCTCCTCGTCGTGGCCGGCGAGCAGGCGGATCACCCCGTCGTAGTTCGGGTCCGCGTCGCTGCGCAGATTGCGACGGTACTGGAACAACCCGCCTTCGGCGGCTTCCTGCAGCGCGAGCGTGACGGTGTACTTTGCACGGTCGAAGTGCCATCCCAGCCGATCACCGTCCACGTAGCCCATTACGTTCAGCCGCGCCAGCGGATCGGCCATCGGGTACAGCCTGCTCGTGTCGAACACCTGCGCGAGGAAGTCGCACAATGGCTGCCATTCATAGACGCGGCGGATGACCGTCCCGGCCAGCTGGTCGCAGGTCAGGGTGTAGTGGCGGGTGGTGAGCTTTTGCTGTACGCCGGGCGGCGGTGGCGGCTGCAGAGGCTGCCTGGCGAAGTAAATGTCATGCTCCTGGGCATGCCGGTAGGCGTTGTCGAAGCGTTGTTCCAGTTCGCCTACGCAATCGCGTAATGCGCCCGGGAGGAGGAAGCCCGGCAGGTGGAACGTCCCTTGCGTGAGCAGCTCATCGCGGCTGTCCGCCACCAGATCCTGGCCGGCGTCTTCTTCCAGCAGGTGTATCGGGTAGCGTGCGAGGTCGAGCAGCTCGTTGGTCAAAACTCGGGACTCCATCAGGGTTAATCACAGCGGCGCACGGGGGCCGCGTCGGATGGTGCAATGAGATAGCAGTTCGCCGGCATTTGCAATTGTTGTGCGCTGCAGGGCAGCTCGCCTTACCCGCTTGTCGAGAAGTTTTACAATGCACGGAATAAAACTGGTTCGTAAAAGCTGCTGTGGCGCGGTTAGAAAATGTGTTTGGTCGCGCTTTCTCGATCAGGCACACTGCGGCCAGCTACCCGTTCATGGAGCTCTTCAATGCAGCGCAAGATGACGTTGCGCGAGGCGGCCCGCACTACGCCTCCGCTCTCGCTGACGGATACCGAAGCGGCGATCGATCTCGCCGCGATGCGCGCCTACCGCCTGGCAAGAGTGCGCGAACAGCTGCTGGCGCGCGACTGCGCCGCCTGCGTGCTGTTGAGCCCCTACTCGATCCGCTACGCCAGCGGCGTGCGCAACTGTGCCATTTTCCAGACCCACATCCTGTCCGGCTACCTGTTCATCCCGGCCAGCGGGCCGGTGGTGTACTTCGACAGCGATCCGGGGCGCCGGGCGGTGAGTGAACTGGGCACGATTGACGAAGTGCGCGACGATGCCTTGCCCCTGTCGTACATGTTTGCCGGGGAGCGGGCCGCCGAGTGGTACGGCCGGTGGGCGGCACAGATCGCCGATCTGCTCGATCGGCACGGCGGCGGCAGTCGCCGGCTCGCTGTGGAGCGCGCCGGCACCCGCGCCCCGGCCGCGTATCAGCAGCTCGGCGTCGAAGTGGTGGACGGCGCTGACGTGATCGAGGCGGCCCGCAACATCAAGTCGCCGGAAGAGATCCTCTGCATGAACGCGGCCATCGCGGCTGCTGAGGACGGAATTCACCGGATGCGCGAGAACCTGCGGCCAGGGATGACTGAAGTGCAGCTGTGGAGCTATCTGTGGCAGGCCAACATCGAAGCGGGCGGCGACTGGAACGAATGCCGTCTGCTGGCCTCCGGCGACCGCACGAACCCCTGGCTGCAGGAAGCCTCATCGCGCATTATCCGGCCCGGCGAGCTCGTGTGTTTCGACACCGACATGGTCGGGCCGTTCGGGTATGGCGCGGACATCTCACGCGCGCTGTTTTCCGGTCCGGGTAAACCCAGCGCCTATCAGCGTGAGCTCTACACGCGCGCCTGGACGGAAATTCACACTAACCTGGAGCTGATGCGCCCGGGTATGGCGTTCCTCGAGCTCACCGAGCGCGGTTACCGCCAGCCGGAACGCTTCCGGGCGCGGCGCTACCCCGTCATGATGCACGGCATCGGAATGTCCGACGAGTGGCCCGCGATCTTCTACCCGGACGACCGCGAGTACGCATATCCGGGGGTGCTCGAGCCCGGCATGTGCATGTGCGTCGAAAGTTACGTCGGCGAAGTCGGCGGCAGCGAGGGCGTCAAGCTCGAGGAGCAGGTGCTCGTGACCGAGGACGGCCACGAGCGCTTGTCGCGGTTTCCGTTCGAGGAAACCCTGCTCGGCGCCGAGATCTAGCCGGTGAGCCCCGCGTTCTCGCAAGCCTGCGCGCTGCACTTCAACCCCTGACCCCACTCTCATTGGGGAGAGGGGAGAAGTAATAAAGTGAAACCCGAAGCACCACCGGGGCGAGGGGAGAAGCGCGAAGCCCTTTCTGTCGCTGGCCGCAAGCGAACAAAACAAAGCGCTTCCGGGCGGGAAGGCCGGATCGGCGTCCAGCAGGGTCTCGAAACGGCCGTCGTGGAAGAAACCGCCGACGGAAATGGGGACATTCTACTTTTTTGCACTCAGTGCAAAGAATCGGGATTGCACTACGCTCTTTACTGAATGGTCAGTTCGTGCTATCCGTCAGCGATACGTACGAAGAACCGACCGGTTCAGGAGATCCGGAGCCATGACGGAGGCGTCCGAAAGTCATCAGGGCGGTTGCCTGTGCGGTGCCGTTCGCTACGTGCTCCACGGCGTACCCGACTGGTCTTCGCACTGTCATTGCCGTTCCTGCCAGAAGGCGACCGGGGCGGCCTTCACCACATGGGTCGGTGTGAAGGCGGAGAATTTCGAGGTCACCCGGGGGCAGCTCACTATCTGCGAGACCTCACCCGGCGTGGAGCGCGGGTTCTGCGGCCGTTGCGGTACCTCTCTGACCCATGCAGCCGAGGAGGGTTGGCCAGGGAAGGTCAGCGTACTGGCACCGACGCTCGATGATCCCGGCGTCGCATCGCCCTCAGTCCACGTCTATGTCGAGCATCAGCTCCCCTGGATCAAGCTGGATGACGGCCTTCCCAGGCGCCGGCAGTTCTGAAGGCGGGCGCTGCTCGACCCGGCAGTTGCCGGAAGGCTCGCTCGCGCCGATCGTCCGCCGGGTACGCGTGTCCGGCCGGCTGGCGACAGACTGTTTCCGGTCCGTGACTATCAGAGTAGATCCAGCGTTTCTTTGACCAGCGTCCGGACCAGCTCGGCCGCGGGCAGCTCGCGATTGAGTGCGGCCGCTTGCCCGTGCAAGAGAAAATGGAAGTCCCGATCCTGGTCAGCGGCGTCCAGGAGCGGACCGCTCAGGGTATACATCGTGGGAAAGTCGGGGAGCGGCGCTCGATGCTCGGCCATGGCTTCGATGTAGCGGCTGTTTCTCGCCCGGGCGGGGCGCCCGGAAAACGCCCGGGTGAGCCGCGTGTCCTGATCGACAGCGTTTCGCAAAGCCGCGCGATGTACATCGCTGATGCTGGTCTCCGGGCAGGAAAGAAACGCGGTTCCCATTTGCACGCCGCTTGCTCCCAAGGCAAAAGCGGCAGCGATCCCTCGTCCATCCGCGATACCGCCGGCAGCGATCACGGGAACATCGACGGTGTCGACGATCTGCGGCACCAATGCCATAGTTCCGATGCCGAAGTCCTCGTAGTGACTATCGACGCTGCCGCGGTGGCCGCCGGCTTCCCATCCTTGTGCGATGATTGCATCAACACCAGCCTCGTTGAGGGCTTTGGCTTCGGCCACGGTAGTTGCCGAACACAGGACTATACAGCCAGCTTTCTGGAGGTCTTTCACCGCCGCTGTCTCGGGCAACCCGAAATGAAAGCTCGTAACGGCGGGTCTCAACGCCAGAAGCAGAGAAAGGCTGTCGGGGTCGAACGTGCCGAAGGGTGCTTCGAGAGCATCCGGCACCTTGGTGAGACCGGCCTGTTCATAAAATGGCTTGATCAGATCGCGGGTGCGTGCCACGACCGCTCTGTCTTCTCTCGGAGGCCTGTGCGCAAAGAAGTTCAGGTTGAAGGGCTTGTCCGTCGCAAGGCGAAGCGCATCGACGTTTTGCCTTATTGTAACCAGCGGATCCTCTGCACAGCCGAGTGACCCCAATGCACCGGCATTGCTGACGGCGGCCGCAAGCGCAACGGTCGCAGTGCCTGCCATCGGCGCTTGAACAATAGGATGTTCAACCTTCAGCAGTTTGAGGAGATCGGTTCTCGGCCACATTCGAGTGCCCTCCTGCGGTTACCTGCGCGGACAACAAACGGGGGACATTGTGGTTTTTCGAGCCACTCGCCCCGGTGCTTCGGCGAAGTCGAATGTCCCCGTATTTGAGTCTAGGCGCCGGGCACGCCCACCTCGTAACCGGGTTCCTCCGGCTCGTCGTCGGCCATCTCGGCCGGGAAACCGGGCGCGAGGATCGAGACGCCGCACGCTTCTTCCAGGCGCTTGACGATGTTCGGCGACCATTCGCGGGCGCCGTAGCGGCGCTCGCCGTCCTTGAAGATGTCGAGCAGCAGCGGCGCAAGCTCCAGGGGCACACCGGCGCGTTCGGCGACCGCCGTGAACAGGCTCATGTCTTTTACCACCAGATCCATCGTGAAGTTGATGTTGCGGCTGCCGTTGAGAATGACCTGGCTCTCGGTCTCGTGCACGAAGGAGTTGCCCGACGAGATACGGATCGCCTCGTACGTGGTGTTCAGATCCATGCCCGCGCGCTTCGCGGTGACCATAGCCTCGCACAGCGACACCAGGTTGGCGGTCGCGAGGTAGTTGGTCACCACTTTCAGGACCGACGCCGAGCCGAGCGGCCCGGTGTGCAGAATGAGCCTGCCCATGGCCTTGATCGCCGGCAGGGCGCGCTCGAAGGCGGCGCGCTCGCAGCCCGCGAAGATCGAGATGTTGCCGGTCGCCGCACGATGACAGCCGCCCGACACCGGGCAGTCGATGGGGTCCGCGCCTTTCGCCTGCACCAGCGCGCCCAGCCGTTTTACCTCGGCTTCGTCGGTGGTGCTCATCTCCGCCCAGAGCTTGCCCGCGGACAGGCCTGCGAGGATACCGTCCTCCGCCTCCATCACCGCCGCGCTGGCCGCCGGATTCGGCAGGCACGTGATGATCAGGTCCACGTCTTCCGCGATCTGCCGCGGCGAATCGCCCCAGTGTGCGCCGCGGTCGAGCAGCGGTTGTGCGACCTTACGGTCGAGATCGCGCACCGTCAGGTCGAAACCGTTGCGCAGCAGGCTGCCCGCAAGCTTGCCGCCCACGTTGCCGAGACCGATAAAGCCTGTTTTCATTCCTTTACCTCAATGCGTAGTCAGCAGACGCTGGTCAGGTCAGGTGCCGAGGCGCAGCGTTTCAATGGCAAAAACGAGGAACGCCACCCAGGAGATGGTGAAGATCATCGTGCGGGCGTTGAACAGGGGAAACCCGCTGATGTGCACGACGGCGTGCGCCAGGCGTGCGAAGAAGTACACCGCCGCGCAGACGACGGTGACGCCGCTCGAAACGCCGAGCACGTGGGCGACCAGCACGACTGCGGCGAACGGTGCGAAGCTCTCCACGGCATTCATGTGCGCGCGATTGGCGCGGTTCGTCCAGTCGGGCAGCGCCGAGGTCGGCGCCACTTTGTAGTCCGCCGGGGTCAGCAGCCCGCGCGAGCTTACGTAACCGATGACCACCGGGATCCATAGACACCCGGTGAGCAGCGCGGTCAGCATCAGATAAACGAGCTCGGTGGTCATCATCCGAATTCTCCTTTGTTGTCAGTGATCGAAGGCGATCACGCTGCGCGCCACCTCGCCGCGTTTCATCTCCTCGAACGCCTCGTTGATCGCCTCGAGCCGGATACGCCGCGAGATCATCTCATCCAGCTTCAGCTTGCCGTCCAGATAGAATTCCACGAAGCGCGGCATGTCGACGCGGAAATGGTTCGATCCCATGTTCGAGCCCTGCAGCTTTTTCTCGTACAGCAGATCGGCCGCCTCGATTTCCATCATCTGGCCCTGCGGCACCATGCCGATGATGGTGGCCACACCCCCGGTGCGCAGCATGCGGAAGGCCTGCTCGGAGGTTTCCTTGCGTCCCAGCGCCTCGAACGAATAGGGAACGCCACCGCCGGTAAGCGCTTTCACCGCCTCGACCGGATCAGTGTCGGCAGCGTTAATGACATCGGTCGCGCCGAAGTGCTTGGCCAGGTTGAGCTTGCTGCCCAGCACGTCCACCGCAATGATGCGCCCAGCGCCGGCGATCGCGGCCCCGTTGATGGCGGAGAGCCCGACGCCGCCGCAGCCGATCACGGCGATGGTGCTGCCGACCTCGACCCCCGCGGTGTGGATCACCGCGCCGAATCCTGTGGTCACCGCGCAGCCGATCAGCGCGGCCCGGTCGAACGGCATGTCTTTGCGGATCTTCACCAACGCGTGCTCGTGGATCAGCATCTGCTCGGCAAAGGCGGACAGGCTGTAGAACTGGTGCATGTGCCCGCCGGGCTGGCTCAAGCGCGGCGGCTGATCGGCCTCGCGCGCGGTCTCCGGGTTCTCGCAGTTGTACGGCTGGCCCGTGGTGCAGAACTCGCAGTGCCCGCAGAACACGGACAGGCAGGTGATGACGTGGTCGCCCGGCTTCACGTAGCGCACCTCGCTGCCGACCTTCTCGACCACGCCGGCCGACTCGTGACCGAGCACAACCGGTTTCGGCGCTTTGTACAGGCCCTCGATGAAGTGCAGGTCGCTGTGGCACACGCCGCAGGCCGCAGTACGCACCAGAACCTCGTGCGAGCGCGGGTTGTCGATCTGGATCTCTTCGATGCTCAGCGGTTTGCCCACTTCGCGCAGCACGGCTGCTTTCATTGATGGTTCCCCCGGATCAGGCGAGTTCACAGGCTGTGTATAGTACTTGGTTCGCTATCTCGCTACCCCTCGCCGCGGACCACTCGCCCAGGGGTAGCGGGGAGTGAAGAAGCCCTCGCCCCTGGCCCCTCTCCCATAGAGAGAGGGTTGGAGAAAGTAGCCTGGGACGAGGCCGTGCCTAGAAGGTCGGATCGTACTCGGTGGTCGAACTGGGCATGTCGTCGCTCGTAAACGGCAGTCCGTCCGCCCCTGCCCCTGCCGCGCCTGAGTAGCCTGAAACAATCAACCGGTTGCTGTCGGCGTCGTAGGTGGAGGACGAAAAGGAACTCACGACGTCGTCGGCCGTGAACGGCAGACCGTCGGCGCCCGCGTCGTTGTAGAAAACAGACTGAGTCTGGTTGCCGTTTGCGTCGTAGGCGAAGGTTGAGAATGAACTCACGACGTCGTCGGCTGTGAACGGCAGACTGTCGGCACCCGCGTCGGTGTAGAACGCAGATCGGGTCAGGTTGCCGTTCGCGTCGTAGGTGAAGGTCTGGAAGAAACTCACGACGTCGTCGGCCGTGAACGGTAGACCGTCGGCGCCCGCGTCGTTGTAGAAAACAGACTGAGTCTGGTTGCCGTTTGCGTCGTAGGCGAAGGTTGAGAATGAACCCAAGACGTCGTCGGTCGTGAACGGCACACCGTCGGCCCCCACATCGTTGTAGGAAACAATCTGAGTCTGGTTGCCGTTTGCATCGTAGACAGAGGTGCCGAAGGAACCCACGACGTCGTCCGGCGTCATCCACGTTCCGTCCGTCCCGCTCCCGTTGTAAAACACCCGCCGCACCTGTTGCACAACGTTGCCGGCCGTATCGATCGTGTTGCGGCGATAGGATGCGATGTCGCCGGCTGCGTCGAAACTGGTGGACAATGTCACCGGGTTCACGAACGTCCGAAAGGTGATCGACTCGGCCGGCACCGTGCCGCCCGCACCGTTGGGAATATTGGATACGGTCACGCCGTATCGCGTGCCGCGGGACAGCTGCTGGCGGGCGTGAAGCGCACCGTTTGCGTCGCTGCATCGTAGCTGAGGTCGCCTTGCACGATGCGCGCGCCGTCCTCCTCGCCGGACGCCGGGCCCCTGCGCTCATCGGGCCACGCGCCGGGCTGCCCGGCACCGGCGCCCCGCGGGGCCGCGGCGACCTTGCCGCCGGCGTTCGGCCCGTCTGCGGGCACCGAAAAGATGGACACGCCTGCCGACGTACGGCGGTAGTCCACCACGACCTGATTCAGAACCGCTGGATCGATCGCGCCCGAGAGCTGCACCGCCACCACCCCGTCGATGCTGTTGCGGTCCGAGCCGTCGGCGGGCGAAACGCTCAGCACCCGCAGTGCGGCAGGACCGCCGCCACCACCACCACAGGCCGCGAGCGCGCCGGCAAGGTCAACAACAGTGCCGCACGGCACCACCCGTTGGTGTTACTTGCGCTCATTCAGATTCTCCTTCGGTGCGGTGCCTTACCGCGGTTGTCGGCCCGGCGTCGAAACGCGCGCGCCGCATTTCGATGCAGTATGGCGGAGCCGGGCAAACTGGTGCAACCACGACGACGGTGACCGCGTCGGCGGTCTTTATACGCGGAGGTCTCTCTGGCGGAGTGAGAGAAAGACGACGCACTCAACGCCGGCCACTCTCCCAGAGTGAGAGGGGACAAAGAAAACTTTCTTCCCGCGGAGAAGGGTTGCGACGAACGGAGCGCGTCAGTTCGGCGGCGGCGCCGTGGGCAGGAAGTCCGAACCCGCTAAGGAAGCTCTGAACAAGTCATCCATGACTTGTCAGAGAAACGCAAAGCGAAAAGTGTGATTTTCGCTTGCGTTTCGAAATCAACAACTTGAAAAGTCGTCGATTTCGTCGGCACGTCCCTGTGCCGAAGGGAACCTCAGCTTTGCAGAGGTTCCCTAGTCGACCGGTTCGTACATTTTCTCGAACCGTTCGGCGGACATCGCGTACCCATCCTTACCGTCCGGCTCGTTGTAGACGAGGTAGGCGCCCGCCTCGTAGTGCGTAATGCCTTCTTTGGTCTTGATCTGACCCGGTTTGTCGGCGACCTCCGCCCAGACCGGTGCCGTCTTTTCGTAGGTACCGGAGCCGACGGCACGGTAAGTGCGCGCGAACGATTCGAGATCCACGGTGTAGACGTCGCCGTCGTTGTTCACGATCCAGTCGCCGCGCTTGCACGTTTGCGTGTCTCCCCACTTGCGGTACTCGAAACCATCGGTATCGAGGTCGAGCTGGACGGCCACGACGCGCGTCTTCTTCATGAACTTGCGCATTGGTTCCACCTCATGCGCGACGCGCCTCGAGAACGCCTCGTCACAATCAGCCTATCTGCTTTGCGACCGCGGCGCGGGCGTCGGCCAGTGCCTGTCCGAGCGCCGGATCCAGATCGAGATCCTGCTCCGTTAGCAGCATGTACTGCACGCTGCTGCTCCCCGTATCGGCCGAGAGTGCTGTTACCAGGTCCACCAGCACGTTGTAGGCGCCACGGGTCTTCGCCGGGTTCTTCGCCACTTCAGAGTTGTTTCTGGCGACGAACCGGGCGCAGTCGATGAGCGCATTGTGGTGGTTGATGTACAGGGTGCCGTTGATGACCTGGCAGCCCTCCGACCAGTTCTTCACGTCGAACTTTACGCCTTTACCGCCCCAGTGAATGTTGATCGTGGGGTTTGCCTCCAACCCGTTGTCCAGATCCTGATCGTCAAGGCGCTTGTCGTCCTTCGAGCGCGCCACCAGCACGCCTTTGTCCAGACGCTGTGGTCGCAGCGCCAGGTATTTGCGCTGATGCCAGCCAAATTGATAATCGTGCTGACCCTGCACCAGGAAGGGGGTGCCTTTCGGGTTGCTGGACGTGCCCGGTTCCGTCGAGCCCTGGAACTTGAACACCAGGCCCTTGATCAGGAGCACGAACACGTCGTCGAACTTTCCGCTGAACTCGTTGCGGCGGATCCCGATCAGGTGAATGCGGTGCGGGTCGAAGTCCCAGTCCGCCACCTTACGCGTGTCCGTTTCACCGGAAAACGCATTCACCAGCTGCAGCATCCGGTTCGGATCGGCGGCATATTTCTGCCTGATCCGCTCCAGCAGCGAAAGCCAGCCGGTGTACTCGGTCTGCCCGAGTGTACCGGCCTGCCAGTGAGCTATCGTATTTGCCCATTCGACCTGGTTACCACTCTCGATCCAGCGCTGCAGGTGTTCCAGCGACTGGGGACCGAGGCGGCCGTCGGGGTCGCAGGGACGCTGCTCGACCGTGCGCACGTACTCCTGGAACAGCCGGATCGCGGACAGCGTGCGGTAACCGCAGATCGCATCGGGCTCGCCGCCCGGGAAGAGCCCGATGGCTGCGAGCGCCTGCTGAACCTGCCTCACGGTCATCGGCTGGCGATCGTCCGGCAGGTACTCCCTGAACGTCAGCTTGTCCCCAGTGTCGTAGACCTCGGCCATCGGCACGCGGGTGATCCCCTCGACCTGCTCGCGGTAGGCATCACAGGCGCTCCGGGGAATATCTTTGTCGTGACATCCAAGACCAATCATCTCCGCTCCTCCAAGGGGTCAAGTCTACGCACTACGCATCTCCGGACAAAAAAGCTCATTTGCTGCGCAGGCATTTCTACGCCGCGTTAGTGAGTGCGTGAAACGTCGGATTGACCCCGTTATTCTCGCATGGCCTGTGCCCAGCCGGCGTATTCGCTTTTCAGCAGCGCCTCTGTGCGCCGCACGAGTGTCTCGAAGGGTTGATCGCCGTTGTACGGTGCGGCCCGGGTGAGGTACAGGTACTTCTCCTGCTTGAGCGACTCGGCGGCCGCGCGGTACTCGGTCCAGTTCTCCTGAAACCGGTACAGGCCGATAGTACCGGCGAGGACGGCGACAACCACACCGATCGCAGCCATGGCCAATGTCGTATACGAGAACTTCTCGTCGAACTTCCCGTCGTACACGGCAAGCAACGGAATGCTGGCGGCGGCGACGATTTCGATCAGTCGCAAACGTTTGTACCACCGCTGGGCGGCGGCGCTTTTCTTTTCAAACCAGTTCAACTGGTCGTCGAGTCGCTGCTCGATGTAGTCGGCTTCTCCCATTGGCACGACGGACGCTTTCGTCGCGCCACTGACGGCTGCTCGATCGTGCACCTGCGCCCGAGCGGCCGGATCGGTTTGCCGCTGCGCGGCGCCGGCATCGATGGGGGAGGGCCTGGCGCCGGGCGAGACAGCCGGGCTGACCTGCTGCGTAGTCTCTGTCTGTGCCACTGGCTCGGCCGCCGGGGAGGGCGAAACTGAGCCGCCCGTACCGGTTTTCGCGCCGAGGTCAGCGGGCCGCACCTGGCGCTCGAACTCGTCGATCGCCGCCTGGAGTTTGGCTTTCTGGCCGAGATAGCTTTTCCTGCCGAAGTCGGTGGCGATGCTGTCTATCTTGCGCCACAGCCGTTCCTCGTCCGCGTTCCGGCCAAGTCCCTGGTAGGCCTCGGCGAGCGTCATGTAGACCCACTGCTGATCGCCGCGGAGCGCGAAGTCCACCTCGTCGTCGATCAGCGCCTCACAGATCTCGATCACATTCTGACGGATCATGTTGGCGTGGCCGTAGCTGACAATGGCTCCGAAGCTGTCCGCCAGCAGGTTGGCTCGCTGGGTGTACATGTAGGCCACGTTGATGCCGCTGTAGTAATCGCGCTTGACGTAGAAGCCGCGTTCGTAAAAACCGATCGCCCGCTCCAGGTACGTGAGATCATCGGTCAGCTCGAAGAGGCGTTTGTTGATGGCGCCTGACAGCCCCAGCGTCTCGGGATCGTTGGAAATCTTCGGCGCGCAGTATTTCGCCAATATGGTTTCGGCCTCATACAGCGCCGCGATCGCGGCATCCCTGTCGACATTGCCGTTGGCATCGGGCTGCTCGCCCGCTTTGTAGGTCACCAGTGCCAGCCGCTGCGCGAGGAAAACGTCCGGTTTTCTGTGCGCCTCACCGTCCGTTTGCAGCTCGATCGCCCGCGCGAACAGGCGCATGGCCTCCGAGAGGTCGTTGTTCTTCTTTGCGGCTTCCGCCGCATCGATGACACTGGCGAGTGATTCCCCCTCGCTCACCGCCGCGTCCGCGCGCAGCGCCGGAGGGATGTAAGCGGGCGGCTCCAGGTAGGACTCCGCCTGGTAGGCGGGCGGTGTCATGCCGATCATAAACTTGAACACCGGACTGTCGGATTCGCGGTGTACTTGCGGTGTTGCTGCCTGCCTGCGGCGCTCCGCCGCGATGATGTTCTCCAGCACTTCGGCCAGGTGCTCGACGAACCGCTCCTGCTCCCTGGCGTTAATGTCCTCCCCGCCGTGCTCGTATTCGTGGATGACGAATGAGCTCAGGTCGAAGGGGATGCGCTCCATCAGCACCGATTCGGCGATGATGAGCGTGGTGTTCGGCCGCTGGGCGTGGCGCACGCCGAGCTCGTAGAACACATTGGCGTTCAACGTCGAGAGATCGGCGATGACGATGTCCGCGTCGTAGATCCAGCGGTACATAATTGCATCGATGCTGCCCGTGAGGTTGGCGTCGATGGCCCGGAAACAGTTGACGTTGACCCTGTCGCAGGCCGGCCGGACGAGCTGCTCGTAGGTCTTGTCGAGGTTCAGGACACGCCCCGTCGAGTAGTCGGTCTTTTCGCCGAAGCCGGTGACGACAAAGCAGGTCAGCTGCCGTTTCGCGTCGTTGGTTGCTGTCGTTCTCTTACGCGCCGCCGTTTCGCTTCCGGCTGTCATCGTTATTCTCCGCTGTTACAACTGAAGGCTAGTCGATGTCGAAGCTCCGGGCGAAATGGTCGTCCTGGATCCGGCCCGCCGCCGACTCGCCGATCTCCACCAGCTTGTTCATGTTCTCGGGGCGGTCCATGTCATAGATCGTCTGCAGTTGCTCGGCGCTCAGCTTGCCGCGGAGCCAGGGATCGTCAAACTTGACGTCGTAACGCAGATAGGTGAGCAGCGGCTCGCCGCCGCCGAGCACATCCCCGCTCAGGTCGCCACATTCACTGTCAATCTCGCGCGCCGTCGGGCTCGACGACATCCACTGCAGCATCAGCTCATTGAGCGCGGCGGCGTCGTCCATCAACGAGACGAGCCCGCGTACGCCGAGCTGCACCGCCGCCATGTCCATGACTTCCTCCGGGTCGAGCTCGAGGCTCCTCGAACCGGTCCCGAGCGATACGAGCAGGAGCCGGTCGCCGCCCGTTGGCCAGCCCAGCCCGTGTCCCTTGAGCGTGGCGAGCATCAGCAGCTGGAGCGCGGGGTTATTGTGCGGGCTGACGCCGCCGTCGATGAAAGCGCCTTCTATGCCGTCGGCCACGCGTATCTTCTCGGGCTCGAAGTAGGTGGGTGCCGCCGTGCTGGCCCGCACCACATTGCGTAACAGGTAGTCCTTGTTCGGCGTGGATTTGCTGCCCGGCCGCTGGTTGAAGTAGGGCCCCTCGGGGTTGTTGTGAATGACCCAGGGACTGCCGGTGTCGAGCCGCTTGGCCACGACGGCGAGGCCGGTCCCGAGCTCCGGCCCGCCGAGCCGGGTGTTGCCGAATTCGCGTTCCAGCGCCGCCTCTACCGGCTTCTCCGAGAACTTGGGGCGCAACAGCCCCCGGCGGAAAAAGCTCGACTCGAAGATCGAGTTACCGAGCTCCTCATACACCTTCTGGATGCGGTCGACGGTGTAACCGAGCGCCAGCGAGGCGGCAATGATGGCACCGGTCGACGTTCCACCGATCAGATCGAAGTAGTCGGCGAGCACCGCCGAGTCGTCGCCGGTGCGCTTGCGAACGAGCGCCTCGATTCGCCTAAGCAGCTGCAGCGTGAGGATGCCGCGGACCCCGCCGCCGTCGAGGGCAAGGATCCGCTTCGGTCCGGGTCCGAACAGGTGCTCGTTGAGGTCTCTCCGCTTCATTGTGATCTACCTTCGGTTTGTCGCGCCGTGTACGCAGTATCTGCGCTTGAAGTGATGTGGTTCCCTGTCTACGGCTGGAATAAGCTGATCCGCCGGATGTGTTTTCTTCGCAGATCTCGGCAATCCTTAAACGAATCGCGCTAGCGTTGTCGTATCAGTCGGGTCTGACCTAGGTCTGACCAAGTCAGACCCCATTGACTTACGGTTAGTCTAGTCTTTTTCTCCAGCTGCTGCCTATGTGCCCTGACCCCCACCTCTGGCTCCTCTTCCGCAGGAGAGGGGCACAGGAGAAGCCCTTCTCCCATGGGAGCAAGGGTGGGATGAGGAGATCTTCCGGAGGAACGGAATAAAGTGGGAAGAAGAGCCCTCACCCCTGATCCCTCTCCCGGAGGGAGAGGGGAACTAAAAGAGGGGAGAGAGATAGAAGGGAAGGAGAGTGGAAGAAGAGAGGAGCGAGCAACAATGTTTTAAGGTTAAAACTTTAGGCTTGAAATATTGAAAGCGATGGCGCATATTTGTGCGTCAACTGCCCCTGTAGCGATGGAAACGCCATGAAAGTAGCGTGCCTGGGCGGCGGTCCCGCCGGTCTGTATTTCGCCATCAGCATGAAGCTGCATGATCCCGCGCACGAGGTGACGGTGTTCGAGCGCAACCGCGCGAACGACACCTTCGGCTGGGGCGTGGTCCTGTCCGACGAGACGCTGGACAACCTGGCCGTCAACGACCGGGTCAGCGCGGCGGCGATCCGCGAGCATTTCGCCTACTGGGACGATATTGCGGTGCACTATCGCGGGACCCGCACCGTCTCCACCGGCCACGGCTTTTGCGGCATCGGGCGCAAGAAGCTGCTCGAGCTGCTGCAGCAGCGGGCCCGCGAGCTCGGCGTCGAATTGGCGTTCGAGCACGAATACAAATCGACGGCCGATTTCGCCGGCTACGACCTCATTCTCGCTGCGGATGGTCTGAACTCGACGGCCCGAAAAGAGCACGAGGCAGTGTTCCGGCCCGACGTGGATTTACGCGCCTGCAAGTTTGTGTGGCTCGGCACCCGGCAGAAGTTCGACGACGCGTTCACGTTCATTTTCGTGGAAACGGAGCTCGGCTGGGTGTGGGCGCACGCCTATCAGTTCGACGCGGATACAGCGACCTTCATCGTCGAGTGCTCGCAGGAAATCTGGGAGCGTTACGGCTTCGGCGACATGAGCCAGCAGCAGTCGATCGCGGTATGCGAGAAGATCTTCGCCGACTCCCTGAACGGCCATTCGCTGATGAGTAATGCGAACCACATACGTGGCTCGGCCTGGATCAATTTCCCGCGCGTGCTGTGCGAGCGCTGGTCGCATGAGAACATCGTGCTGATGGGCGACGCCGCGGCCACGGCGCACTTCTCGATCGGCTCGGGCACCAAGCTGGCGATGGAAAGTGCCATCGCGCTGGCCGGCTATGTGCACAGCGAGCCGGACCTGACCACCGCATTCGAGCGCTACGAGGCCGATCGCCGGCTGGAAGTGCTGCGGCTGCAGTCGGCGGCGCGTAACTCGATGGAGTGGTTCGAGCAGATCGAGCGTTACCTGACGCTCGATCCTGTGCAGTTCAATTACGCGCTGCTGACGCGTTCGCAGCGCATCAGTCACGAGAACCTGCGCCTGCGCGATCCCGAGTGGCTGGAGTCCGCCGAACGCTGGTTCGCTGCGCGCACCTCGAACATCGCGCCGGTCAACGCCCGTGCGCCGATGTTCGTGCCGTTCCGGCTGCGTGATCTGCAGCTGGAGAACCGCGTCGTCGTTTCGCCCATGGCGCAGTACCGCGCCGTTGACGGCAACCCGACCGACTGGCACTTCGTGCATTACGGTGAGCGCGCCAAGGGCGGCGCCGGCCTCGTGTACACCGAGATGACCTGCGTATCGCCGCCCGGGCGCATCACGCCGGGCTGCACCGGGCTGTACACCGATGAGCAGCAAGCCGCCTGGCGCCGGATCGTCGATTTCGTGCACGCCGAGACCCCGGCGAAAATCGTCATCCAGCTTGGCCATTCGGGCGCCAAGGGCTCGACCCAGCTCGGCTGGGAGGAGATGGATGCGCCGCTTGCCGAGGGCAACTGGCCCGTGATCGCACCCTCGGCCGTGCCCTGGTCGCCGCGCAACCAGGTGCCGCGCGCCATGACCCGCGAAGACATGGATGCCGTGCGTGACCAGTTCGTGCAGGCCGCCGAGCGAGCGCAGCGCTGCGGCTTCGATATGCTCGAGCTGCACTGTGCGCACGGTTATCTGCTGTCCGCGTTCATCACGCCGTTGACCAACAAACGCGATGACGAGTACGGCGGCGAGCTGCCGAACCGCCTGCGCTACCCGCTGGAGATCTTTCATGCGGTGCGCGCCGTGTGGCCGGCGGAAAAACCGATCTCGGTGCGTATCTCCGCAAACGACTGGGTCGGCGAAGAAGGCATCACGCCGGAGGACGCGGTAGCTATCGCGGTGCTGCTGAAGGAAGCTGGCGTGGACATCATCGACGTCTCTGCCGGGCAGACCTCGATCGAGGCGCAACCGGTGTACGGGCGCATGTTCCAGACGCCGTTCTCCGATCGGATCCGCCAGGAGGTGGACATCCCGACCATGGCGGTCGGTAACATCTACCAGCCCGATCACGTGAATTCGATCCTGATGGCAGGACGTGCCGATCTCGTCTGCCTGGCGCGCCCGCACCTTGCCGATCCTTACTGGACACTGCATGCGGCGGCCGCGCTGCAGCATGGCGAGATCGGTTGGCCGTCGCCGTACCTCGCCGGTAAACAGCAGATCGAGCGCCTGGCCTCGCGTGGCGAAGCGTTGAGTGCACACCTGTAGTCGAGAAAGGACATGAACGATCTTTCGGGGCAACACGCACTGGTGACGGGCGCCGGCTCGGGCGTCGGCAAGTGCATCGCCGAAGCACTGAGCGCGGCGGGCGCGCAAGTCACGCTCGTCGGCCGCCGCCTGCGACCTCTCGAGACGTTGGCGAATGACCTGGCTGGCGCGACGGCCGTAGCGGCTGACGTCACCGACGAGCAGCAGGTCACCGAAGCTCTCGAGGTGGCACGCCGGGCGCACGGACCGATAGACATGTTGATCGCGAGCGCAGGTGCTGCCGACAGCGCGCCGCTCGCGAAAACCACGCTCTCGATGTGGAACTCGATGCTGGCCGTGAACGTCACGGGCGTGTTTTTGTGCGCGCGGGGTGTGTTGCCTGACATGCTTGAACGCGGTGCGGGACGCATCGTGAACATCGCAAGCACGGCGGGCCTCAAAGGTTACCCCTACGTCAGCGCTTACTGTGCGGCGAAGCACGGCGTGGTCGGATTCACACGCGCACTGTCCGTGGAAACCGCGGGCAGCGGCGTCACCGTGAACGCGATCTGTCCCGGCTTCATCGACACGCCGCTGCTGGAGCGGTCGATCGAGAAGATCTGCGCCCAGACCGGCAAGAGTGCCGAACAGGTGCGCACCTCGCTGATGCGAAGCAACCCGCAGGGGCGTTTCATTACACCGCAGGAAGTCGCCGATACCGCACTGTGGTTGCTCTCGCCGGGGGCCGCTTCGGTGACCGGGCAGGCGATCTCAGTGTCCGGAGGCGAGGTTTGAACGCGCCCGCACGCCGCGCCTCGGGCGGTGCCAGACAGCGCCTGCGCCTGTGGTTGCGGCTGCTGCGTGCATCTCGCGTCATCGAGAACGACGTGCGCGAGCTTTTGAAGGCGGAGTTCGCCACCACCCTGCCGCGCTTCGACGTGCTGGCAGCCCTGGATCGCCACCCGGAAGGTCTGCTCATGAGCGAGCTCTCGCGCGAGCTGGAAGTCTCCAACGGCAACGTAACCGGCATCGTTGAACGGCTGGTCGCTGACGGCCTGGTGCTGCGCACGCCGCTCGAGAACGACCGGCGCGCGACGCGCGTGCACCTGTCTAAGCGCGGCCGCCAGGCTTTCACGCGCATGGCGAGCGCCCACCAGAGCTGGATCAACCAGATCATGCACGGGTTCAGCAACGCCGAGACGCTGCAGCTCATCGGCCTGCTGGACAAACTGAAACTGAAAATGGCGGAGGCGCGTCGATGAGCACGCTTGCTGACTTGAAGCCGGAGCATTTCAACTGGCGCATGCACGACCGTGTGGCGGTGATCACGCTGAACCGCCCGGAGCGCAAGAATCCGCTGACCTTCGACAGCTACGCGGAGCTGCGCGACACCTTCCGCGCCATGCCGTACAGCGACGATGTCAAGGCGGTGGTGTTCGCACCCAACGGCGGTAACTTCTGCTCGGGCGGCGACGTGCACGAGATCATCGGGCCGCTGGTCGAGATGGACATGAAAGGGCTGCTCGCGTTCACGCGTATGACGGGCGATCTGGTCAAGGCCATGCTCGCCTGCGGCAAACCGATCATCGCCGCGGTGCAGGGCGTGGCGGTCGGCGCCGGTGCGATCATCACCATGGCGAGCGATCTGCGGCTCGCCACCGCGGATGCGAAATGCGCGTTCCTGTTCACCCGCGTCGGGCTTGCCGGCTGCGACATGGGGGCTTGCGCAATGCTGCCGCGCCTCATCGGACAGGGCCGCGCGGCGGAGCTGCTCTACACGGGGCGCAGCTTCTCGGCCGAGGAGGGACTGGCCTGGGGCTACTACAATCGGGTGGTGGACGACGACCTGCTGGTCGATGAAGCGCTCTCGCTCGGGCAACGGCTGGCTGACGGTCCGACGTTTGCGCACATGATCACCAAGACGCAGCTCAATCAGGAATGGTCCATGGGCCTGGAGCAGGCCGTCGAGGCGGAGGCGCAGGCGCAGGCGATCTGCATGCAGTCCGCCGAC
>JAHELT010000125.1 GCA_024644045.1 Chromatiales bacterium | reverse complement strand
CCCGGACGGTTGCCCGTCAACGGTTTTCAAGACCCCTAATTAAGTCCTTTCAAAACCGCTACTTGCGCGTTTTTTCTCAATCCTTCAACAGGTTACGTCTTACCTATACCTACCGATTTACACCGTCCTCTACCGCCTTATACCGACCTCACTGTCCCAAAATTGTCCCGAAACTTAAAGTAATTTCTCAGGTTCTGCACCACAGCTGAGCACCAGTTGCCTTGACGATGGGATGCGTGCCGCTTACGATACGTAGGTGCCACGCTTTTACATAGTTGGCACTATTGGAGAAGCTATGGCACAACCTTCTGACGAGGTACGTATCGGCCCACAAGGTCGGGTAGTCATCCCCGCCGCGTTACGCCGCGCGCTCGACTTCCACCCTGGCGACCGGTTGCTCATTCGTCAGGAAGACGGTCGCCTCGTGCTCGAAAAAGCGAGCACCGTCGCACGCCGTTTGAAAGCAAGGTTCAAGCACGTTCCTAAGGATGAAAGGCTAGCCGATGAGCTAATCAGCGAGCGCCGTGCGGAGGCTCGCAGGGAGCAGGAAAAGTGAGCGTCGTACTTGACGCCTCCGCGCTTCTCGCTTGGTTGCATGACGAGCCAGGCGCCGAAAACGTTACCGAGCATCTGCCCGATGCGTGCATGTCTTGTGTCAACTGGTCTGAGGTCATCCAGAAGTCCCTCGCCAAATCGGTAGATATCGGCGGTATGCGCCAAGACATCACGGCACTGGGCCTGACACTGGAACCCTTCACGGCGACACATGCCGAAATGGCTGGAGCACTCTGGGAGAGCACGAAACGACTGGGTCTCTCACTCGGCGACCGTGCTTGCCTCGCCCTTGCAAAGGACAAGTCGCTTCCGGTTCTGACCACCGATCAAGAGTGGAAAAAGCTGAAAACCGACGTGGAGATTTCTCTTATCAGATAGTGCCCGCATCTACGGCGACGCCGTCAGGGCACTCAAAAACGAGATCGGATTTTCGCATAGACCGGTTCTACGAGGACTATCACTGATGGCGATGCACAATCCCCCTCATCCCGGGGAGTTTATCCGGGCTACTTACATCGAGCCGTTCGGGATCAGTATACGGTCGCTGGCGCAAAGCCCGGGGGTGTCCCCCTCAACGCTAACGCGCCTCGTCAGTACGCGCAGTGGAATCAGTCCAGAAATGGCGTTGAGATTATCGAAGGCGCTGGGTCGTTCACCGGAGAGTTGGCTCGCGATGCAGCATAATTACGATTTGTGGCAAACGAAGAAAACGACAGACCTTTCGGATGTTCAAAAGGTCGACTTTGAAGCAGCCTAGGGCGTTTTCGTAGATCCCAAACTCGAGCTGTGGACGGACTAAACCCAGCTGAATGCGCTCTGAAGGGTAGCCCGAGCGCGCTCGTCCGATTCAGCACGCCGCATTTAACCAACGCTTCGGACGTCGCATCGCCTCCACCGCTTCACGTTTTTACTGGTCGGAGTGGCGCTGTTGCAACAACGCCCTGGATACGCACTCATGGGCAAAAAGAGGCGATGAGTGTTCAAGTCAGCTTGCAACGGAAGGCGGGTCTGGAACATCAGTGCCAGATTTATCAATTGAGGTAGATGATATTGAAATGGCTTTAGATCGGGTGAGAGATGACAATGTCCCGATGGAGTATGGTCCGAGAACGAACCATGGGGTGTTCGCAGGTTTTACGCACGCGATCCATTTGGAACACTCATCAATGTTTTGCAGCATGTGTAGCGTGCACCTTACAAAGCGCATGCAGCCGGACCGACGAGCCGCTACGCGCTTTGTTGGTCGCTGACCAAGGCGTTAGGTTCAGAAAACTTGCCGATCGGGAAGCGCGTAGCAAAATGGCTTGGTGAGATCGCCGGTCCGCCATCTTCTCGGCGAAAGAAGGCAGCGGAACACCTGCTTGATACGTCCGAGTACTACTTTGATGGCAACAAGGTCAGTGCGCAGGAGCGTCAACAAGTCCTCGATGGCTTTGCGTCCCTTGTTGAAGATCCGGATGCGCAGGTTCTTCGGGCAATTGCCCGGATCACAGGGTTGATGAAACACTGGTCGATCCAGACGGAGGAGATCCTGAGCCATTTGCTCCAGGATCGGGACTCAAGCGTGCAGGCGCATGCGGTGTGGGCTTGCGGCCACATTGGAGCCCCGGTTTCTCCACTCCTTTCCCACCTCGCTCGTCTCGCGGAACATCCAGACCGGGAAGTTCGATGGCGGGTACCGTGGGCGTTGGCTGAAATATCTTCTCCTCAGAGTTCAGCTTTCCAATGTGCGGTGCTGCTTCTCAAGGATGACGACCCGACCGTCAGGATGTATGCGTTGGCTGCAGTCGGGGCATGCGTCCGCGAACCGTCTGCCGACCTCCTGGACACCGTTGCAGGTTATCTGCAGGATCACGCACCAGAAGTGAGTGCCGCGGCTTGTCGGACACTTGTAGCGCTTGAAGATACCCGGGACTCGACCGTTTCGGCCCTAAGGACGATCGTTGCGACTCGGGGAACTCGCGTGTCTCTGGATGCAGTCTACGCGCTGACGAAATTGGATTCTCATGCCTTGGACTTCGCGCCAGCGCGCCATTGGTTGGAGACAAACCGCGGCTATTGGTGGGTAGACGACCTCTTGGGCGATGACGAAGAGACCTAACTGTGAATCGGCGTAGCGTTTTTGTGTAACTCATGCACGGCGCAGCCGCGGACGGATTAACCCAGCCGAACGCGCTCGGATCTCGGGAGTCCGAGCGCGCTCATCCGATTCAGCACGCCACCGTTGATTTGCAAAAAGTGCGTGCGGTGAGTTTCACGCCGACCAGCGCCTTGAACGGGAGAGGTGTTTACGCGGGCATTGCACCACGGTGTTGGTGGAGTACATGGACACAGTGCTGCGGGTGCATCGTTGTCAGCGGGTCGGCGGCAGGTCAGCCAGTGCGTTCAACGTTCGCGGGTTGCGAACGAGTGGTCAAAGTCCGGCGACGCCACCGCGCACCAACTTTCCGCATGAGCCGCCGAAATTCGGCGACCAGCACCTGGAACCCTTCTCGATAGTCGGCTCTGGCACACATGGTTGGATCACTCTGAGGGAGTTGAAGGGTAAGTATAGCTAGTCGGGGTTCAGAGCTATCTGGGAATAGGTTGGGTAACGCAGTTCGGTTTGTAGGTAGATTTGTACACAGAATTTATTATTTCAGATTAATTCTCTTACTTTCAGCCGTTTATAACTCCAATTGGCGGAGAGGGAGGGATTCGAACCCTCGATGGGCTATTAACCCATACTCCCTTAGCAGGGGAGCGCCTTAAGCCACTCGGCCACCTCTCCTTGCACGTCGTTCCGGCTTTCCCCTCCGGAGGCGGGTCGGACGCAGGGCGGGCACTTTACCCGGTTTCGCCACCCGGCGTTAAGTGGTTTTTCGCAGTCCCACTGATGCTATGCAGCCCTGGCAAACGACAGCTGGTGTTCAGTGAGTCAGTTGTTCCTAAAGACGAGACGCTTACTGCACCCCCGCCACCCGGCCAGGTGGCGACGGGGACAATCCCGGACTCAGGCGTAAAGCGCCTTCGTCATTCACCCTGCCCGTTCGTGCCCGGTGCATCCTGGTTCTCCTGCTCACGCTTGATGCGCTCATAGATCTCCTCGCGATGCACCGCCACCTCTTTCGGCGCGTTGACGCCGATCCGGACCTGGTTTCCCTTCACACCCAACACTGTGACGGTGACCTCGTCACCGATCATCAGCGTTTCTCCGACTCGCCTCGTCAGAATTAACATAGCACTTCCTCACCTGCAGACGTTTTCACCTCAATTATCAGGCTCTCTTCCTACTCGGCCCTCTTCTTACCTCACACCGTGTTCACCGGTGCTGGTTCAATTCCGTAACTCAAGCCGCAGGTTGCTCGCCGGGTTCGACAATCTGGATCGGCAGGTCGAGGCGAAAAGCCTGATGCAGCGCACGCACGCCCAGCTCCAGGTACTTCTCGTCGATCACAACCGAGATCTTTATCTCCGAGGTGGAAATCATTCTGATGTTGATTCCCTCCTCGGCCAACGCTTTGAACATCCTGCTCGCGATCCCCGCGTGCGAGCGCATACCCACTCCTACCAGGGACAGCTTCACGATCGTCGCATCCCCGTCAACCGATTCTGCGTCCAGCTCGTCCGCCGTCTGCTTCACCAGCTGCAGCGCGCGTTTGAAGTCGTTGCGATGTACTGTAAATGTGAAGTCCGTGCGCTCGTCGCCGGTGTTGTTCTGCACGATCATATCGACCTCGATGCTCGCTTCTGAAACCGGACCAAGCAACTTCCATGCAATTCCCGGCTTGTCGACCACCCGGTTGACCGTGATCTGCGCCTCGTCCTTGTTGAACGCGATGCCGGAAATCATTGCCTTTTCCAATCTGGGCTCCTCGTAGCTGATTAACGTGCCGGGACCATCCTCGAACGTCGACAAAACCCGCAACGGCACATTGTACTTCCCGGCATACTCCACCGCGCGTATCTGTAGTACCTTAGACCCCAGGCTGGCCATTTCAAGCATTTCTTCGAACGTGATCTGGTCCAGGCGCCGTGCGTTGGGCTCGATCCGGGGATCGGTCGTGTAAACGCCGTCGACGTCTGTGAAGATCTGACACTCGTCGGCCGAGAGCGCTGCCGCCAGCGCTACCGCCG
This sequence comes from Chromatiales bacterium, assembly GCA_024644045.1. Lineage (GTDB taxonomy): Bacteria > Pseudomonadota > Gammaproteobacteria > JAHELT01 > JAHELT01 > JAHELT01. Next base: position 11,131 of record JAHELT010000125.1, on the reverse strand, counting down.
AGGTATCGGAACCGCCGCGCCCCAGCGTGGTGATGCTGCCGTCCTCGTCGACCCCCTGGAAACCCGCTACCACGACCACTTTTCCCTTGGCCAGCTCGGCGCGAACCCGGCGGTCATCGATCTCGAGAATCCGCGCCTTGTTGTAGACGCTGTCGGTGAGAATATGCACCTGCGACCCGGTAAACGAGCGCGCCGCATAGTCGCGCGCCTGCAACGCCATGCTGAGCAGTGCGATCGTTACCTGTTCGCCCGTGGCCAGCAGCACGTCGAGCTCACGCGGATCCGGATGCTCGGAGATGCTGTGGGCCAGCTCGATCAGACGGTTGGTCTCGCCGCTCATTGCGGACACTACGACCACCAGGTCGTGGCCTTGCTGACGCGCAGCGATCACCTTGTCGGCGACCCGCTGAATACGCGTAACGTCGCCCACCGACGTGCCGCCGTACTTCTGCACGAGCAGCGCCATCAGTCGAGCCGCGCCCTGACCCAGTCGGGAACCGCCGCCAGCGCCGCGCTCAGCCCGCTCGCATCGGTGCCGCCGGCCTGCGCCATGTCCGCGCGCCCCCCGCCACGGCCGCCGACCTTCTCCGCCACGCTGTTCACCAGCTCGCCGGCCTTGATCACGGACGTGCGGTCCTTGGTCACGCCCGCGACCAGACGAACCTTGTCGTCCTCGACCGCGGCCAGCACCACGGCGGCGCTGCCCAGCTTGTTCTTCAGCTGATCCGCCATGTCGCGCAGGGCCTTCGCGTCCACACCCTCCAGCTGCACGGCCAGCACGCGCACGCCTTTGACGTCGACCGCCTGACTGGCCACGTCGCTGCCCGCTTGAACGGCCAGCCTGCCTTTCACGCGCGCGAGCTCTTTCTCCAGGGTGCGGTTGCGCTCGACGAGCTGCGCTACCTTGCTGTCGACGTCGTCGCCGCCCGCTTTGAGCAACGCCGCGATCTTCTGCAGCCGCGCCTCGCGCGCTGCAATCCATTGCCAGGCTCGCTCACCGGTCACGGCCTCTATACGCCGCACGCCCGAAGCGATACCGGTCTCCGAGGTGATCTTGAACACACCGATATCGCCGGCACGAGAGACGTGCGTTCCGCCACACAGCTCGGTGGAGTAATCCCCGATTGACAGGACGCGCACGCGCTCACCGTACTTGTCACCGAAAAACGCGAGCGCACCTGCGGCCATCGCCTCGTCCATGCTCATCTCGCGCGCCTCGGCCGCCGCGTTGGCGCGTACCTGGCGGTTGACGATACGCTCGATCTCGGCGATCTCAGCGTCCGTCACCGGCTGCGGGTGAGAAAAGTCGAAACGCAGGTGCTGATCGTCCACCAGCGAGCCCTTTTGCTGGACGTGCTCACCGAGGACCTGGCGCAGCGCTGCGTGCATCAGATGCGTAGCCGAGTGGTTCAGCACAGTCGCCTCCCGGCGAGCGGCATCCACGCTGGCCCGCGCGCGCATGTCCGGTTCCAGCTGCCCGCTCGCCAGCATGCCCGAATGGGCGATCACTCCGCCGTGCCTCTGCGTGTCCTGCACATCGAAGCGGAAGGTGTCCGCGCTGATCACGCCGCGATCGCCGACCTGCCCACCGGACTCGGCATAGAACGGCGTTCGGTCCAGAACCACGACACCTTGCTCGCCTTCCTGCAACCCGGCAACGCGGTCGCCATCCCGCAGCACAGCCAGCACGGTCACGTCCTGCTCCAGCTGCGAGTAACCCGAGAAGGCCGTCTCCGGCTCGCCCTCCAGGCGCAGCGCCTTGCCGCCGGCGAACCGGCTCGCCGCTCGCGCGCGTTCGCGTTGCACCTCCATTTCACGCTCGAACCCGACCATGTCCAGGATCATGTCCCGTTCGCGCGCGATGTCGCCGGTGAGGTCCACGGGAAACCCGTACGTGTCGTAGAGCTTGAACACCAGCGATCCGGGAATTTCGGCGCCGCGTACCTCGCGCAGCTGCTCGTCCAGAATACGCATGCCCTGCTCCAGCGTTTCCAGGAAACGCTCTTCCTCGCGGCGCAGCGTCGTCTCGATGCGGCTTTGCGCCTTGACCAGAATCGGGTAGGCCACGCCCATCTCGTCCGCCAGCGGCTGCACCAGTCTGTGGAAAAACGGCTCGCGCAGGCCGAGCATGTAACCGTGACGCGCCGCGCGTCGGATGATCCGGCGCAGCACATAGCCGCGTCCGTCGTTGCTGGGGGTGACGCCATCCGCCACCAGAAACGCGCACGAGCGAATGTGGTCGGCGATCACCCGCAGCGAGCTGTTGTCGAGGTGGTCGACGCCGGCGAGCGTCGCGATTGCTTGCATCAGGTTCTGGAACAGGTCGATCTCGTAGTTGCTGTGCACGCCCTGCATCACCGCCGCGATGCGTTCCAGGCCCATGCCCGTGTCGACCGACTGCTTGGGTAGCGGCGTCAGGGTGCCGTCGGTGTCGCGGTCGTACTGCATGAACACGAGGTTCCAGATTTCCACGTACCGGTCCCCGTCCTCCTCGGGCGTGCCCGGCGGGCCCCCGTCCACCTCGGGGCCGTGGTCGTAGAAGATCTCGGTGCAGGGCCCGCACGGCCCCGTGTCACCCATTTGCCAGAAGTTGTCGCTGGTATCGATACGCGTGAACTGCGCCGGATTCACGCCGATGGTGTCGAGCCAGATGTCGGCCGCCTCTTCGTCGCTCGAGTGCACCGTGACCCAGAGCTTGTCGGGGGCGATCCCCAGCGCGTCCGTGAGGAACTCCCAGGCGAACTTGATGGCGTCCTCTTTGAAGTAGTCACCGAAGCTGAAATTACCGAGCATCTCGAAAAACGTATGGTGGCGCGCGGTGTAGCCGACATTCTCGAGATCGTTGTGCTTGCCGCCCGCACGCACGCAGCGCTGCGACGTGGTCGCCCGTTTGTAGGGCCGCTGCTCGGTTCCCAGAAACACGTCCTTGAACTGCACCATGCCCGAGTTGGTGAACAGCAGGGTCGGATCGTTCCCCGGCACCAGCGGTGAGGAGTCGACGATCGCGTGCCCGCGCGCTTCGAAGAACGCCAGGAAGCGCTGCCGCAGCTCGGCGGCGCTCATCGGCTCTGATTTTGACTTGGCCATCTAATTGTCGCTTTTTCAATAAGTTACCGAGTATATTTCACGTCACCCATAATCGCCAAGCACGCGCCTGATCGAATCGGTGGCAAATCCCCTGCCCTCGAGAAAGCGCGCTCGCCGCTGCCACTCGCGACGGTCCGCCGGCGGCTCTCCGCCGAACCGGTGCGCGCACAGGTCCACCAGCACGGCTTCCCAGCGGTCCGCGAACGGACCCAGCGCCGCGGCGATCTCCGCCGCATCGATACCGCGCTCGCGCAGCTCCGCCTCGATTCGCCGCGCCCCGAACCCCTTGCCGACGCGTTCGGCCGCATACAACCCGGCGAAGCGCCGGTCGCTGAGGTAGTCCTGCTCGGAGAGGCGGTCGAGCGCCTGTTCGATGCTGTCGAGCGCGTAAGCACGCTGCAGCAGCTTGGATTTGAGCTCGCGCCGCGAATGCTCGCGGCGGGCCAGCAGGCGTAACGCGGCGTCATACGCCGTTGCGGTGTGCCCATCGCCGGGGCCGGTCATCTTGTTGCGCCCGGTACCTGCGGGGCGCGGTACCGGTCCAGATTGCCTCAGATATCGGCTACGCGTCGGCAGCCAGTTCCGGCGGCTGCTCGGCGGCCGTTTCGCTTTCGGCCTTGCGGCTGGTGTCCGGCAACAGCAGGGCGCGCAGCCTGGTCTCGATTGCGAGCGCCATCTCCGGGTGCTCCTTGAGGAAGTTGCGCACGTTGTCCTTGCCCTGGCCGATACGGTCACCTTCGTAGCTGTACCAGGCGCCGGACTTGTCGACCAGACCGTGAGCCACACCGAGGTCGATCAGCTCGCCCTCGCGCGAGGTGCCTTCGCCGTAGAGGATCTCGAACTCCGCCTGCTTGAACGGCGGCGCCAGCTTGTTTTTGACGACCTTCACGCGCGTCTCGTTGCCGATCACCTCCTCGCCTTTCTTGATGGCGCCGATGCGCCGGATGTCCAGGCGCACGGACGCGTAGAACTTCAGCGCGTTGCCACCGGTAGTGGTCTCCGGGCTGCCGAACATCACACCGATCTTCATGCGGATCTGATTGATGAACACCACCAGGGTGTTCGAGCGCTTGATGTTGCCGGTAAGCTTACGCAGCGCCTGTGACATCAGGCGTGCATGCAGACCGACGTGCGAATCGCCCATTTCGCCCTCGATCTCCGCCTTCGGCGTGAGCGCCGCGACCGAGTCGATGACCACCATATCCACCGCTCCGGACCGCACCAGCATGTCCGTGATCTCCAGTGCCTGGTCGCCGGTGTCCGGCTGCGACACCAGGAGGTCGTCCACGTTGACGCCGAGCTTCCCGGCGTACACGGGATCGAGCGCGTGCTCGGCGTCGACGAACGCCGCGGTTCCACCGGCTTTCTGGCACTGCGCGATGGCCTGCAGCGTGAGCGTGGTCTTCCCGGACGACTCCGGTCCATAAATCTCCACGACCCTGCCGCGGGGCAGCCCGCCGATGCCCAGCGCCACGTCGAGGCCCAGCGAGCCCGTGGAAACAGCGCCGACTCCGGACACCGCGGTGGCGTCGCCCATACGCATTACCGCGCCTTTACCGAACTGCTTCTCGATCTGGCCGAGCGCCGCCGCCAACGCCTTTTTTCTGTTCTCATCCACCTTGTGCATCTCCTGTGATGGGGTTTTGGATAACGGGCACATCCGTGCGCCGTACAACCGGTTGATTATCACACAAGCGCGCACCACCCGCCCACACCTGACAGCGTGCAGGCGCGTGTTTTCTGGTGGCTCACCGGGCCCGGCCGGCCCGCGCGGCAGTGCTGGCGGCCCGGATGATTCGCCCGTCGGTCAGGCGCTTCGCGCCGATTATTGCGGCGGCGCTTGAGGTTCGGGCGGCAGCTGTTGTGCCTGCAGCGCGCGGATCCGCTCTTCCGACGCCGCCATACGCGCTTCGCTCTGGTCGAGCGCTTCGCGCAGGCGCTGGATCTCGCGCCTCAGCACGGCGCGCTGCTCCTCCATGGTCCGCAGTTCCTCCGCGCTGGCGGCCGGCGGCGCAGCCCCGGTCGCAGGCGGTGTCGCCGTGCCGGTCTGGGCCATCACCTGACCGGCCAGAACCGGCAGCAGAACGAGCAGCGTCGCTTTGCAAACTCCCATTCAGGTGTCCTCCATCCGTTCACGCAGCTCGCGCAGCACCGCGATCGCCGATTGTTCGCGAATGCTTGCACGGTCGCCGTTCAACTGCAGGTGCTGGGTCACGGTCGGCCCGCCCCCGGCACAGGCAATCCACACCGAACCGACCGGGTTGCGGGACGTCGCGCCCCCGGGCCCGGCGACGCCGCTGACAGCGACGGCGTAGTCGGCGCTCGCCCTTGCGAGCGCGCCGTCTGCCATGGCGCGAACCGCCGCCTCGCTTACCGCGCCCTCGCTCTCGAGGATGCGCGGATCCACACCGAGCAGATCGCTCTTTGCGGCATTGCTGTAGACCACGAAGCCGTACTCGAACCATCGCGAGCTTCCGGGTATGTCGGTAATCGATTTCGCAATCAGTCCGCCGGTGCACGATTCCGCCGTGGTGATGCGCAGCCCCTCCCGGCACGCCCGCTGGGCGATTCCCTCGAGAATGTCGTGCATCGCGTGCATGGCGCAGAACTTAGCCGCGACGCGGGATCTGCACAACCCCATTCACCGCTCTGTCGGCATGCCGGGGTACATCGCTTCGCCCGCGGGCGAACGGCGACTTGCCCGGAACAATCGCGGTACACTTCGGCGATGCCCGCACAGGAAGCCGCCGCCAAGCCCACGCCTGTCATGCAGCAGTACCTCCGCATCAAGGCGGAACATCCCGACGTGCTGCTGTTCTACCGCATGGGGGATTTCTACGAGCTGTTCTACGACGATGCGCGGCGGGCCGCCGAGCTGCTAGACATCACGCTGACGGCACGCGGCAAATCCTCGGGCTCGCCGATACCGATGGCGGGCGTCCCCTATCACGCGGTCGAAGGTTACCTGGCACGCCTGCTGCGCATGGGCGAGTCGGTCGCCCTGTGCGAGCAGATCGGCGATCCGGCCACCAGCAAGGGCCCGGTGGAGCGACGCGTGCAACGCGTCCTGACGCCGGGTACGGTGACCGACGAGGCGCTGCTCGACGAGCGCAGGGACACGCTGCTGGTGGCCGTGCACCGGCGCGGCGAGGTGTACGGGTTCGCGGCACTCGACCTGGGCGGTGGTCGATTCTCGTTGAGCGAAGTTCACGGCGTCGCGGCCGCGCGCGACGAGCTGGCCCGCCTCGCGCCGGCGGAGCTGCTCTACGACGAAGAGCAGGAAGCGGACGCCGTACTGCAACTGCCCGGCGCCGCACGCGCCCGTCCCCCCTGGCACTTCGACTCGCAAAGCGCGGCGCAACAGCTTGCGCAACAGTTCGGCACACGCGATCTCAGCGGTTTCGGGTGCGCACACCTCGATACGGCAATCGGCGCCGCGGGCTGCGTGCTTCAGTACGTGAGCGACACGCAGAAATCGCAGCTCCCGCACGTCACCGGCCTGCGCGTCGAGCAGCCCGGCGATGCGCTGATCATCGACGCGGCGAGCCGCCGCAACCTCGAGCTGCACACGAGCCTCGGCGGTAACCCGCAGGCGACCCTGGTGAAGGTTCTCGACCATGCCGCCACGGCCATGGGGAGCCGCCTGCTGCGGCGCTGGATGAACCGGCCGATCCGCGACCGCGAGGCGATCGGGGCGCGCCAGCAGGCAGTGAGCACACTGCTCGAGGCGGACCGCTACGTGACGGTTCGCGACTGCCTGCGTAGCATCGGTGACGTGGAGCGGGTGCTGACGCGGGTCGCGCTCGGCAGCGCACGGCCGCGCGATCTGGCCGCGCTGCAGTCGACTCTGCGCGAGCTGCCGGCACTGCGTAGCGCGCTCGCGGATCTCGATTGTCCTCACCTGGGGACGCTGCATGCGGCGGTGGGCGAGTTTCCGGAGCTGCTGGAGCTGCTCGACCGCGCGCTGGTGGAAAACCCGCCGGCAGTGGTTCGTGACGGCGGCGTCATCGCCCCGGGCTACGACGCGCAGCTCGACGAGCTGCGTACCCTCAGCGACGACGCCGGCAGCTTCCTGCAGGCGTTGGAGGCGCGCGAGCGCGAACGCACGGGTTTGAGCAACCTCAAGGTCGGTTACAACCGCGTGCACGGTTTCTACATCGAGGTGAGCCGCGCCCAGGCCCAACGCGCACCCGAGGACTACACGCGCCGGCAAACCCTCAAGGGCGCGGAGCGTTTCGTCACGCAGGAGCTGAAAGCCTTCGAAGACAAGGTGCTCAGCGCGCGCGAGCGCGCCCTGGCGCGCGAGAAGGCGCTGTACGAGGACCTGTTGCAAACATTGCTGAGCCCGCTGCCGGCGCTGCAGCGCAGCGCGCAGGTAATCGCAGAAATCGACGTGCTCGCCTGTTTCGCCGAACGCGCCGCGGCACTCGACCTGGTGCAACCGGTGATAACCGGCGCGCCCGGCATCGAGCTGCTGCAGGCGCGACACCCGGTCGTCGAAGCGCTCTCGGAAAGCCCGTTCATCGCCAACGATTGCGTGCTCGAGGACACTCAGCGCATGCTGGTCATCACCGGCCCCAACATGGGCGGCAAATCGACTTACATGCGTCAGGTCGCGTTGCTCGTGATCATGGCGCACATGGGCGCGTTCGTGCCCGCGTCACGGGCGCGGATAGGGCCCGTCGATCGCGTGTTCACGCGCATCGGCGCGGCCGATGACCTGGCCGGCGGGCGTTCCACCTTTATGGTGGAAATGACCGAGACGGCAAACATCCTGCACAACGCCAGCGCCGACAGTCTGGTGCTGATGGACGAAATCGGCCGCGGCACCAGCACCTTCGACGGACTGGCGCTGGCCTGGGCGAGCGCCCGCGCGCTGGCGACCGAGCGTCGCTGTTATAGCCTGTTCGCCACCCACTACTTCGAGCTGACGGCGCTGGCCGAAACCTGCGAGGGGGTCGCCAACGTGCACCTGGAAGCGGCCGAGCACGGCGACCGCATCGTGTTCCTGCACACCGTGAAGCCGGGACCGGCCAACCAGAGCTACGGTATTCAGGTCGCCAAGCTGGCGGGAATCCCGGGTGCCGTGATCGAGGCTGCGCGCGCGAAACTGCGCGAACTGGAAAGCGAGATGATCGGTGAATCGCGCCGCGCCGGTTCAGATCAGATTCCGCTGTTTCCCGCGGCGCAGACCAGCGCCGCGCTCGACTACCTCGACACGGTCGAGCCAAACGATCTGTCGCCGCGCGACGCACTGGAAGCTCTGTACAGACTGCGCGCACTGCGCGAGGCAGACCGCCGCTAGCGCCACACACGATAATTGCAGCAACGCAGCTCAACCCCGTTCGCATACGTCGGGGTGGCGGGGCGCCAACGCTGCCATCGACTGGCATGCGTCGCGCGGCGCGTGGTACCTTCTAACGCATGTACAAGTACCGCCGGATAGGGCTGATCACGAAGCACGGAAGCGACGTTGCGGAACGACTGCGTGCGATCCGCGAGCGCCTCGTCGCCAGCGGTGCAGAGGTCTCACTGGACGAAACGGCCGCGCGCCTGCTGCGATCCGACCGCGCCAGCACGGCCATGCAGATCGGCGAGCAATGTGAGGTCGCGATCGTGCTCGGCGGCGACGGCACCCTGCTTGGCGCGGCACGCGTGCTGGCGCCCTACTCGGTGCCGCTGATCGGCGTCAATCTGGGCCGGCTGGGGTTTCTCGTCGACGTGCCGCCCGGCGGCGACCTGGCCGTGCTGGATGCCGTGCTGCACGGTCAGCACCTGGTGGAGCAGCGTTTTCTGCTGGCCGCCGAGGTGATCCGCGACGGGCGCGAGGTGTTCCAGGAACGCGCGCTTAACGATGTGGTGCTGCGCATCCGCGAACGCGTGCGCCTGCTCGAGTTCGAGACCTACGTCAACGGCCGGTTCGTGAGTCAGCAGCGCGCCGATGGCATGATCGCCGCTTCGCCGACCGGATCGACCGCCTACGCGCTGTCATGCGGCGGCCCGGTGCTCACGCCCGACATGCGCGCGATCCTGCTGTTGCCGATCTGCTCGCACACCTTCAGCAGCAGGCCCGTAGTGGTGCACGACGACAGCCTCGTCGAACTGCGCGTGCGCGACGACAATCGCGAAGCGGCGCAGCTCGTGTGCGACGGGCAGGTGGACTTCACGGTGAAGAACGGCGATGTCATCCGCGTGCGACGCGCTGCCGACGGTGTCACGCTGCTGCATCCCGAGGACTACGATTTCTACCGGCTGCTGCGTGAAAAGCTGCACTGGGGGTAATGCCGCCCGGCGCACGATCAATGCTCACGCAGCTGAACATCAAAGACTTCGCCATCATCGACAATGTCGACGTGGCGCTCGATGCAGGCATGACCGTGCTGACCGGCGAAACCGGGGCCGGGAAATCGATCCTTCTGGACGCGCTGTCGCTGGTGCTCGGCGATCGCGCCGAGAGCGGTGTCGTGCGCCACGGCGCCGGGCGCGCCGACATCACAGCGGTGTTCGATGTCGCCGACTGCGATGCGGCGAGAGACTGGTTGCGCGCACAGGATCTCGACAGCGAAGACGACTGCGTGCTGCGCCGGGTGGTCGGTGCGGACGGCCGCAGCAAGAGCTACATCAACGGGCGGCCCGTGCCGCTGCAGAGCCTGCGCGCCCTGTGCGAAACGCTGGTCGAGATACACGGCCAGCACGAGCACCAGTCGTTGCTGAAGGATGCAGTTCAGCGAGAGGTGCTCGATGAGTTCGGCGGTTTGAACGCGCTGCGCGACACCGTGACGGCCGCCTACCGCCGCTGGCGCGACTGCGAGGAACAGGTGCAGTCGCTGCAGAGCGCCGCCGACAACCGGGACGAACGCCTGGACCTGCTGCGCTATCAGGTGAACGAGCTGCGCGCCCTCGACCCGCGGGCGGGTGAGCTGCAGCAGCTGGAGGAACAGCATGCCAGGCTCAGCAACGCGGACCGTCTGCGGGCCGGCCTGGCCGAGCTGATCAACGGATTGTACGAAGCGGACGACAGCGTGCACGACAGGCTTGCGCGTCTCGCGGCACACGCCGAAGAACTGGCCGGGGTTGACGCGGCCTGCGCGCGCCTCGGCGAGCTGCTGGACAACGCGCGCATAAACAGCGATGAGGCGGTGAGCGAGGCGCGTGCCCAGCTTTCTCAGTGCGATTCCGATCCGGCGCTGCTCGCCGACCTCGACAAGCGTCTCGGGGCCATGCACGAGCTGGCGCGCAAGCATCGCGTCGCGCCCGGTGAGCTGCACAGCCAGCTGGAGAGCTTGAGCGCCGAACTCGACGATCTGGAGAACGCCGGCTCGCGTCTGGCGGAGTACCGCGCGCAGCTGGCCGAGGCGCTCGAGGCTTATCGCACGGCGGCCGCAAAGCTCAGCGCCGGCCGCCGCAAGGCCGCCAGGCGGATGAGCCGCGCAGTGACCGAGCTGATGCAGACCCTAGGTATGCAGGGTGGCGAGTTCGCGCCCGTGATCGACTCGCAGCCGGGCAAGCCCGGCCCGCACGGCGACGACACGGTACGCCTCGAGGTCACCGCCAACGCGGGTCAACCACGCCGCGCGCTGCGCAAGGTGGCATCGGGCGGCGAGCTGTCGCGGATCAGCCTCGCGATCCAGCTGGTCGCGACGCGCACCGCGCGCATCCCGACGTTGATCTTCGACGAGGTGGATGCGGGGATCGGCGGCGCGACCGCAGAGATGGTCGGGCAAAAGCTCGCAGCGCTCGGCAGCAGTTACCAGACACTGTGCGTGACGCACCTGCCGCAGGTCGCCGCCTGCGCCGATCAGCACCTGCAGGTCAGCAAGATCGCCGGCGACAGCGCCGCCCGTACGCGGGTTCGACGCCTGGAGGGCGAGGAACGCGTCAACGAGGTAGCACGCATGCTGGGCGGCCTGGACCTGACCCCGCAGAGCCTCGCCCACGCGGAGGCCATGGTCAGCGGGAACAAGCGCTGAACCGGCTCCACACCCCCCGCGCAGCGCTGGCCTTAGGCCCCGGCGCGCGCCAGAATACCGCACTGGTTCGCTAC
>JAHELT010000013.1 GCA_024644045.1 Chromatiales bacterium | reverse complement strand
TGAAGGAGAACGGTCTGTGGTGGGACCAGCTTGTCTCTCCGTCGGTTCCCTATTTGTTCAACCTGCGCATGGATCCGATGGAGCGCTTCGATCCCGAGTCCGAGGAGTGGGGCTACATGGGACGCTGGTTCATGGCGCGCAAGATGTGGACCATGATCCCGGCACAGGGTTTCATCCAGCAGCACCTGCAAAGCCTGGCGGAGTATCCACCGCGCCAGCGAGCTGATTCGCTGAGTATGCGCAAGGCAGTCGACCAGATCATGGAGAGGATGAGCAAGAACCCGGGCCATTAATAACCCGGGTCATTAATGATGAAACGGTTCATCGATATAACCATCAAGCCGTTTCTGGTGATTACCGGTCTCGGCACGGCGGCGGCCGGGGTGAACGCGTTCTTCCCCCGGTTCGCCGTCGAGACTGTCCAGAAACTCGAGTTCGTTCCCGAGCAGACGATCTTTATTCAGCACTGGGGGATTATGGTCTGCCTCATGGGCGTGTTCATGATCGCGGCCGCGTTCAAGGCGTCGTGGCGCACGCCAATCTTGATCTACAGCACTCTCGAAAAGTCATTCATGGTGTTTCTGGTGCTATCGAACCTGGACCGTAGTTACTCGGCAGGTTTTTTCGCGCCGGCAACGATGGACGCGGTGATCGTCGTCTATTCGCTGCTCTACTTTCTGTCATTGAGACAGGATCGACCGGCGTGAAGCAAAGCGGTGTCTGTGGCAATTTCGACGGCAAGCGGTAGCGGTCCATTTCCGCCCGTTGATCGCGACAGGCAACAGCGAGTTATCTCCCAGGCCCAACCCTGCACATTTGCGCGGCCGCCCCCGCCAGGGCACTGAATCCCGTCTCGCCGCGGATCACGCCGGTCACGCCCAGTCCTCCGCAGCGCCGGGATTCCACAACCACGGCTCCACAACCACGGCCCGTCCCGTCTCGCATCGTTGGCAGCCGTCAGCCAGGCCGGTTATCCTTCCTATCCGCAATCGCAGCTCTGATGGCATCACCGACCCCGATCTCAGCGTTTTTTTGTAAGATTCGTGCTGAGCGTGAGGCAAGGAGTCGAGGCCGTACATGATGCCGTTCTACCAGCGTCTCGGGATCACCCTGGCGGCGATGCTGATCGTCAGTTTCTCGGCAGGGCTGCTCGTGCGCAATCTCTTCGGTGTGCCGTTGCCGGACTACGCTGCCGGCATGGTCGGTGGCCTGACGGCGATTCCCGTCTGGGATTTCCTGAAACGGGTCCGCCCGAAGGAGTAAGGGTGTTTCCGCGTGGTTGATTTCACTCGATGCCGCTGACCGACAGCCATCCTCTGATGCCCAGGCCGCGCCGTTCGCTTGCGCGCCGCGTTGCGTGGTGGCTGTTGACGCCGATCCTGTTACTGACCGTGATCGTCGCGGCAGCGCTGGTGGCCGTGTTTCAGTTCGAGCAGGAGACCTGGGGTCCGCTGGCGGAGACGCTGGTGACACGGGCCACCGGACGCTCGCTCAAGATCGAAGGCGTCCTGGATGCGCAGGCGGGGCGCATTCTGCGTGTACGCGCCGGGCGTATCAGTCTCGGCAACGCGCCCTGGGGTACGCGTGAAGAGCTTCTGGTCATCGACGGCGCGCAGGTATCCGTCGATCTCATGCGCCTGCTCGACGGCATTCTGGTCATCGAGGACGTTCAGGTCACCGGCGCTGATCTCCTGTTCGAGCAGGACGCGCAGGGACGCTCCAATTGGTCGATGGGGTCGGGGACTGCACAACCCGATAGCGGCAACGAACGACTCGCCGCCATCCCGTTGCTCATAGCACATGCCGAGCTCGCTAAGGTCGAAATCACGGTTACCAGCGAGGTCCTCACCCAGCCACTGGCGATCCGCCTCGACAGGGTCACGCAGCAGTCCGGCCTGGAGAACGCGCTCAACGCAAGCGTGCGCGGCGCGATCAACGACCGGCCGGTGATGGTCGACGCCCGGATCGAGCCGTTTACCCAGCTGCTCGCCGCACGGGCCGTGGAGTACCGTATTCAAGCCGCGCTCGACACGCTCACGGTCGAGGCGGATGGGCGTGTGGACGATCTTCTCGATCCAAAGCAACCGACCATCCGCCTGGCAGCCGAAAGTCCCGACATCACGCAGATTACCTCCATGTTCACCCTGCCCGAGACCTTGCGTGGCGCGCTGAAGCTGGATGTCAGCACGGTGCCGGTCGAGGATCACCAGGCTATCGATATCGCCGGGCTGGTCGGGCCGTTCAACCTGCAGGTGCAGGCGCGCCTGCAGTCGCTCGATTCGCTCGACGGTGCGGCGCTGCAGGTAGCCGCAGACGGTCCGGACGTATCGGCGCTCGCAGCGCTGGCGGGGCTGAGCGGCCTGCCCGTGAAGCCGTTCAAGATCACGACCCGCGCGGCGCTCACGGGCGAGCGGCTGGAAGTCAGCGAGGCCCTTCTCGAGGTCGGGGACAATCGCCTCGAGGTCAAGGGCACGATGAGCGCGTTTCCGAAGCTCGCGGGCACGGATTTGAATTTCGACTTCACCGGCGGGGACTACCTGGCGTTCACGAAGCTCCTGGGCGTCTCCCTGTCAGCGGAACTGGCGCCGGCACCGTTCACGGTTCGCGGGGATCTCGCCTACAGCGCACAGAACCAGCAGACCTTCAACGCGCAGGCGACGGTCGGGGACATCCAGGGACAGTTCCGCGGCGACCTGACTGAGTACCCGCGGTTCGTCGGCTCGCGGGTGGAATACTTCGTGAGCGGACCCGACAGCACCGTGATCCTGCGCGCCCTCGATCGGCCGCCGTCGATCGAAGGCTCCTACGTCGTCAAAGGCAATGTGCAGCGCACCGAGGCGGGCTTCACGCTCGAGCGCGCAACCGTGGCCGTGGCCGAAAACGAGCTGGCGGTCAGCGGGACGATCGGCGAGGAGCCGCTGCAGGCGAACACCGACATTACCGCACGTTTCGCGGGTCCCGATCTCGACAAAATCGCGGGCGTCGCAGGTTATGCCGGCTTCGTACCGCGCGGCGACGCCGAGATCCGGCTCGAGGCACGCGCCGAACAAGGCGGCATCCGAATAAACGAGCTGGCCGCGAAGCTGGGGCGCAACACCCTGCAGGCCTCCGGTCTGGTCAGCCTGAACGCCGACCGGGCCGGCAGTCGACTGGACTTCGCCGTGCGGGGAGAGGACATCGCCGAGGTGTTGCCGCCCGAGGTGCTGCCTTACGTGGACGCAAAGCAATCTTACGACGTCGCCGGCAAGCTCGAGACACTGCCCTGGAAACTCGCGATCAGCACCTTGACCGCGAGGCTCGGCGAGGTGCAGCTTCGGACCTCCGGCCACGTCGGACTGAAACAGCCTTTGCAGGACAGCGCCTTCAACCTCGCCGCCAGCGGGCCCGATCTGGCCGCGATGATTCCCGAGCAGCTGGTAGCGTACAAGTTCCCGGCAAGCGCGTTTTCTGTTTCCGGCGACCTCGCGCTGAACAAAAGCGGGCTGGCGCTCGACGATGTCAAGGCAGCGGTCGGATCCGATCGTCTGCAGCTCTCCGGGTTGATACCGCTGGCCACGCCCACTGAGGGGCTCAAGCTGGAGATCGCCGCCAGCGGGCCCGATCTCGCGGCCCTGGTGCCGCCGCAGTTCGCTGATCTCGATATCGCACAGACGCCGTACGAGATTGCCGGTGCCCTCACGCTGGCCGATGACAGGCTGTCGGTGAAGCAGCTCCGGTTCGCTGCTGCAAAGGGCACTCTGAGCGGTGACTTGAGCATCGCCCGGCAGGACCCGCGTGCTTTCGGTCGGTTCGACCTCAAAGGCAGCGGCAGTAACCTCGACGACTTTGTACCGAACGTGCCGCAATACCAACCCGCGGCGGTACCTTTCGCACTCGAGGCGCGCGGCGGCTGGGATGCCGAACGGGTCACCGTCGACAAAGGCCATCTGGAACTCGACCGCACCCGGATCGATGTCGCAGGCGAGGTGGACCTGCCGCCGAACATGGCGGCCACGCGGCTGGTGCTGTCGGCCAGGGGCGACAGCCTCGCCGATCTCGGTGAATTCCCGGGGCTGGTGTTGCCGCCAGAGGCATTCAGCATCGAGGCGTCGCTCGAGCAGGGGGGCGGCGAGTCCCTGGTGTTGCCGAAGCTCGAGGCGCGCCTCGGCGAAAGCGATCTGCGCGGCTCGTTAACCGTCCGGTTCACTGAGAAACCCGCGATCGACGTGGTGCTGAATTCCAGCGTGCTCGATCTCGCGAAGCTGCTGCCGGCGCTGGATGACGGAACGCCGGAGCAGCCGCCGCCCGAACCAGCAACCGTTAACGATCGGGTCATTCCCGATGTGCCGGCCCCTGCGGACGAATTGCGCAGATTGGACCTAACCGCCCGCATCAACGTGGGTGAACTGCGCTTGAAACGATCCACCCTGCGGGATGTCGATATCGATGCGCGTTTACAGGGGGGCGAACTCACAGTGCAGCGCTTCCGCGCTGCCGGCACCGAGGGGCAGATCAACGCCAGGTTCCATGCGCTCGCTACCGGCAACCGCATCGCCGCGGACGGCTTTGTGGAAGGCGCCGAAATCGTGTTGGGTAAAGGCGATGCGACACAGACCGGGTCATCGTTTCCTCCCCAGAATGCCCGTCTCGACTTCAAGACCGCAGGCGCGACAACGCGAGAGTTGGCCGCCAGTCTGAATGGGCACCTGCAGGTCACCGGCGGCGCCGGTCGCATGGAAAACAATCGCGTACTTACATTGTACGGCGACTTCCTGTCCGAGCTGTTTGGCACAGTCAACCCTTTTGCAAAGCGCGAGCCCTTTACGAGCATCGCCTGTTCCGCCGTGTATGCCGACATCGTCGACGGCGTGGTGACCATCAACCCCGGCGCGGTGGTGCAGACCGACAAGCTCAACGTGTTCGCCGATGGCAAGGTCGATTTGAAGAGCGAGCGGATCGCACTGCGTTTCAGCACCAGCGCACGGACCGGTATCGGTGTCAGCGTCGGCGACTTTCTCAATCCGTTTGTCGGCGTGGGCGGCAAACTGGCAAGTCCCGGGCTTACCCTCAACACCGAGGGTACCGCGCTGCTGGAAGGCGGTGTCGCCTATGCCACCGGCGGCATGTCCATCGTTGCCAAAGGCCTGTTCGACCGCTGGTTCGGCAGCAAGGACCCGTGCGGAAAACTGGCGGAACAGGCCGAGAAGCAGCGGCGTGCGGAATGAAATCCAGTATTATGTGACCCGGGTCGTGCCGCTGTGCGTGCAATAGCGTAATCGCGCCCGGCACAATGACGACAAAAGAAGCGTTGCACCCTCGACCGGTTGCACCCAGACCATCGGAGTTCAATTCATGAAGAGGCACTTTTTGTGTGTTGTGTTGACGCTGTCAGTGGGCGGCGCCGTGCAGTCGGCTTCAGCGCAGCGCTACGACGACAGCGATAGCGACCGCTTTTCCCTGAAGCTCGGTTCTTTCTCGGTGCGCGACTACAGCACGCGCGTGCGTATCGATTCCTCGGCGGGCGTGGTGGGGACCGTGCTCGATTTCGAGGATACGCTCAGGGTGGATGATTCGGTGGTTGTCGCGCGCCTCGACGGATACTACCGCTTCAATCCCCGCCACCGCCTGAACTTCAGCTATTTCGACATCGACCGCAACGGCACCGCCACGCTTACCCAGGACGTGCAGTTCGGCGAACAGACCTTCACTGCCGGCACCAGCGTGCTGAGCGACATAAACACAGAGATCATAAAGCTCGGCTATTCGTACTCGTTCATCCATGTCGGCGAGTTCGAGTTTGGCATCGGCGGCGGATTGCACCTGACCAAGGTCGAGGTGGGCCTGCAGGGGTCCACCGGCGGGCAGGCGCAGCGGGTGGACGGAACCTCGCCGCTGCCGGTGTTCAGCTTCCGCGGCGAATTCAATTTCACGCCGAAGCTGAGCGTGCAGGGCAGGAACGAGGTGTTTTTCATCTCGACCGACAGCTACAAGGGGAGCTTCTCGGACTTTCTGCTGGCGCTCGATCATCAGACGTTCGACAACGTCGGGTTCGGATTGGGCTTCAACCGGATCAATTTCGATCTTGAGGCGACCGACGGCGCGCTGCGAGGCGAAGTAGAGACAAATTACAACGGCTGGCTGCTGTACGCCGACGTTGGCTTCTAGCCACTTTTGCGGGTCCCCTCTCCGTAGTGGACAGGGGCAGGCGCAATACCGGCCACCACGTCAGTGGCAACCGTTTTCCGCTTCCGTTTGCTCCAGCGGATATTCGATCCAGATGCCGGGTAATGGTGCGTGCTGGGCTACGACGCCGACACGCTCGATCATGACGCGCAACGCCTTTGGACCGCCGTCGGGGGCAGCCACTTCCATGCCGCTCAATTCAATGATGGCATTGTCAATCCCGCAATCGTGCAGCGCGCCGAGCACGTGCTCGGCATACGCCACGGTAATGCCGTGCACATTGCCAAGCACCGTGCCGTGGTGAGTCGCGACGAGGTGTTTCCAACCCACGGGGATGACGGATTGCCCGGGCGCCACGTCAGTGCGCACGAAGCAGATGCCGCTGTCGGGCTCGCTGGGATGAATTTTCACGATGATCGTCCGCCCGTCGAACCGGCCGCTGCCCTGGCAGGAGATCGATTCGCCAATCGTGAACTGAGTCGTGTCGCTGGTATTTGCTGCATGAAACATCGTTGTACACCTTCGGTTTCTCGATGGTGTGCAGCGTAACGGGCCATTGCGGTTTGACGGTTGTCCCTGCGTGCCAGATTGATATCCGCACGCAGCTCTCGCTGCGCAGCCGCAGGGTGACGCGCCGCCGCCTGTTCGCCGCAGCGCTGATCTGTGTCGCGGGGCTCGCCAGCCCGTTCGCGGCGGCCGGCGTGCCGGCGAACCAGGTGGATCTGGTCAACTATGCGTTTGCCACGCAGCTCGGCACCGGCCTGTATCGGGGAGGCCAACAGGACGTGCAGGTGTACCGCTTGCCGGTCGCCTTCACCCTGCGCGAAGGTGATGCCACCAGATCGGGCGTCAAGCTGACGCTTCCCGTCACCGTCGGTTTCTACGATTTCGAGGCGGTAAATCTGTTTCAGGGCGAGGGGCCACGAGACGTCACTACATTCGGCCTCGCCGTCGGCATAGAGTACGCCGTGGCGACCCGGAGCAACTGGACGCTGTGGCCGTTCGCCGAGCTGGGTGCCGGCACACACGTTTCGGGAAGCCAGTCTGCGTACGTTTACTCCGCGGGCCTCAGGGCCCGCTACACGCTGGAGCTGGATTCCGTGCTGCTCGGTCTGGGCGGTCAGTTGCAGAACGCCGGCTACCAGTCGCGCGACGGCAGCCTGGACGAGGATTTCACGGTGTGGACGCTGGGTGCGGAGATCGGGCCGCGTACGGGGATCAACCTTGGCCACGTGTTGACCGACGGCCGTTTCTACTTCGTCAACTACTTCTACTCCGACGACCTCAAGTTTCTGCGCTTTCAGAACGAGCCGTTCACGGTCAACGTGCAGCGCGAAATTGGTTTCACGGTCGGCACCCGGGAACGCGTCGGCTGGTTCGATGCGCCACGCGCGGGCCTCGGCTACCGTTTCGGCGACGGCCTGGAGGTCCTGCGCCTGGTGCTCGGAGTGCCGTTCTGAACGCTCCCCGCGGGGTGGCGTGGTTCAGGCTGCCGGGAAACGGTACTCGCTGGGGGAGCGGCCATGCCAGCGTTTGAAGGCACGCGTGAAATTGCTTGGCTCGGAGAACCCGAGCAGGAAAGCGATCTCGTTGATGGGCCGGCTGGGGTCCCTTACGTACTGCTCGCTCAATTCGCGACGCGTTCCGTCGAGCAGCTGCGTGAACGTCACGCCCTGCTCGCTCAGCTTGCGCTGCAGGCTGCGTCTGCTGAGGTTGATGGCGCTCGCGATTTCTGCTTCGGTGATGTTTCCCGAGGGCAGGTACTCGATCAGGGCAGCCTTGACGCGCATGCCGATGTCGCGGCGGTCGAGCTGCGCCACGTATTCCGCGATAATCTGGTCGTTCACGCGCACCAGCACAGGATTTGCGGTCGTCAACTCCGCGGTGACCACATCGGCATCGAGCCACACCGCGTTGTCGGTGCAGGCGTAACGAACGGGTGCGCGAAAATACTCGCTGAAACGCTGCGCACAGGCTGGCTCGTTGCGGGCAAGCTCGACCCGTTGTGGATTGAAGTCATCACCCAGGGTCGCCCGACACATCGCCATCAGCATCGCCAGCCCGGCCTCCAGCGCCATCGGGGTGGGCGCCGGCGAGATGTGGCTGGCGTCGATTGCGACGCAGAACGCATCCGCTGTCTCCTCGAGACGCAGCATACCGTTGGCGGCAGCCGTGTTTACGATGCGCGAGTAGCGCACCGTACGCTCCAGCGCTTCGCGCAGGTTGTGACTGGCCAACCACGAATAACCCAGCGCGTGCAGCGTGGTCGGGTGCCAGAAGCTGGCCGCCGTCAGACCGAAACAGGGATCCCCGGTTTCCTCGCTCGCCAGCTCCCACAAGCGCGACACGGCCCTGTACGAGAACCGCGCCACGGGATCGTGCAGACGGTCGTAATCGAGTCCCGCCCGACGAAACAGCGTGCGGCTGTCACAACCGTAAGAATCCACCGCTTTGGCGATCAGCAGCACCCAGGACGACAGCGCGGTGGGGTTCACGCTGGCGGCACGTGGTTGTTGCGGCACGCCGGTCGAGTCCGTTACCGGTAGTCCCACACGTTTTTCGCTCGTCCTGTTCACTGCGGAAACAACCGCGGTCGGAGCTACGACTAATAATCCTGCTCAAGCATTCCGCCGCGAATCACGGTGTCAGGCAGCTTCTCCGGGGTTGGATGCAGTTGCAGGTACTTGACGTTGTTTATCGGCACCACGAACAGCTCACCGCTCACATCGATCGCCAGCTGCCGGGCGTCCAGCGCTTTCTCGACCATGCTGGCCATGCGCGAAGGGTCCTGCACCTGCTGCGGGAACGAGACGGACAGCTTGCTGCCGTCCGTGAAGTGAACCGTCAGGAATCTTTTATCCGTCATCGTGCTAAGCGCTCAAGTTCAGGTCAATCGGAAGGGTTCCGGCACAGTTTAGCGTATTAGCTACCGCACAGGCACGCACCCGGTGCACGCATGGCTATGCTCGCACAACGACACTACAATACACGCGGGCTGCACCTGGAGCGCGCACCATCAATAAACAACAAGTACACCGTCAACTGGCCTGGCGGCTGGGTGCCGGCGCGCTGGTCATCGCCCTGATTGTCGGCACCGGTGTTTTTTTCGTTGAGTACCGGAAAATCGGTGACACCATCGCCGACCGTGCGCAACGCTCCGCGGCGTTTCTCAATGCCCAGGTGCTGCACCTGCTCGACCTGCCGGACTCGCTCGACCGCGCCAGGTTTCAAACCACACTGGAGCGCATTGCCTCACAGGCCCGCCGCCAGGAGATCGGTCGTTTTGTCTCCATTGAGATCAGCAATACCGATACGCACGAGCTGGCAAGATTGTACGATGCTGACTACCCTCACGCGGCCGCAGTGGCAACCTTCATGCGCACGCCGCAGCGCACGACCCGGGATGAGGAACCCTGGTTCGAGAACGTCACGATAGACGGTGTCGCACACGTCCATGTCGTGGTGCCCTTGCGGAACAGCGACGGAGCCGTTGCCGCGCACGCGCACGGTGTTTTCGCGCTCGCACCAGAGGCGTTTTCGCAGATCTACCGCAGGATACTCAAGACGGTTGCGCTGACCGTTGGGTTGGTTGTTGCGACCGCCCTGATGTTGTATCCGATCATCTCCCGACTGCTGACCCGGCTGGCCCGGCTTTCCGTCAGGCTACTCGATGCCAACCTCGACATGATCGAGGTCCTCGGCAGCGCCATCGCCAAGCGTGACAGCGACACGGACGTGCACAATTACCGGGTCTCCATCTACTCGGTACGCCTCGCCGAAGCTGTCGGTGCGGATCGGCACACGATCCGCAGCCTCATCAAGGGCGCTTTCCTGCACGACGTCGGGAAAATCGGCATCACGGACAACATTCTGCTGAAACCCGGCCGGCTCGATGAGCAGGAGTTCGAGATCATGAAGCAGCACGTGCAGCACGGTCTGGATATTGTGCAGCGTTCCGCGTGGCTGGCGGATGCTGCGACGGTGGTCGGGTACCATCATGAGAAGTATGACGGCAGCGGCTATAACGAAGCGAAACGAGCCGACGGTATTCCGTTGAACGCACGTATCTTCGCGATCGCTGACGTGTTCGATGCGTTAACATCCGAGCGACCGTACAAGAAAGCCTTCGATTTCGACCGTGCGATGGGCATTCTGAGCGAGGGCAGCGGCTCGCATTTCGACCCGGATCTGCTAACGGCATTCAGCGGCATAGCGCGCACCTTGCACGAGGACTATGCAAATCGCGACGACGACAAGCCGCGCCGCGATCTCGCCGCGATCGTGGACGAATACTTCCGCAACGAGACGGAGCTCATCCAGGAGAGCGCGTGAGCGGCGAAGCAAACGGATAATGGTAGTGCGCTGGTTCGGTCACGTGAGAGTCGCCCGCGCTCGCGACCTGGCGGCCGCTGCGGCGCTGCTCGTCGTCGCGGGCGTGGCGGCCTCAGCCGAGAACCCCGCGCATGTCGGTAGCGCACGCTGCGCGCAGTGTCACAGGGCCGAAACCGAGGCGTGGCAGGGCTCACATCACGACCTGGCCATGGCGGAAGCGACGGAGCAGACCGTGCTCGGCGACTTCGACGATGCGGCGATCACGGTGCATGGCGTCACCTCGCGTTTCTACCGCAAAGGTGGGCGCTTTTTCGTACGCACCGATGGGCCCGACGGGGAACTCCGGGACTATCCGATTCGCTATACCTTCGGTTGGTATCCGCTGCAGCAGTACCTGATCGAGTTTCCCCGCGGGCACCTGCAGGCGCTTGGGCTGGCCTGGGACAGTCGCCTGATCGAAGACGGCCAGCGGTGGTTCCACCTCTATCCGGACGAGGAGCTGGATGCGCGCAGTCCGCTGCACTGGACCGGCCGCGATCAGACCTGGAACTACCAGTGCGCCGAGTGCCACTCGACGAACCTGCGCAAGGGCTACGACTTCGCCACCGACAGCTATGCGACGACGTTCGATGAGATCAACGTCGCCTGCGAGGCCTGTCACGGTCCCGGCTCGGATCACGTCGCGTGGGCGCAGGCGGCCGCCGCCGATCCGGCGAAGGCCAGCGAGGCCGGCAAGGGGCTGGTCGTCGACCTCGCTGACCGCGGAGGCGCCAGCTGGGTCATCGATCCTGACAGCGGTAAACCTCGCCGCAGTGCGCCGCGCTCAAGTCGTGCCCAGCTCGAAGTATGCGCTCGCTGCCACTCTCGGCGTGGCCAGATCGCGGAGAGTTACCAGCACGGGAAGCCGCTCGGCAACACCCACCGTTTGTCCTTGCTCGACGAGCAGTTGTACTTCCCCGACGGCCAGGTCAAAGACGAGGTCTATGTCTACGGCTCGTTCATCCAGAGTCGCATGTACAGTGCGGGGGTTACGTGCAGCGACTGCCATCGGCCACACAGCCTCGAGCTGCGCGCCGAGGGCAACGCCGTTTGCGGGCGTTGTCATGCGTCCGAACGCTATGACACCGAATCGCACCATCGTCACCAGCGCGGCTCGCCGGGGGCCGCCTGCGCCGCCTGCCACATGCCGCAGCGAACCTACATGATCGTCGACGAGCGCGCCGATCACAGCCTGCGCGTACCGCGACCCGATCTCTCGCTGGCGCTCGGAACGCCGAATGCCTGTAACCAATGCCACGTCGAGAAATCGATCGAGTGGGCGGCAAACGCCGTGGCCGGGTGGTACCCCAATAGCACGCACCGCGGGCCGCACTTTGGCCAGGTGTTGCACGCGGCCGCCAGAGGGTCGTCAGACGCCGCCGCGCGTCTGCTCGCGCTGGCCGCCGATCCCACGCAGCCGGCGATCGCGCGCGCAACGGCTGTCGAGCGAATGCGCGACTACGCGCACCCGAGCCAGTTACCCACCGTTCAACGCCTGCTGGAGGCGCCGGATGCGTTGTTGCGTCGCGCGGCGGTCCGCTACCTCGACGTCACGGACCTGCGCACGCGGGTCGACAGCGGCTGGCCGCTGCTGAACGATCCCGAGCGCGCCGTGCGCATCGAAGCCGCGCGCGTGCTGGCACCGCTGCTGCGCCAGCGGCTGCCGGAGCAGTACCGCAAAGCGCTCGGGCTGGCGGTCGAGGAATACGCACAAGCGCTATGGGTGAATGCCGAACGCCCGGATGCGCACCTCAATCTCGGCCTCGTCGCCACCGCGGCCGGCGATGCCGAGCGCGCCGAGGCTGCCTACCGGACCGCGCTGCGCCTGGACCCCGGGTTCACCCCCGGGTACGCCAACCTTGCCGACCTGATGCGGGAGCTGGGCAGGGATGAGGAAGGGGAGCAGGTGCTGCGCACGGGCATTGTGGCCACCCCCGCGGACGCGGACCTGCGCCACGCGCTGGGTCTGCTGCTGGTCAGGCAAGAGCGACTGCCGGACGCCCTGCCCCCGCTACGAGAAGCCGCCGAGCTGGCGGAAGACCAGCCACGCTACGCCTACGTGTACGCGCTCGCGCTGCAGGGTGCGGGCGAAAGTGCGCAGGCGATTAACGTGCTGGCGCGGGCACACGAGCGCCATCGGGGCAATCGTGACATTCTGGTGGCATTGGCGAGCATGCACAGGGACCGCGGCGAGCATGAAAGAGCACGTCGTTACGCCGAAATGCTTGCAGACCGGTTTCCGCAGGACCAGGGCGCACGCGCGCTGCTGGACGAGCTTCGCGACTTGAATTGACGACGGGCTGTCAGCCCCCGCTACCGATACCGTTTTTGTAACTCCCCCGGGGACAAGCGATTGGCGCCCGCTGATTACTGCCCTTTGCCGTTTACACGCCATCGTTGCACACACACTCACTCAGAGGTCTGCAGCGATGGTTTATTCAAACGCGGGGATCTGTACCTCGCAATGCACGATTCAGAACACGATCGATTTCGTTGGCGTGGGCTTGCACAACGGCGAGGCGGTGACCATGCGCCTGCACCCGGCAGCCCCCAACACGGGCGTTTACTTTGTACGCACGGACGTCGTACCGCAGCAGGGTGTCATTCAAGCCAACTGGCACAATGTGGTTGACACCAGCATGTGCACGGTGCTCGGCAACGAACACGGCGTCACCCTGGCGACGGTCGAGCACCTGCTGGCCGCACTACGCGGTTGCGGCGTGGACAACGTACTCATCGAGATCAGCGGCGCAGAGGTGCCGATCCTGGACGGCAGTGCAGCACCGGTGGTGGCAATCATCAAGCGCACCGGTATCGTCGCCCAGCGCGTGCCGCGCTTCGGGATCTGGATCGAGCGGCCGATTGAAGTTCAACAGGGCGAGCGCTACGCGTCGCTGACACCGGACGTCGTTTCGCAGATCACCGTGGACATCGACTTCACGAATCCGGTAATCGGCTCGCAATGCCTGTCCGTGGAGATTACCGACGAACTGTTCGAGCGCGAAATCGCGCCCGCACGCACCTTCGGCTTCGCCGACGAGGTCGAGGCGTTACGCAGCCAGGGACTTGCGCTGGGTGCCTCGCGGCGCAATGCGATCGTCATCGACAACGCCGAGGTGGTCAACGAGGAGGGCCTGCGTTTCGGCGACGAGTTTGCCCGCCACAAGGTGCTCGATTGCCTGGGTGACCTGGCGCTCGCCGGCGCGCCGGTGTTCGGCCATCTGTTTGCGCACAAGCCCGGGCACCGGCTGAACAACGCGCTGCTGCGAGAACTGTTCGCCCACCCCGATGCGTGGAGCCGGGTGGAGTACTCCGAAGTTGCCGCGAGGCGTGCGAAGCTCGAGCAATCGGCGCGACGCGAGCTGCCTGATGCGGCAGCCGACATCTGATCGAATCAGTTCGCCACTTTCCAGGTGCCGTCGGGGAGCTTGCAGAAGTTGAAAGCCACGTTGCTTTTGCGTCCGCCCGCCTTGTTGGCGATCTGCAGGCGGCGGCAGGTGGCGTCGCTGGACTGGTAGGTATTGAGCGGTTTCAACCTGCCGGACACACCGGTGTCGGCATTGCGCCAGCCGGTGATCTCCCCGTCCGGACTGTGGTTCAAGGCATCCTCCACGGCCTGCTTGAAGAGCGCCATGTCCTGGTCGTTGAACTGCTCGATCGGGGCGTCCTTGAGGAAGGACAGATTGGTGCCGAAACCTGGACCTGCCGCGAGCAGCAGAACGACGGTGCCAATTGTGAGAAACGCTTTCATGCCATACCTGACCACGCTGCGCGGCAACGTAGCAGCATTGGCCTGTCCCCGGCAACCGCGTGACGAGCTTTCGTCATTTTGGGGAGTGTCCCCAACTTGACGATGTGTCGTCACGCGGTTGTTATCCGCTGCCGTATGGCTTAGCGTGTGCCGGAGCATCGCCAGGAGGGAGTGCCATGGCCAGCACGGTCACGACTACGCTGAACGACGTCAACATGGAGGCCGTAGCGGGTCTCGCGGGGAAGATACAGCAGGAGCCCGGGGTCGCCGCCACCGAGTGGAAAGCCCGCGTCGACTGGAAGGGCGGCTTTCGCTCCGAGGCCAGCGTTCGCGAGTTCGCGCCGCTTGCTTCCGACGAACCCGGTGCGCTCGGCGGAACCGACACCGGTCCCAACCCGGTGGAGCAGGTGCTGGCAGCGCTCGGCAACTGCCTGGCTGTGGGCTACGCCGCCAACGCTACCGCGGCGGGGATCACGCTGCATGACATGAGCATCGAGCTTTCCGGCAATCTCGATCTGCATACCTTTCTCGGTCTGCGCGACGGTAACGCCGGCTACGAGAACATCTCCGTCAAGGTCAACATCGACAGCGACGCCTCACCGGAGGCACTGCAGGCGCTGCATGAAAAGGTGGTCGGCACATCGCCGGTGGGGCACACGATGAGCCGGGCGGTGCCGGTCAGCATCGAACTGGCTTGAATCGGTCGCCCGGGTCAGTGGGCAAGGGCGGCATTTCCGGGCGGCGTCGGCGCGATGCCTGAAGCGTCCCGGTAACGGTACCGATCATGTCCGACGACGAGGAATGGGCGTTTCCCGAGTCGCTGCAGCCGAACCCGCGGGAAACCGGTTTCGACCTCGATCGAACGCTCGATGCCGTGGTGGCGCTGCGCGCCGAGATACCGGAGGATGCGTTCACCGCCTCGGCGCTCGGCACCGAGCGCGCGGGCAACGGGGTGGTGATCAGCGAGAACGGCGTGGTCCTCACCATCGGCTACCTGATCGCCGAAGCGCAGCAGGTCTGGTTGTCGACCAATCGCGGCGCCGTGGTGCCGGCGTACCCGCTGGCCTACGACCAGGCGACCGGATTCGGGCTGGTGCGGGCACTCGGCCCGTTCGACGCGCCGGCGCTGGTGCGCGGCAGCACGGCGGACTGCCAGCCGGGCGACCCGGTGCTGGTGATCGGGCAAGGCGGGCGGGCGCACGCCTTGAAAGCAAAGGTGATCGCCCGGCGTGAATTCGCGGGCTACTGGGAGTACGTGCTCGACGAAGCGCTGTTCACCGCCCCCGCCCACCCGAACTGGGGCGGGACGGCGCTGGTGGGCGAAGACGGCCGGCTGCTGGGTATCGGCTCGCTGCTGCTGGAGGAAGCGGTCGACGGGCGCAGCGTGCAGTGCAACATGGTGGTGCCCGTCGACCTGCTCGAGCCGATCCTGGAGAATCTCCTCACCACGGGCGTTTCCGGCGTGCCGGCGCATCCCTGGCTCGGCCTGTACGCCACCGACTACACCGATTACGTGGTGGTGGCCGGACTGGCGGGCGAGGGCCCGGCGGAACAGGCCGGTGTGGAGACGGGCGACATGGTGCTGGCGGTCGCCGGACAACCGGTCTCGACGCTGATACAGCTGTTCCGCCTGGTGTGGGCGCTCGGTCCCGCGGGCACGGTGGTTCCGCTGACTCTGTCGCGCGACGGCGCGACGCTCGAGATGGAGCTGCGTTCAGCCGACCGCACCGACTTCCTGAAAGGGCCGCAGCTGCACTGAGCCGCCGCGACGAACGGCCGGCCCGTAAAGCTTAACCGTCGGGCGTGATCCGCAGGAGCTTGCCGTTCCACGCATCCGTCAGCAGGTAGAGCGCGCCGTCCGGGCCCTGTACCACGTCGCGGATGCGTCCGTACTCCCCGTCCAGCAGCCGTTCCTCGCCGGTGACCAGATCGCCGTCCAGGGTCAGACGCACCAGCAGCCCGAACTTGAGTGAGCCGACGAACAGATCGCCCTGCCAGCCCGCCAGCAGATCGCCGGTGTAAAAGGCCATGCCGGACGGTGCGATGGACGGCACCCACTTATGCGCCGGCTGCGCCATACCCGTCTTGCTGCTGCCCTCGCCGATCTTGGTGCCAAGCCCGTAGTTCACGCCGTAAGTGATCACCGGCCATCCATAGTTCACGCCGGCGCGCATGATGTTCACCTCGTCGCCGCCCTGCGGGCCGTGCTCGTGGGTCCATATCTGCTGCGTCGTTGGGTGCAGCGCCATGCCCTGCATGTTGCGGTTACCGTAGGTGTAGATCTCCGGCTTCGCACCGGCACGGCCGACGAACGGATTGTCTTTCGGCACCGAACCGTCGTCGTTGATGCGGATCAGGCTTCCGGTATGGCTGCCCAGCTGTTGTGAGGGATGCGCATCGCCCTGGGAGGGGCTGGCCCCGCGGTCGCCGAGCGAAACATACAGCGTGCCGTCGGGCGCGAACACGAGGCGCGCGCCGAAGTGGCGGCTGCCGCGCACTTTCGGCACGGCCTTGAAGACAACCTCGACATCGGTCAGCGTCATCCCATCGAGCCGGCCGCGCAACACCTCGGTGCTGTACTTGCTCCCGGACTTGCCGGCGTACGCGAGGTACACCCAGCGGTTGCGCTCGAATCCGGGGTGCAGGGCGATGCCCAGCAGCCCGCCCTGGCCGACTTCCTCGATCTCGGGCAATCCGGTGACCGGTGCCGCTGCGAGCTGCCCGTTGCTCACCCGCCTCAGGCTCCCGGGCCGCTCGGTGATCAGCGCATCGCCACCAGGCAGGAACGCCATGCCCCACGGATGGCGCAGACTCTCGACAACGGTGTCGACCTTGAATGCCTGCGCCGACGAGCGAAACGCCTGCATATCGGCGTGGCTTTGATGCGTGCAGGCGCTCAGCGCGCACAGACCCGCCGCCAGCAGCACGCCCGCGTGCATGAATCGATAGGCCATGGTCCTCCTCCGCCGGTAACGGCTCATCCCGGATCCTCGGTAAACGGCAGCGTCGTGACAGTGCCGTTGCGCTTCACGCCGTCCGCGCTCAGCACGGTGACAGTCTGTCCCGGCTCCCACAACTCGCGCGCGATCATCGCCAGACCGACGTTGCGTTGCAAGCGCGGCGAGTAGACCGCCGAGGTCACCTGACCTGCCGGGCAACCATCAGCCCGTGCGCGCACCGCCCAGGGTTCGCCGCATGGCGGGCAGGGATCGCCGTCGAACAGCACGCCACGAATCTGGCGCTGCACGCCGCCCCGCTCAATCGCCTGCAGCGCCGCCAGGCCGATGCAGTCGACCGCACCGTCGAGCCGGCAGTAGCGCGCCATGCCGCATTCCAGCGGGTTGTTCTCGCGGGTCATCTCATTGCCGTAGGACAGCAGCCCGCCTTCCACACGATCGATCAGGTTGGGGCACCCGGGTGCGACGTCGAGTGTCTCGCCCGCCGCCCACAGAGTGTCCCACAGCGCAGCGCCCAGCTCAGGCGTGTCGAGGTAGATCTCGAACCCGTCCTGCGTCGAATACCCGGAGCGCCCGATCACCTGCCGCGTGCCGTCGAAGTCGAACCCCGCAAACCGGAAGTGGCGCAGGGCACGAATCCGCTCGCCGAAGACGGCCGCCATCAGGTCCTCCGCGCGCGGCCCCTGGACGGCCAGCGGCGACACGGCGGGCTCGTCCACCTGCACCGCCAGTCCGGCGCCGAGCGCCAGGCCCTTGGCCCACAGCAGCACGTCGGCATCGGCGATCGACAACCAGTAGCGGTCCTCCGCCAGCTTCAGCAGGACCGGGTCATTGAGCATGCCGCCGTGCTGGTCGACGAGCGGCAGGTAGAGGCACACGCCGACCGTCGCCGGGCGCAGATCGCGCGGCGTCATCCACTGCACGAGCCGCGCTGCGTCCGGGCCGCTGATTTCGACCTGGCGCTGGCAGGCGACGTCCCACAACTGCACGCCGGTGTGCAGGTGCCAGTAGTCTTCCTCGACCGAACGCTGAAAGGCCTTCGGCAGCAGCATATGGTTGACGACGGAGAACCCGCTTGCGCCGTGGGCCTCCACCCGCGCGGTGTAGGGGGTGCGCCGGATACGCCGGGACAGGTTCAACCCCGTAGACACGCGCTGCGTCTGCGCGGCGTTCAGTCCGACCACCAGACGGAGCAGCTGTTGGGGGCGAGCATCAGCGGGATGTGGTAGCGGGCATCCGGGTCCGGCATGCGAAAGCGCACCACGATCTCCTCGACGATGCGCCCGCCGAGGCCGGCGCTCGCGTGATGCGCGAAGTAGGGGCCGGTCTGAAACACCAGCTCGTAGCGCGCATCGACGGGTGCTGCATCCAGCGCCACGTCCTGCGACAGCCGGCCGCCGGTGTCGGTTTGGGTCTTGAACAGGCTGATCGGTGGTTTCGAGCCGTCCAGCCTGAACAGCTCCACGCCGACACCGCCGGCGTGGGTGCCGTTCACCGAGTCCAGGGTATGGGACGAGACGATCGCCATGCGCACCTACTCGATCGACGCCTTGTCGCGCTTGTTCGTGGTCGCCAGCACGATAGGGCTGATCACACCCTTCGCCTTGACGTTGAGACACGCCGTCTTACCGCTCGCCAGCGCGCGCTGCAACGCCGGACCCAGCTGCTCGCGCCGCTCCACCAGCTCGCCGTGCCCGCCGAGGCCCTCGAACATCGTGTGGAAGGGGATGTCGCGAAAATCGGTTGCGAAGTGCCGGCCGCTGTCGAACAGCCGCTCCTGCTGCTGCGAAATACAGTCGAGCCCGCCGTTGTTGTCGATCACCACCACGATCGGCCGGTTCTCCTGAAACGCCACCTCGATGCTCAGACCACCGGAGAGAAACGCCCCGTCGCCGCTGATCAGCACGACGTTGGCGTCCGGGTGCCTGTTCTTGGCCGACACCGCGAAGGACACGCCGACCCCGAGCATGCTGAACGCGCCCGGGTGCAGGATCCCGGCGAGCTTGCGGCCCTGCCAGCCGGCGACATTGACCGCGATCTCCGACCAGAAGTGCGTGTTGCCACCGTCGAACACCAACCAGTCGTTTTCCCCCAGCGCCGCCTGAACGTCCAGCGACAGCTGCAGCGGGTGGATCTTTTCACCGCTGTCGGCCTCGAGTTCAGCCAGTGTCTGCTCGACCCATGCGCGGCGCTTGTCACGATTGAGATCGAACCATGCGCGGTCGAGCGTCCACTGCCCGCGCGTTTTGAGGGTGCGCAGCGCATCGAGGAAGGCGGCCGGATCGCTCAGCAGCAGATTGTCGGCCGCGCGGTTGAGCTCCAGCTCGTCGTGCGAGCCGTTGACGCAAACGAGCGCGGTCGACTCGGGAAACAGAGGCGGGTTGCCGAAGTTCATCTGGTTGTCCAGACGGCCGCCGACCATGATCGCGACGTCCGACTCGTGCAAGGCGAACGCCGACGGCGGGTACTGGTGAATGTCGGCGAGTCCCATGTACGCTGCGCAGTCCTCGCCGAGCAGCTTCTGATGGTAGGGGATGTTGAACACCGGGATGTGGAGCTCGCGGCCGGCCGCTTCGAGCTGCGCCTCGGCGCCGGACCACCAGACCCCGTGCCCGCCGATGAGCACCGGCCGCGAAGCCCGCGCGATCCGCGCCAGCAGCGGCTCGAGCTCGTCGGGGTCCGGCCAGGCCTTCGCGGCCGGCCTGTGCGCTCGCTGGAAAGGCCGCTCCTCGCCGCCAGCCGCGGCGTCGAACGAAGAGAACATGATGTCCACGGGCACGCTCAGGTGCACCGGGCCCGGGTAACCGCTGAGCGCGATCTTGTACGCACGATCCACGAACTCCCCGATCCGCTCGCCGTCGGTGATGCTCGCACTGTACTTGGTCAGCGGCGCGGCGATTGCGACGTCGTCGATCTCCTTGAAGCCGCCCGCGCCGCTGCGCCTGAGGGTGCTGGAGCCGGTCACGAAGATCACCGGCGAGCGCTCGCCCCAGGCTTCCATAATCGAGGGCACGGCATTGGCAAAGCCTTCAGGCCCGACCAGACACACCGTCGGCCGCCGGGTCAGGCGCGCATGGCCGTCCGCCAGATGACCGGCGACCTGCTCGTGCGGGCAGTTGATGACCGGTATCTGGCATTCCATGAAGCCTTCGAGCGCCGGGTTGCAGAAACCGCCCGCCAGGGTGAAGACGTGCTCGATGCCTTTTTCGTGCAGCGCTTGTGCAAGCAGTTGACCGCCCCGGACTCGCTTTACCTGACTCATCGGTTCTCATCGCTCCAGCGTGCGGGCCGGGCCGGCAAGCCGTCTTCACCGTGCTCGAGGCGAGCGGGCGGTGGCTCGGCGATTACAGTGGCATCGAGGTCCGCGACGCGGCGGCGACCGAGCTGCGCCAGCGTGGTGGAGATCTCCTCGGCCAGAATGTCGATCAATGCCGCGAGCCCGCGCGCGCCGTCCGCCCCGATGGCATACAGGAAGGCGCGCCCGAGCATCACGAAATCGGCGCCCAGGGCCAGCGCCTTGACGATACCCTCGCCGTCGCGCAGCCCGCTGTCGAACAGCAGCGGATAGTCCGCGCCCACCGCCTCGCGGATCAGCGGCAGCGCATGGATCGCGGCCGGGGCACTGTCGAGCTGACGGCCGCCGTGATTCGAAACCCAGATGGCGTCGGCACCGGCCTGCCTGATCGAAACGGCGTCCTCGCTCGACAACACCCCTTTCACGATAAGCGTTTCCTTCCAGCGCAGGCGCAGCTCGCGCAGAAAGACCCAGTCGATGCGACCCCGGCCCGCGTTACGCACAAAGCAATGATCGCCGTCGGGCTGGCGATAATTCTGTGGTTGCGGCACCCCGTAGAGCAGCGTTTCCACCGACCAGCGCGGGTGGCATGCGAAATCGAGGAACTGGCGGGGCCCGAGCCGGAAGGGCACCTCGAACCCGTTGCGAAGATCGCGGCGGCGCGCCGCCGGTTGCGGGACATCGACCGTGAGGATCAGCACCTTGTAGCCCGTGGTCGCGGCCCGGTCGACGAGCTGCATTGCGAACTCGAGCGACTGCCCGACGTAGAGCTGGAACCACGCGTGCGCACGGGCCAGCGCATGCAGCTCCTCGAGCGTAGTGGACGCGGCGCTCGAGACCGCGTGCGGAATCCTGCGTTGCAACGCTTCGGTCGCGAGCATCCGGTCCGCGCCCGGCCAGGTCAGGTCGCACATGCCCATCGGAGCGATGCCGAAGGGCAGGCCCATGTCGATACCGAGGAAACGCTTGGCGAGGGTGCGCTCGTCGACATCGACCAGCACCCGCGGCTGCAGGCGGATACGCTGAATCGCTTGCCGGTTGAGCCGCGCCGCGGATTCGCTCCCGGCCGCGCCGTCGACGAAATCGAACATCATGCGCGGCACCCGGCGGCGCGCCAGCCTGCGCGCCTCCTCGGCGGAATGGAAACGCCGGCTCATCGCGCGACGCCCTGAAACGGGCTGGCCGGGCAGCCAGGCGCCACCGTCACGCGCCGCCCTGCTTGCGCATCGCCATGCCGGCCAGCAGGTAGGCGATCACGAACACGATAGTCCGATAGATGACGGCCGAACCGGGCGGAATGCAGATGAAGGAGAAGCCGGTCAGGCCGCGCTTGCCGATCTCGTGCGCAACGCGGATGACCTCGTAGTCGGTCATGCCGATCGGCTCGGCGAGCTCGCCCAGTATGTCGCCGCCGGCGGGACCCGCGCCACCGAGCACGTCCATGTCGAAGTGCACGTAGACATCGCTGGTGCCCTCGTAGGCATGGCGCAGTTCCTCGCAAAGGCCTTCCACGCCGAGCTCGGTGCGCACTTTCCACATGGGATAGAAGTGCACGCCGGCGGCGAGCCAGCGGCGCACCATGTCCTTGTCTTCCAGCATGCCCCGCTCACCGATCTCCACCAGGTTGGGCGGCGTCATGTTCGCATGGAACTCGTAGAGCTTGTGCTTCCAGCTCCCGCTGCCGGCGATACGCGGATCCATGGTCAGGCGATCGATGGTCTGCGCGTCCCAGTGCGTATCGAGGCTGATGCACCCGACGTTGCCGGCGCTGCGCTCGGCGATCGGCTTGGCGATCGCGTAGGAGCCGCACGGTGAGTTCTGCCCGATGACGATCGGCACCGCGCCGGCTTCCAGGCAGTGCGCCACCTTCTCCACCACCGCGTCCTGCGCCGCCAGGATATTCTCCGCCGTGGGCGCTTCGTTGGCGCGCGCGGGGATGTCGGCGTCGCCATAGTCGAGCACGCTCAGGTGCTCGAAGATGTCCAGGTCGAACTCCTGCACATAGCCCGAGTGGTAGCGGGCCGACTGCTGGCGCACGCGCTTCGCTGCCGCCAGCCAGGCTTCCTTGCCCACGCCCGCGTACTCACCCCAGCCGGCCACGTAAGGCGCGCCGATGATCACCGCATCGGCGCCGGCCAGCTGCTCCGGGCGCGACACCAGCGGCAGGCGCATGAACGAGGGCGTCTCGGCGTCCAGCTGCGGGAACTCGTGCCGGCGCAGCCAGAACGAGTTACGGATCTCGTGCCAGTCCGGATACGTCACCTCGACACAACCTCCCGAAACCAAGCCGCGCCCGCGGCGCTGTGGTATAACCCGGCGCCATGCGCGCACGGTCTGGCAGAACTCTACACGTTTTCAGCGCCGCTTGTGTGGCACTGGCACTGGCGCTCGGCACCGGGCTCGCGGCGCGCGCCGAGGCCGTGCGGCCGATACCCGTGGTCGCCTCCTTCAGCATTGTGGCGGACTGGGTGCGGGTGATCGGCGGCGAGTCGGTCGATGTGCTGTCGCTGGTGCCACGCGACGCCGATTCGCACGTCTTCCGCCCCACGCCACGACACGTGCGGGCCGTGGCCGCAGCGCGGCTGATCGTCGTTAACGGACTCGGCTTCGAGGGCTGGCTGCAGCGCTTGCTGTCGGCGGCGGATCCGCACGCGCCGATCGTCGAGGCCAGCGCCGGCATCGACGGCCTGCGTCTCGGCGAATCGGATCTTTCGACGCGCAAGACGTTCGATCCGCATGCCTGGCACAGCGTGCCTAACGCAATCGTGTATGTGCGCAATATTACCGAGGCGCTGTGCGCTGTGGACGCCCCGGGTTGCGACGACTATCGCGCCCGCGCGCATGCCTATGTTGAAAAGCTGCGCGCGCTGGACTCGGAGCTTCGCGCACGCTTCGGCGCTGTGCCACCCGGGCGGCGCACGGTCGTCACGTCGCACGACGCGTTCGGCTACCTGGCTCGCGAGTACGGCGTCGAGTTTCTCGCCGTGCAGGGTGCCAGCACCGATACCGAGGCGGCGGCCGGGCACGTTGCCGCATTGATCACCGAGGCGCGCCGGCGGCATCTGCCGATGTTCCTGGAGAACGTCGCCAACCCGCGACTGCTGCAGCAGATCGGGCGCGAAACCGGCCACGACCCGAACGTGCGACTGTACTCCGACGCGCTTTCGCAGCCCGACGGGCCGGCGGGCACCTACCTGGCGATGATGCGTTACAACACGAACGCACTGGTCTCCGCCATGCTCGACGAATAGTGTTCTTCCGTACCGCCCTGACGTCGGCCTGGAACACTGGCCCCTGCTTACGGAATAATGGGGAAATGGTGACAGGTTTATTTGCTCTTTGCGCTTCCCGAGCAAATAAACCTGTCACCATTTTCACCTTCAATTTTCACCATTTTTCAATCGTCAGCGGCCACACCGGCAAGCAGTGCTTCGACGCGTTGCACGTCCTGCGGTTCGTCGACGCCGATCGACTCGCCGTGCACCTCGACGCAGGCGATGCGCCGGCCGTGCTCCAGGAAACGCAGCGGCTCGATACTTTCCGCGCGCTCGACCGGCGCGGGCGGCGTTGCCGCGAACCAGGCCAGCGCGTCACGCGTATACGCGTACAAACCGATATGCACGGTATGGTCGTAGGCCGCTTTCATACAGTACGGGATCGGATGGCGCGAGAACGCGATCACGCATCCGTCCTGACCGGGGAGTAGATGCACGACCGACGGGCTCTGCATCTGCACCGCACTCGCACCGCGCCGGAAGGCGGTAGCGACCTCGATACCGGCGCCCCGCGCGCCCTGCAGGCAGTCCACCACGGCGTCGATGGTGCGCGGATCGATGAGCGGCTCGTCGCCCTGCACGTTCACGTAAATGTCGGCCCGCTGCGCGCTTGCGACCTCGGCGAGCCGGTCGGTGCCCGTCGGGTGTTCCGGCGAGGTCATCGCGACATCGATTGCATGCGCTTCGCATACGCGGGCAATACGCTCGTCGTCCGTGGCAACGACGACCTGATCCACCCGTTCCGCGGTGCGGGCACGCTGCCAGACACGTACGATCATCGGCACACCCGCTATTTCCGCCAGCGCCTTTCCGGGGAATCGGCTCGACGCCCAGCGCGCCGGTATTACGATCATGGTGCGCATCGCGTTGTGTCAGTCAAGCTGCCGATGTCAGACGCGGCAGAGCATGCGGAAAGCGTATCTCGACGTGCAGACCGGGACTGTTGTCGGCCAGAACGAGCGTGGCGCCGTGCATGTTGGTGACCGCTTTCACCAGGCTCAGGCCGAGACCGTTACCGGGTGTGCTGCGCGCCGCCTCCAGGCGCACGAACCGTTCGAGCACGCGCTCACGGTCCCCGGGCGCTATGCCGGGTCCGTTATCGGTAACCGTCGCCACAATCGCATCGCGTTCGCGCCGCAGCCGGAACTCGATAGTGCCGTCGGTGGGCGCATACTTCAAAGCGTTGTCTAGCAGGTTGCTGAAGGCCTGGGCGATCAGGCGTCGTACTCCGTTGAGCGTGATGTCGCTCTCGATCTCGCTGCGGAAGGCGACTTGCTTGTCTTCCGCCGCCGCGGCATAGAGCTCCGCCAGATCCTCGCACAGCGCGCTGACGCTGAACGGCACGCGATCGTCGCGGTCGACGTCGGCTTCCAGCTGGGCGATGCTCAGCAGCGCGTTGAAGGTGCCGATCAGATCGTCGGCATCGGCGATGGCCCCCGCCATGACCTCACGGTACTCCTCCTCGTTGCGGGCCTCGAGCAGGGTCACTTCCAACCGGCTGCGCAGACGGTTCAGGGGTTTGCGCAGATCATGGGC
Source organism: Chromatiales bacterium (assembly GCA_024644045.1). GTDB lineage: Bacteria > Pseudomonadota > Gammaproteobacteria > JAHELT01 > JAHELT01 > JAHELT01. The sequence continues at coordinate 26,425 of JAHELT010000013.1, read as the reverse complement.
CACGTGATCGGTGACCTGACGCATGCCGACCAGAAGCTTCTCGATGCGCTCCAGCATCACGTTCAGGCGCAGCGCCAGGGCGTCGAACTCGTCGTTGCGCCGGCTGATTGGCAGGCGCCGGGTCAGGTCGCCGTGCACGATCTCGCCGGCCGCGCGATTCACCGCGTCGATGCGCCGCAGCACGTCCCAGCCCATGAAAGCGCCGCTCAACAGGGCCACGCTCAGAATGCCGGCAATCGCCACAGCGACCACCGTCAAGGTATGTGCCTGCAGGCGCTTGGCGTCCTGGACGCTGTGGCCGACCAGCATGCGGTAACCGCCGGGCAGCTGCGTGACCAGCACCCGGATCGACTCGTCATGACCCTTGGAGTACGGCTGCACTTCAAACAGCTGCTCGCGCGTGAACGTGGCATAGGTACGCGACGCGTCGAGATCCAGCGGCCAGCTGGTCAAAGGTCCGGCCAGAAGATCGCGATCGGGTCCCGAGAGCAGGTAAACGAAGGTGCCGGCATTATCCGCGCGGTTACGCGTCTGAATGGTTTCCAGCAGGCCGGGCAGCTCGCGGGACCGGAACAGCTGCATGAGTACGTCGGTTTCCAGCCGCAGGCGCGCGTCGATCTGCTCGTCGATGTGGCTGCTGGTGGACCAGAACACGAAACCCAGCGCCGCGCTGGCAATCAGACTGAACAGCGCCGCGTAGAGCAGCGAGAGTCGGAATGCCGTTGTTCGCAGGAGTCGCGGCATGCAGTACCGGGGGTTGCGCGCGATCGCGGTCAGCCGTGCTCGTCCAGACGATAACCCGAGCCGCGCACCGTGTGCAGCAACGGGTGCTCGAACTCCTTGTCGATCTTGCTGCGCAGGCGGCTGATGTGCACGTCGACCACGTTGGTCTGCGGGTCGAAATGAAAATCCCACACGTTCTCCAGCAGCATGGTGCGGGTCACCACCTGACCCGCGTGGCGCATAAGATACTCGAGCAGCCGGAACTCGCGCGGCTGCAGCAGGATATCCTGCCCGTCACGCGTGACCTTGCGCTTCAGGCGGTCCATCTGCAGATCGCCGACCTGCAGATGGGTGGCGGCCTGCTCCGGCTTGGCCCGCCGCACCAGCGCTTCCAGGCGTGCCAGCAGCTCGGCCAGCGCGTAGGGCTTGGGAAGGTAGTCGTCGCCGCCGGCAGCAAGGCCTTCGACGCGGTCGTCGACTTCCCCCAGCGCGCTCAGGATCAGCGCCGGGGTATCGATCTCGCGTTCACGCAGCTTACGCACGATCGACAAGCCATCGACGCCCGGCAGCATGCGATCGACGACCATCGCATCGTAGCGGTTGGTTTCGGCCAGGTGCAGACCATCATGGCCATCGGCGGCATGGTCCACAACGTGGCCGCTCTCGTTCAAGCCCTTGACCAGAAATGCGGCCGCATCCTGATCGTCTTCGATTACGAGTATGCGCATTGCATCGTTTCCCGAATCATACATCGGCCGGAATTCCCCGGGTAAGTTGCTGCGACTGGTTCAACCTGACTTGGACGCGCATCATACGAAGCTGTTCTCCTGCCCTTCATGAGCATTTAGTAATCCCTAAGCCAGCTTCTGGTAAACGCCCGGGGCGCACACTTCAGACCCTGTTCTCAGCCTATACTTTTTTCGGAGTACGTCCATGACATCCTGCCTCCTGAAGGCGTGGTCGCGGATCCCCGCGCGACGCCCCATGCGCCAAGCAGTACCCGGTAACCGGTTTCTCCTGGCACTCATTATACTGATCACCGCCAGCGGTACCGCGATCGCGCGCATGCCGGATTTCGCCCCGCTGGTGGAGCGCGTCAGCCCGGCTGTGGTGAACATTCGCGCCAGCGGCAAGACGCAAGCGTCCGCGGATCAGAACCCCGAGCAGATGCCGGAGTTTTTCCGGCGCTTTTTCGAGGACCCGCGAGGCGGTCCGGCGCCGCCGATGCCGCGCGGTTTCGGCCAGGGCTCCGGTTTCATCGTCTCCGCCGACGGCTACGTGCTGACTAATGCGCACGTGGTGCGCGACGCCGACGAGATCCTGGTCATTCTCAGCGACCGTCGTGAGTTCGAGGCACAGCTGATCGGCACCGACGCACGCAGCGACGTCGCGCTGCTCAAGATCGACGCCAAGGGCCTGCCCAGCGTCGAGCTTGGCGATTCCGACAAGCTGAAAGTCGGCCAGTGGGTGCTAGCGATCGGCAACCCCTTCGGCTTCGAGCATACCGCCACACAGGGCATCATCAGCGCCCTGTCGCGCAGCCTGCCCGACGAGAACTACGTGCCGTTCATCCAGACCGATGTCGCCGTCAACCCAGGCAACTCGGGCGGGCCGCTGTTCGACGAGGACGGCCGCGTGATCGGTATCAACTCCCAGATCTACAGCCGCACCGGCGGCTACATGGGGCTGTCCTTCTCGATCCCCATCAACATGGCCATGCGGGTCAGCGATCAGCTGCGCGAGCAGGGCTTCGTCAGCCGTGGCTGGCTCGGCGTATCGATCCAGGATCTGGACCAGACGCTCGCCGAGTCCTTCGGCATGCAGCGTCCCAGCGGCGCGCTGATCGCCAGCGTGACCGACGACAGCCCGGCGGCGGCAGCGGGCCTGCGCAGCGGCGATGTGATCCTGGCTTTCGAGGGCAAGCAGATCATGCGGTCCAGCGACCTGCCGCCGGCAGTGGCTGCCACCCCGGCCGGCACCTCCGCCGACCTCGCGATACTGCGTGACGGCGACCGGCGCAACGTGAAGGTGAAAGTCGGCACGCTGAAGAACGACCAGATAGTCGCGCGAGCCGAGGCGCCGAAGCCGCCGCAGGGCCGCCTGGGTCTGGTGGCGGACGAGATGGACAGCGCTCAGGACGGCGTGGTCGTCCGCCAGGTGGACCCACGCGGACCCGCCGCGCGCGCCGGTATCCGCAGCGGCGACATTATCCTGTCGTTCAACCAGACCGCCGTCAAATCGACGCGTCAATTGTCCAAACTGGTCGAAGATTCGCCCTCCGACAAGCCGATCGCAGTGCTCATTCAGCGCAATGCCGCGACCCAGTTTCTGGCACTGACCCTTCCCAAGGCCTGAGCGGCCTCCTTGTCCCCGGGCCCGATCCCAGGCCCGGGGACATTTTTCGTCCCCTTTTCAACGGCCTGGCAAGCGCCGGGCGATCGGTCGCCGGACCGCCGCCGGCGGCGTTGGTGCGCCCGCAGGCGGCGGCACCAGCGCGCGCCGGGCCCGGTACATGAAGGCGCACGATTCTTGCATCGGTGACAATTCCGCGCGGCACAGGCGCCGCGATTCCACCCGGGCAACCACGGAACCCGATGCTGAAAGCAGACCGAAACACGGCGGCCGCGGCGCACTTCACCGAGCGCGTGCAGAAGCTGCGCGTACTCAGCTACAACGTCCAGGTCGGCATCGGCACGAGTAACTACGGGGACTACATCACGGGCAGCTGGAAGCATCTGCTGCCGCACCCCGAGCGCTGGAACAACATGGATCGGATCGCCGGCCGGGTGCGCGATTTCGACATCGTCGCGCTGCAGGAGCTGGACGGCGGCAGTCTGCGCACCGGTTTCGTCAACCAGACCCGCTACCTGGCCCACCAGGGGCAGTTCCCGCGCTGGCACCAGCAGACCAACCGGCGCCTCGGCCTGCTCACCAAGCACTGCAACGCGCTGCTGTGCCGGGTCGAGACGCGCACCTGCACGGCGCACCGGCTACCGGGTCCGGGCGGACGCGGCGCACTGCTCGCAACCATCGGCACGGGCGAGGAACAGCTCGCGATCGTCATCGCGCACCTGTCACTCGGCAAACGCCACCGGCTGCAGCAGATCGACTATCTCGCCGCGCTCGTCAACCGCTATTCGCACTGCATGCTGATGGGTGACTTCAACTGCGAGCCCACCAGCGAGGAAATCGCGCGGCTGCTCGACAGCACCACGCTGCATCACCCCACGAGGGACCTCAACACCTTCCCGAGCTGGCGGCCGAAACGGCGCATCGACCATGTGCTGGTGACGCCCAGCCTCGCGGTGGAACGATCGTACGCGCCGCAGTGGCGCTACTCGGATCACCTGCCGATCGCCGTCGACGTGCAGATCCCGGACGGTGTCGAGATCTGCCGCGCACCGGTGCCCGCGGCGGTACCGGAGCTTCGTCCCGCGGAAGTTACCTCATGAACACCCACAAGATGCCAGCCGTTCCCGACCCCGCAGAGCAGCGCGATCCGCGCATCCTGATCTGCAGCGGCGATACGCAGCGGCGCGTACTGCTCACCGTCCTGGCGCGCGCCACGTTTGAGGTGGCGCCTGTTACCCAGGAAGCCGACAGCGGCGAGGCGGCGCTGGAGAGCATGCGCAACGGCGAGATCGATTGCCTGGTCACCGATCAGATCCTGCCCGGCATGCAGGCGGCCGAGCTGCTGGGTAAGATGCATGCCGAACTGGCCGCAGCGCCGCCCGTGATCGTGCTCGCCGATACGCTGTCACAGCAGGACGCCTCGGCCCTGGTGCAGCGGCACGTGACGTTCGTCTGCCCGGTGAGCGACCCGACCAACGTCGGACTGCGCAGCGCCCTGCGCAGCGCCGTCGAGTTGCAGCAGGCACGCCGGCTGCTGGCGGCCGCGCACGACCGGACGCGCAAGCACCAGAGCGAGCTGCAGGACATGCAGCAGCTCGATCCGCTGACCGGGCTGCTCAACAGCCAGACGTTTTACCAGCGCATCGAAACCGAGTTCCGGCGCAGCGCGCGCAGCGCGCAGCCGCTGTCTCTGATACTCGCCGACATCGATTGCTTCACGGCCTACAACTACGCCTATGGCCAGGAGGCTGGCGATAAGTGCCTGCGCAAGGTAGCCGAAGCGATCGAGCACAATTTCCAGCGGGCGGGTGATCTGCTGACGCGCTTCACCGGCGCGTCTTTCGCCGTGCTGCTGGCAGACACCAACAACGACGATGTGGCGACCCAGGCCGAGCGACTGCGCGAATGCGTCTGGGGGCTGGAGCTCTACTGCAACTCATCCAAGGTGGCGGACCGGGTCACGCTGAGCGTGGGCGTGGCCACTGCCGCCGACGACTTCGATCGCGGCTGGGAGTTCCTGCTGCAGACGGCGCAGACCGCGTTGTTCCACGCCAAGGCGCAGGGTCGCAACTGGGTGGAAGTCGCTGCCGGCGTGTAGCACGCGCCTTCGCGCGGGGACTGTCCCCCGCCACCGGTCAAGCGGGACTGTTCTCGCCGTCGTGTAGCGCGCGGGGACTGTCCCCCTCTGTCAGGGGCAGCCAGCATACCTGCGATATCAGATGCGCTTCGCGCAGTTCCCCTCATCCCAACCCTTCTCCGCAGGAAAAAGGCTCTCTCTATACCCCTCTCCCGCTGGGAGAGGGGCCGGGGGTGAGGGTCCGAGGTGTAAGGGAAATCAGCGGCTCGAAGTGTCCGCTTTGCCCTGGTTGGCGACCGCTGCCGCCGCAGCCTCGACGGCCGCCGGATCGGCGAGATACTCCTGCGCCACCACGCCCAGACCCGCATCCAGCTGCAGCAGCAACGGCATGCCGGTCGGGATGTTGAGCTGCGTGATCGCCTCCTCCGAGATGCCCTGCAGGTGCTTTAGCAGCGCCCGCAGACTGTTGCCATGGGCGGCGATGAGCACGGTCTTACCGCTCTTGATGACCGGCACGACCTCCCGCTCCCAGTAGCCGAGCACCCGAGTCAGGGTCGTCGCCAGCGACTCGCACGCGGGCAGCTGCGTGCGCTCGATGTGCGCATAGCGCCGGTCGTGGCAGGGATGGGTCTGCTCAGCGGCATCGAGCTCCGGCGGCAGCACGTCGTAGCTGCGCCGCCAGATCAATACCTGCTCGTCACCGAACTTGGCCGCGGTCTGTGCCTTGTTGAGGCCCTGCAGGGCGCCGTAATGGCGCTCGTTGAGCTCCCACGCCCGGTGCACCGGGACCCACATCTGATCCATCTCATCGAGCACGATCCACAGCGTGCGGATCGCGCGCTTCAGCACCGAGGTGTAGGCGACGTCGATCTCGATACCGGCCTCCGCCAGGTCCCGCCCGGCCTGGCGGGCCTCGCTCACGCCCTGCTCGGACAGATCGACGTCGATCCAGCCGGTGAACAGGTTCGCCTTGTTCCATTCGCTCTGGCCGTGGCGCAGCAGTATCAGATTGGCGTGCATGCGAGCTCCGCTTGTGCCCCCGGCGTCAGCTGCGCTCGGTGACTTCGACCAGGTGAAACCCGAACTGAGTCTGCACCGGACCATGCACCACGCCGACCGCCTCGTTGAATACGACCTTGTCGAACTCCGGGACCATCTGCCCGGGACCGAACTCGCCCAGCGCGCCGCCGTGTTTGCCGGACGGGCATTGTGAGTGCGATTTTGCCATCTCCGCGAAATCGGCGCCGTCTGCGATCTGTTGCTTGATATCGTTACACTGTTCCTCGGTCGGCACGAGAATGTGGCGTGCGGATGCTTTCGACATGGGCTGTTTCCTGCAGGTTGCGTTGAATGAGGCCGTGCGCACGAAGCGCGAAATTTCTTATTAGATCAGGAATCGAACTCAGCAAAAAGCACTTACTGCGCGCCGGGCGGTTCGGCTTCGCTGACCAGAAGGGCAATATGTGAAGCGCTCCACAGCGGCGCCCGCAGCATGGTCGCGCCGCCTGCACGCAGCATCTCGCGCATCGGTGCCCGCCACCGGGCAATTGCCGGCACGTCGGACAGGCGCCCTAAGAGCGCCGCCATCGTGGCACTCGCCGAGGGTAGCTCCGCGTCGCTGAGCAGCGGCTCGGACGCCGCCCCGGGCAGCAGCGAATCCGGCGCGGCCACCCAGCCGCCGTCGGCGTGGTAGCGCTGCCAGGCCCAGCCGACGATGCGCGCGGCGTGATCGCGCTCATCGGGGCTCCCGGCCGCTTCGCCGAAATCCAGCAGACCGCGCGCCACCAGCACGTAGTCCTCCAGCGTTGCCTGTCCGGCGCCGCCCGGCTCGCGCAGCACGCCCTCCCCGGTCAGCAGGGTGGCAACGATGAAATCGCGCAGCGCGGTTGCCGGTTTCAGATAACGGCCCCGGTCGTGGCGCACGCCCTCGGCCAGCGCGCTCAATGCCAGCCCGTTCCAGGCCGCCAGACGCTTGCCATCGCGCGGCAACTCGCGCGTCTGTGCGCGATACCGCGCGAGCCGCGCCCGCGCCTGCTCCAGCGCCGGTGAGGGCGGCGCGGACGAATCGGCCATGGGCAGGCGGCCAGGCACGGGCGTGGCCTGCGGCTCGTACCAGAACCAGGCGGCGCGCAGCAGCGCCGCATCGCTTTCGTTCAATGCACGCCCCAGCTCGTCGGCTTCCCAGAGATAGAACCCGCCTTCCTCGCCGTGACCGTCGACCGACGACAGCGCGGCAATCAACCCACCTTGCGGGTGGGCCATCTCGGCGAGCATGAAATCCAGCGTCCGCACCGCGACCTCGGCCCAGCGGTCGTCGCGCATGACGCGTGCCGCCCGGAAGTACAGCGTCGCCAGCTGGGCGTTGTCGTAGAGCATTTTCTCGAAGTGCGGCTCGCGCCAGCCGGGATCGACCGTATAGCGGAAAAACCCGCCGCCCACGACGTCATTGAGACCGCGGTAGGCCATGCGCTCCAGCGTCAGCGCCAGAAACTCGCGCAGCGCCGGGTCGCCGGTCGCCACGGCCAGATCGAGCAGCGCCAGCAGCTGCGGCGTCATCGGGAACTTGTTCTGCTCGCCGAACCCGCCGTTCAGCTCGTCGGCGAGCAGCTCAAACTGCTGGCGCAGGGCGGGCAGCAGCTTGTCGGCGGCGGGATCGGGCCCCGACGCAGCGCGTGGCCGACGCATCTGCGAGGCGGCCTGGCTGGCCAGCGCAGCGAGCTCATCGGCCTCTTCGATCCAGCGCGCGCGCACGTTCTGCAACAGCTGCAGGAACGCATCACGCGGCAGGTAGGTGACGCCGACCAGGGGATAGCCCTGCGGCGTGATGAGCACGTTCAGCGGCCAGCCGGCGGCGCCGCGGGTGCGTTCCACGAACTCGATCAGGCGCGCATCGAGCGCCGGGTGGAGCTCCCGGTCAACCACGACCGGCACGAAATCGCGGTTCAACAGCGCCGCGACTTCCGCATCGACAAAGCTCTCGCGCTGCATGACATGGCACCAGTAGCAGCTGAAATAGCCGCTGGTGACGAACAGCAGCCTGCCGCTCTTACGCGCTTCTTCCAGCGAGGGGCTGCCCCAGGCACGCCACGCGACGGGATCGTCGCCGTGCATGGCCAGGTACGGAGAACGGTTGCCGCGCAACTCGTTGCCGCCGGCGGGCGCCGTCAGCACTGCGGCGCACAATGCCGCGGGCGCGATCTTCAACCACAGACGGGTGAGCGTTCGTGCGTGAATGGCGCTGCCCATTGATTCCCGAGTTCTGTAGTACGAGCGTGCGCTAGCCGGACGGGGGTTTGCCGGGGTCTTTACCGTCCTGAGCACCGGTATCCGACTCGTGGCTGTCGTCTGCATCCTGGGCGTCGCTGCGGTCCAGGTCCGCATCCATCTCGGCATCGCTCCGCGGCTTGTAATCGCTGCCGGCGTCCGACGCGTCATCGTGCCAGGTGCCGATCGGCGGTTCCGTCGCCGGCACCGCGTCGCCCGGCGTCTGCTCGCGCCCCCCTTTCCCGAGATACTTCGGCATCAGGTAGCGCGTGAACAGGATGCCGAGCTCGAACAGCGCCCACATCGGCAGGGCCAGGAGCGTCTGGGAAATAATATCCGGCGGCGTCAGCAGCATGCCGACGACGAAGGCGCCGACGATGATGTAGGGGCGCTTCTTGGCGAGCTTGTCGGGGGTCGTCGCGCCCACGGCCACCAGCACGATCGTGGCGATCGGCACTTCGAACGCGATGCCGAAGGCGAAGAAGATGGTGATCACGAAGCTCAGGTAGCGGCTGATGTCGGTCATCATCTCGACGCCGCTCGGTACCACCGCATTGAAAAACGCGAAGGCCAGCGGAAACACCACGAAGTAGGCGAACGCCACGCCCATGAAGAACAGCACGGTGCTGGACACCAGCAGCGGCATCACCAGGCGCCGCTCGTGCAGGTACAACCCCGGAGCCACGAACGCCCACAGCTGGTAGAAGAGGTAGGGCACGGCGATGAACACGGACAGCATCAGCACCATCTTCACCGGGATCAGGAACGGCGATGCCACCTCGATGGCGATCATGTTGGTGCCCTCGGGCAGATGCCGCATCAGCGGTTCGGCGAGCACCGAATAGATCGTGTCGGCAAACGGGAACAGCGCGAGGAACAGGATGAGCACCGCCAGAATGCTGCGCAGCAGCCGGTCGCGCAGCTCCCTCAGATGCGAGAGAAACCCCTGCTCCTGCTCGACCTCCTCGCGGACTTCTTCCTCCGTGCGGCGTTTCAGGCGACGCTTGAACTTCATGGCTTCTTGGCGTCCGCCTCGCTCGTCGCTTCCACCTCGGCGGTTTGCGGCGCACCGCTATCGAGCGCTGCGGACGGTGTCTGTGCAGTGGCGTGGCCGGCGCTGTCCGCCTCACCGGCCGATCCGACGTCGCTTTGCAGGGTATCCTGCATGCGCGCGAACTCATTGGACAGGGTATCGGCGCCGACCTCGGTTTCCGTCTCGTCGCGCACGTCCTGCACCATGTCCTTGAGCTCTTTGATCTGCTCCTCCTGCTGGTTGATCATGTTGCGCAGGTCGTCGGTTTCCAGCTCGCGCTCGATATCAGCGCGCACGCTGCGCATCATGCGCTGCGCCTGGCCCACCCAGCGACCGATGGTGCGCGCGAACTCGGGCAGGCGCTCGGGGCCGACCACCAGCAGGCCGACGACGCCGATCAACAGCAACTCCCAGAAACCTACGTCGAACATGGCGCTGCTGCAGTGCGGGCGGGGCTAGCGCGCGGGCGCGCAAAGCGACCGGCGCGGCGTGAGGCCGCAGCCGGGGCGGGGGATGGCGCCGCGGAATACCGCGGGCTCAGGCTTTCTCGTTTTCCCGCGGGGCGACTTCACCGTCGATCACTCGTGCCTCGCCGGTTTCTTCGATCTGTTCGCGTTCCGCCGGTGCTTCGGTCTTGCTCTCCTCGTCTTTCATGGAGTTCTTGAAGCCCTTCACCGCGGTGCCCAGATCGCCGCCCAGGTTGCGCAGACGCTTTGCGCCGAACAACACCAGCACGATAGCCAGAATGATCAAAAGTTGCCAAATACTAATACCCATGAGTTCTCTCCGGCCGCGCATCGCGGCCTTGCTACTTGAACTAAGCTTACTCCGAACGCGCCGCTTTTTCCTGCACCCCGGACACCCCGAAGCGGCGATCCAGCTCGGCCAGCACGTCGCGCGAGGTTAACCCTCTGTGCGCCAGCATGACCAGTGAATGAAACCACAAATCGGCGGTTTCGTGGACCAGCGCACGCTCGTCCTCACCGCCGCCCGCAATGATCGTTTCCGTCGCCTCCTCGCCGATCTTGCGTAACATGGCCGCGGGTCCCTGCGCGTACAGCCGCGCCACGTAGGAGGTCTCGGGCGAGGCGTCCTTGCGTGCCTCCAGCACGGCGTCCAGGCGCGCCAGCACATCGTTCATGCGTAGATCTCCCCGGGCGGCTTCAATACCGGCTCGACCTCGCGCCAGCGGCCGTCCTCGAGGCGCCGGTAGAAACACGCGTGACGCCCGGTATGGCACGCGATGTTGCCCACCTGCTCGACACTCAGCAGCACCACGTCCTGATCGCAGTCGGTGCGGATCTCGCGCACTTTCTGCACGTGCCCGGACTGCTCGCCTTTGTGCCACAGGCGCGCGCGCGACCGCGACCAGTATACGGCCTCGCCGCGTTCCGCCGTGGCAGCGAGCGCTTCGCGGTTCATCCACGCTTGCATGAGAACCCTGCCGGTCGCCGCTTCCTGCGCGATTGCCGGTACCAGGCCCTCGGCGTTCCACTTGATGGCATCCAGCCAGGTGCCCGTCATGACGGTCCCCGCAGTAAATCGCGCAGTTTAGCACACCGGACTCAGGGGCCCGGCCGGGCCGGCGGCCGGCGGCGGCCGGTGGACGGCCCGCTCACAGGCGCACCTCGATTCCGCGGCTGGCCATGCACTGCTTGGCAGCCGCGATCGTGAATTCACCGAAATGGAAGATGCTCGCTGCCAGCACGGCATCCGCGCCGCCCGCGCTGATCCCTTCGCACAGGTGCTCCAGGGTGCCGACGCCTCCCGAGGCGATAACCGGCACGGGAACGGCGTCGGCGACGGCGCGGGTGAGCGTCACATCGAAGCCGCTTCTGGTGCCGTCGCGGTCCATGCTGGTCAGCAGGAGCTCGCCGGCGCCGAGCTCGGCCATCTTCACGGCCCACTCGAGCGCATCGATACCGGTGGGCTTGCGCCCGCCGTGCGTGAAGATCTCCCAGCGCGGCTCGGCGGACACCTGCTTGGCGTCGATAGCCACCACAATACACTGCGAGCCGACGCGTCCCGCCGCCTCTGCCACTATCTCCGGTGTGAACACCGCCGCCGTGTTGATCGAGACCTTGTCGGCGCCGGCGTTGAGCATGCGCCGCACGTCCGCAACCTTGCGGATGCCGCCGCCGACGGTCAGCGGGATGAACACCTCCGCCGCGACCTGCTCCACGACCTGCACCATGGTATCGCGGCGCTCGGTGCTGGCGGTGATGTCGAGAAACGTCAGCTCATCGGCGCCCTCCCGATCGTAGCGGCGCGCGATCTCCACCGGGTCGCCGGCGTCGCGGATGTCGACGAAGCGCACCCCCTTGACCACGCGCCCGGCGTCCACGTCGAGGCAGGGGATGACCCGCTTGGCGAGACCCACGGGGCTACTCCGCCGCGCCGGCCGCCAGGCGCTGCGCCGCGCCCAGATCGAGCGTGCCCTCGTACAGCGCACGGCCGACGATCACGCCCTCGATACCTTCGGCTGCGACCGCCTGCAGGCGCTCGATGTCCGCCAGCCCCTGCACGCCGCCGGAGGCGATGACCGGGATGTCGATGGCACGCGCCAGCGCGGCCGTCGCCGCAGCGTTGACGCCCTGCAGCATGCCGTCGCGCCCGATGTCCGTGTACACGATGGCCGTTACGCCGAGGCCCTGGAAACGCTGCGCCAGGTCCAGCGCAAGGTGCTCGGACGACTCCGCCCAGCCCTGCACCGCGACGCGGCCGTCTCGCGCATCGAGGCCCACGATCACGGCGCCCTCGAAAGCGGCGCAGGCCGACGCGACAAAGTCCGGATCGCGCACGGCCTGGGTGCCGATAATCACGTAGCGCACCCCGGCGCGCAGGTAGCCGTCTATCGTGTCCAGGTCGCGGATTCCGCCACCCACCTGCACCGGCAGGTCGGGGAAAGCGCGGCACACCGCCGCGATGGCTGCCGCGTTCTGTGGGGCACCCGCAAACGCACCGTCGAGATCCACCATGTGCAACCGTGCGGCGCCCGCCTCGACCCAGCGTTGCGCCATCGCCACCGGGTCGTCGCCGAACACCGTGGCCTCGTCCATGCGGCCCTGGCGCAGGCGCACGCAGCGGCCTTCTTTCAGGTCGATCGCGGGAATGATCAGCACGCGCCGCTCCAGGCCAGAAAATTGCGCAGCAGGCGCAACCCGTCGGCCGCGCTCTTCTCCGGGTGAAACTGGCACGCGAACACGTTCTCGCGGGCCAGGGCGCAGCTGAAGCGGACGCCGTAATCCGTGCTCGCCGCGCTCAGCGCCGCTTCGCGGGGCACCACGAAATAGCTGTGCACGAAGTAGAAACGCGCCCCGTCGTGGATACCCTCGAACAGCGGATGCGCCCGCTCCTGGTGCACGTTGTTCCAGCCCATGTGCGGGATCTTGAGGCCGTGCGCGGCCGGCATCGCCTCGCTGAACGCGCGGACCTGCCCCGGGTAGTAGCCGAGGCACTCGACCCCGCCGTTCTCGTCGCTGCCCTCGAGCAGCAACTGCAGACCCATGCAGATGCCGAGAAAGGGCCGGCTTCCCAGCGCCTCGCGCACCGCTTGAACCAGGCCACCCGCGTGCAGCGCATCCATGCAGGCACGTGCCGCACCCTGGCCCGGCACCACCACCCGATCGGCCGCCCCGATGACGGCCGGGTCGGCGCTGACCCGCACGCGCACGGCGGTCCTGCCGGCGTGCTCGAGCGCCTTGGCGACCGAGCGCAGGTTGCCCATCCCGTAATCGACCACGACAACCGTCTGCATGGGTGGGGCGGGCTACAGTACGCCTTTGGTCGACGGCGTTGCGCCGGTCCCGCGCGGATCGATCGACAGCGCCATGCGCAGCGCTCGGCCGAAGGCTTTGAACACGGTCTCGATGATGTGATGGGCGTTGCGCCCGCGGATCACGTCGATATGCACAGTGACCAGCGCGTGGTTGACGAACCCCTGGAAAAACTCGCGCACCAGGTCCACATCGAAGTCGCCCACGCGCGGGCGGCTCAGCGTGACGTTGTACTCAAGCCCCGGGCGCCCGGAAAAATCGATCACCACGCGCGTCAGTGCCTCGTCGAGCGGCACGTAGGCATGCCCGTAGCGACTGATTCCCTGCTTGTCGCCGAGCGTCTTGAGCAACGCCTGCCCGAACACGATGCCGATGTCCTCGACCGTGTGATGAGCGTCGATGTGCAGATCGCCCGCGGCCTGCACCTGCAGGTCGAGCATGCCGTGCCGCGCCACCTGCTCGAGCATGTGCTCGAGGAAAGGAACGCCGGTCTGCAGACGCGCGTTACCCTGCCCGTCGATGTCGAGCGAGACGCTGATCTGAGTCTCCAGCGTCTTGCGTTCAATTCGCGCCGAGCGTGCGCCCATCGTGTTTCCATCGCCTGCGAAAGGTGCGCAAGGATACACCAGTTTGCCGCTCGGCGGGCCTCGACCCGCCGGCGGGCGCACGGCACGCGCCGGCAATCCATGTTACCCACCGCTCAGGGCGTCGCAGGCACGCATGGCGCGCCGGCCGGCAGGCGTTTAACGTGGCGCACCGGGGGCGTAGCCGCAAGCGGTCGTATATACTTGCGTACGCCTGCGCGGGGCCGCGGGCGACTGCGCCTTTGCCGCAACCACACCACAGGTAAAACCATGGCTGCAAGAACCTTGTCAGAACAACCTGTCCAGCCCGTTGTCGCGGTGGACATCAAGAACAGCCAGCGGGTGTTGCTGCGCATGCTGGTCGCCGCGGTCGCGCTGGCGGTACTGATCGGTCTGAATCTGGAGCTGATCGAAAACATTTACTTCGCCAACCAGCTGACCACGGTTGGCTACGTAGTGAACGGCACGATTGCCGGCCTGTTCCTGCTCGGCATGCTCAAGATCGTCGCCATACTGCTGCAGTTCGGCAACGAAGAGCGTGCGCTCGGCGTTTTCATGGCCAACGTGCAGGCGCGCCATCCGGAGCTCAACGACGGTGTGGACAAGCAGTCCCTGATCCACCAGCGCTATGATGCGCTGCTGCTGATGCACGCCCAGCGCGCACCCATCAATCACAGCGCGATGGCCGCGACACTGGTGGCCAGCGAAAGCACCCGTCTCGGCGTGCCGCGCTACATCAACAACATTCTGATTCTGACCGGCGTGTTCGGCACGATCATTTCATTGTCGATTGCCCTGCTTGGCGCCTCCAACCTCCTGCAGGGCACCGAGGATTTTTCCAGCATGGGGCTGATCGTGCACGGCATGTCCACCGCCCTGTCGACCACCATCACCGCCATCGTCTGCTACCTGGTCTTCGGCTACTTTTTCCTCAAGCTCGCCGACGTTCAGACCCGGCTGGTCGGCACGGTCGAGGAGATCACCACGCTGCACCTGGTGCCGCGCTTTCATGCCCAGCCGGAGGCCATGGTCAACGACCTTACCGACCTGGTGCACGCGTTGCAGCACGTGGCGCAGAACATGCAGCTCGCGCAGCGTAACCAGCAGCAGCTCGAGGAACAGGTCAACGACCTGGTCGAGGGACAGGCGTACTACCTCGCCACCATCGTCAGCCGTCTGACGTCAATGCGTAAACTGCTGCGCGACGGATTCAGGCTCCCCGACGACGAAGCCCAGTGAACGGCTTCGCCGACCTCAGGTTGAACCAGCGCGCCGGCCAGGCGGACGAGAGCTTCTGGCCGTCGTTCACCGACATCATGGCGGTGGTGGTAATGATTTTCCTGATCACCACCAGCGTGCTGATCCTGCACAACTGGGAGCTGATTCGACAGATCACCCAGACCACGGAAGCGGAGAAGCGTGCCATGGAGCTGGCGAAGGAAACCAGCAAGGAGAAAGCCACGGTCGAGGAGCAGCTGGCCGACGCCCAGTACCGCATCTCGATCCTGCGCCTCGAGCTGCTGCGCTCCGAACAGGAGCGCCAGCGCCGCCGGGCCGAACTCGCTAAAGAGCGCGAGCTGAGCGCGCGCCTGACCGCCAGCCTCAAGCAGGTCGAGCACCGGCTGGCGCAGCAGACCCGGGACAAGGAAGCGATCGACGCCGAGCTGCAGCAGCTGGCCGCGGCGCAGACCGTGCTGCGCGTGCAGCTGGAGCAGGAGGTGCGCAGCAAGGAAACGCTGAGCGAAGGGCTGCAGGAGCTTGCCACCCAGTTCACCGATCTGCAGGCGCGGCAGGAGGCCAGCCGCACGCAGCTTGCCGAAGCGCAGGCGGCGCTCGGCGAAGAGCGCAGCCGCGTCGAGCAGCTGCAGACCCGCGCACAGTCGGCGTCGTCCGAGCTGGCCACCCTGCGCGAGCAGGCGCAGGTGCGCGAGGTCGAAATGCAGGAGCTGCGCGAAACTTCGACCCTGGTCGAGGCGCGTTTCGCCTCCCTGGTCGGCGAGTACGACGAGCTCAAAGTCAAGTACGACCGGCTGATCAAGCCGGCGCGCAGCCCGCGCGGAAAGTATGTTGTCGAGGTGCGTTACGTGAAGGACGGCGGGGAGTACCGGCTGGCGATGCGCGAGCCCGATGAGGAGGAATACCGCCGTCTGGATCTGGCGGAGCTGCACCAGACGCTGACCAGCCTGCGCGACCGGTTTCCGGACCAGCTCTACATTCGCATCATCTTTCCGGAGCGAAGCGGCCTGTCCTATGCCGAGGCCTGGGAGTTCACCCAGGACCTTCTGGCCAGGTACGACTACTACCACCGCGACCGTTAGGCCGCATCCGGCCTCGCCAAAAAAAACCTCTCCGGGGAGAGGTCAACTGAGGAGGAGTGGTTAGTTCGCGCGCGGGGAGAAGGGCTTTCTACGCCCCTCTCCCACCCGGAGAGGGGCGCTCGTCGGAGGCCTAGGCCGCCTGCTCGAAGCGACCCGCGTTGCCCGCCTCGCGCAGGGCCGCCGGGGCGCGCCAGGCGTCGCGGCGCTCGGCGTTCACCGGCAGCGGCCGGCCGTCGCGCTCGGCGCGCAGCTGTTGATCCACCGCCTGTACGATGAGGTGCCGGGGCAGACCGATGTCGTCCAGGATGCTGTCGCTCAGGGCACGCAGCTCGGCGATGGCTGCCCGGCGGCGCCAGTAGAACACCACGCGGTCGCGAACCCTCCGCAGCCGTGTACCCAGGCTGGTGCTGCGCTCGATCAGAAAAGCCCGGTCGTTGCTCAGCAGCTCCGTGCGGCTGGGCCGCGCGATCGGGGAGGAGGCCGTGAAACTCGCCGCCAGCATCGCCAGACGGTGTTCGAATGCGGCGTCTTCATGCTTTTTGAAATGCGTGTACATGTTAGCTTTCCTATGATCGGGTTGAACACGTGAACTCGCTGTAGGTAGTAATTTATGGGGAATCGGGTGTAACCTCAAACGACGATTTATACAGATTCAATTTAGTTTTTCTAAGCTTCACATGGCACACCAGCTTCCTCCGCTGAACGCCCTGCGAGCGTTCGAGAGCGCGGCCCGGCACCTGAGCATCAGCGACGCCGCACGCGAGCTGTTCGTGACCCCGGCGGCGGTCAGCCACCAGGTCAAGGCGCTCGAGGATTTCGTGGGCACGCCGCTGTTCGTGAGGCAGCACCGCAAGCTGGTGCTCACCGACGCCGGGGCCGCGTTGCTGCCGGGACTGCGCGCCGGCTTCGAGCAGATCAGTGATGCAGTCGCCCGGCTGCGTGCACGGCGCAGCGACCGCCCGCTCACGGTGAGCTCGAACATGTCGTTCTGCAGTCAATGGCTGATCCCTCACCTGGACGATTTCCGCACCCGTCACCCGGACGTCGACATTCGGATCGACGCCTCCAACGCGCTGGTGGATTTCGTGACCGACGGCGTGGACCTGGCGGTGCGCTTCGGTCGCGGTGTCTATCCCGGCCTGATCAGCCACAAGCTGTGGCATGCCCAGGTCTTTCCGGTGTGCAGCCCCGGACTGCCGAGCGCCACGCGGCCGCTGGATACCCCCGATGACCTGCGCCACCACACGCTGCTGCATGCGGACTGGTTCAGCGACGACGAGGCCTGGATGGACTGGTTCGACTGGCGCTCGTGGTTGCTTTCGGCGGGTATCACGGACATCGACCCGCAGACCGGCTTGCAGTTCAACCAGACGAGCCTCACCATCCAGGCGGCCATCGAGGGCCAGGGGGTGGCGCTGGTCAACAATCTGCTGGTGGCGGACGATCTCGCCGCCGGGCGCCTGATCAAGCCCTTCGAGCTGTCGCTCGAAATCGCGTTCACCTATTACCTGGTGTACCCGCAGGTGGCCAAGGACGATCCGAAGATCGCCCTGTTCCGTGACTGGATTCTGGCGGCCGTGGCGGCGGACGCGGCCGGGTCCCGGCCGGTCGAGGACTAGGGCCTGTTAACGCTATGCGAATGCCGATCGCCGGCGGCCGTTTTTTCCCAGCGCAAGGCGCACTGAGTGCGGTGTACTCCCCGTACATGAGTGAAGGGCAACGACGCCATGGGGAAAAACGGCCCCGGCCCCGCGGGTTGACTCTCAAATGAGGCCCTGCGGCGTTGCGCAGGCCTTGTTTGGATGACCAAACTGCACCCTGCGCGCCTTGCCTGGCCTCATTGCAGAGCCAGCGATGGGTATTCGCATAGCGTTAACAGGCCCTAACTGTTTGCACGAAGGATAACGCCGGGCATCCCAGCGCTGCGCCCTGTGGGCCAGCGACTCGCTGTTCAAAATTGTTCCAGACAATTCAGTCGCTTCTCGGGGGAAATGTGGCTGAGCAGATCGGACTATCGGCTGCAGAAGCATAGCCAATATGCGGGCTAGCGGCCCGGATTCGCGGGGGCTACCTGCAGCCAGAACGTGACCGGTCCCTCGTTCACGATCGTGACCTGCATCTCGGCGCCGAAGCGGCCGCAGGCGACCTCGGCATGCGCATCGGCCGCGCGTTCGGCGAGGTACTCGAACAGCTCACGTCCGAGCTCCGGCGCCGCGGCCCTGGAGAAGCTCGGGCGGTTACCTTTGCCCGTGTCCGCCGGCAGGGTGAACTGCGGCACCAGCAGCAGGCCGCCACCGACGCCGCGCAGGCTGTTGTTCATGTGGCCGCGTGCGTCGGCGAACACCCGGTAGTTGAGCAGCCGTTCCAGCAGCCGGTCCGCCTGCGCCCGGGTATCGCCGCGCTCCACCCCGACCAGGACCGCCAGACCCGCGTGGATGGCCCCGATGCACTGCCCGTCGACCACCACCCGGGCCGCGCTGACCCGTTGCAGGAGGCCGATCACACGCCGGCGTGAAACTTCGCGGCCATGTTGTCGGTGGCGCGCACCAGCGCATCGATGATACCCGGCTCAAGCGCCGAGTGGCCGGCGTCGGGAACCACCACGTACTCCGCCGATGGCCATGCCACGTGCAGGGCGTAGGCCTGGTCCATCGGACACACCATGTCGTAGCGGCCCTGCACGATCACGCCCGGAATCTCGGCCAGCCGGGGCACGTCGCGCAGCAGCTGATCGAGCTCCAGAAAGCAGTCGTGCATGAAGTAATGACACTCGATGCGCGCCAGGCTGAGCGCGACGTACGGGTCCGCGAAATGATTGACCACGTTGGGGTTGGGGCGCAGCGTGGCGGTACGTCCCTCCCAGATGGACCAGGCCTTGGCGGCCGCCATCCGTGCCAGCTCGTCTCCCCCGGTCAATCGCGCGTGATAGGCGGCGACCAGATTGTCCCGCTCCTCCAGCGGGATCGGCGCGACGAATTCCCGCCAGTATTCGGGGAACACGCGCCCGGCTCCGCGCTGGTAGAACCAGGCGATATCCTGGCGGCGGCACAGGAACACGCCGCGCAGCACCAGTCCCAGCACGCGCTCGGGATGGCGCTGCGCGTAGGCGAGCCCCAGCGCGGAGCCCCACGAGCCGCCGAACACCAGCCAGCGTTCGATGCCGAGGCGGCTGCGTATGTGCTCGATGTCCCCGAGCAGATGGGCGGTGGTGTTCGCGTGCAACTCGGCATGCGGCGTCGAGGCGCCGCAGCCGCGCTGGTCGAAGGTCACCACGCGGTAGCGCTCCGGATCGAAAAAGCGCGGTTGAAACGGCGAGCACCCGGCACCCGGGCCGCCGTGCAGAAACACCGCGGGCAGTCCCTGGGAGGTGCCGTGCTCTTCGACATGCAACGTGTGGCCGTCGCCGACCGCCAGATTGTGCTGACACAGGGGCGGATTGTGCGGATACAGCGGCATCAGGCCGTTGGATTGATTCACAGGTGCTCCCGCTTGTCAGCCACATCCTACACGCGGTGCCGAATTCGCCGCTAGCCGCGCCCCGGGAGGACGCTTACGCTGGCCGGAGGCATTGCACAAACGATCGACAGGCACTTCTGCCACTGGCTTACCCGTCACGGGGAATGCAGCCGCAGTATTGCTGCCCGGGTTGGGACGACCCGGGGCATCACCTCCCGCCAGGATGGCGGCGTCGCGCTCCCGGCCCAGGCCGACCGGGGGCGCCTTTTTGCGCCCGCACCAGTGCCGCGGGTCACGACCGCAGCGGCCTCAGCACTGTTCCCACGGCAACCCCTCGTAGCGCCATCCGGCGGCAGTGCTGCGATGATGATGCTCGTCGAGCGGACCTTCAAAACCGCCCTCCACGACATACACGTTCTCGAAACCTTCCTGGATCAGGAGGTCGGCCGCATCCTGCGAGCGGTTGGCGCTGCGGCACAGAAGCACTATCGGCGCGTTCTTCTCGTGCACGGCCGCGCGCCCCAGGAGCACCTTGCGCACCTCGGTGACGAAGTTCGGATTGATGGTCCAGTCCGGCGCATCGATCCAGGCGATGTGGACCGCCCCGGCCGGGTGTCCCACCATCAGGTACTCCATGTCGGAACGCACGTCGATGAGCACCGCCGAAGGGTTACTCTGCAGCGTGTCGAAGGCGGCTTTGGCGGCGATCATCTTATAGCTGGTGTCGGGCACTGAGCGTGGTTCCGGCAGGATAGTGGCCGCTAAGTATACACAGAGGGGGACGCGGCACCCGCAATGCGCTTGTCAGCGCCGCCATTGTGCCGGTAAGGTTTGTGCGATGATCGCGCAAGCCGCCTCGCGCACAACGCTGCCGCTGTAAACCCATGCGAGTCTTTCTGGTGCGTACCCTGCTGCGCCTTCTCGCCCGGGCGTCGCTGCCCGCCCTCCATGCAACGGGGCGCCTGATCGGCACCTGCCTGTGGCTGATACCCAACCGCCTGCGCACGGTCACCGAGATCAATCTGGCGTTGTGCTATCCGGACAAGGACGCGGCCTGGCGCAACGCGCTGGGGCGCGCGAGTCTGATCGAGACCGGCAAATCGATCTGCGAGCTCGCGGCGCTGTGGCGCTGGCCGGTCGCGCGCATCGACAGCCTGGTCGTGGAATGTCAGGGCTGGGAACACATCGAGCAGGCACAGCAACAGCAGCACGGACTGATTCTGTTGACGCCGCATTGCGGGTGCTGGGAACTGCTGGGCGTGTACGTACCGCAGCGCATGCCGATGACGGCAATGTACCGTCCGCCGCGAGACCCCGGGTTCGAGCCGCTGCTGCGGGAAATCCGCGAACGCGCCGGCGCGCGCCTGGTGCCGACCACCACACACGGTATTCGCGCGTTGTACAAGGCGCTGGGGGCGGGCGAGTCGATAATTCTGCTGCCCGATCAGGAGCCGCGCAAAGGCGCCGGGGTATTCGCGCCCTTCTTCGGCACCCAGGCCTACACCATGGTGTTGTCAAGCCGCCTTGCCCGAAAGACGGAAGCGGCGATCGTGATCCTGTGCATGGAGCGGCTGCCGAGGGGGCGCGGTTACCGCCTGCACGTGCGTCCGCTCGATACCGCGATTCGCGACGCCGACCCGGTAACCGCAGCCACCGCAGCGAACCACAGCGTGGAGCAGACCATCGACATCAATCCGGCGCAGTATATGTGGAACTACAAACGCTTCCGGCGCAAGCCGCAGGGGCAGGACCGCCGCTACCATCGATAGTCCGCACAGTGCAGGAAGGATTACTCCGGGCATCCCTGCGCTGCGCCCTGCGGGCCAGCGATTCGCTGTTCGAATCGACCGCCCGGCTGCACGAAGGCGGAGGCGGTTGCTGCACAATCAGGACTTCTGCAGGCGTTTGAGGAAAACCTGCATTTCTCTGGCCACCTGTTTGTCACCCCGCGATTCCGCCACCTCGATGCCGCGCGTGTAAGCGCTGATCGCCTCGCTCGCCTCCCCGGACTCGGCCAGCGCCTTGCCGAGCGCTTTCCAGGCCGCGGAGTAGTTCGGGTCGTGCTGCAGTGCCACGCGCAGATGCGGCACGGCGAGCTCCGGACTGCCTTTCTGCAGATGCAGCGTGCCCAGCGTGTAGCGTAACAGCGCATTGTCCTGACCCTGCTTCAATAAGGCTTCAAAACCGTCGATACTGCTCATCAGGGCTCCCGGTTACGCTGCTGCGCGACCAGCCATGCCTCGTTGCGCACGCCGCCGTGCGGGTCCCCGACGCTCCCCTCATCGCGGTAGACCAGCACGCGCAATCCGGCGAACAGTTCCAGCAACTCGTTCTCCGCGAGCAGATAGGCCGGATTCGACGGACCCGTGTCAGCGACCTTGTCACGCACGAAAGTCTGATAGAAAAGCACGCCCGACGGCCGCAGCGCGTCGCGCAGATGCGGGCACAGCGGGCGCGAGAGAAAGCGACTGACGGTGATCACGTCGAAGCTCGCCGGTGCCGGCGGCGATACCTCCACATCGCGCGCCTCGGCCCGCAGGTGAAGCCCGCGCCGCGCGGCCGTGTCCCGCAACGCGGCCACCGCCTGGCTCGAAAGGTCCCACGCGCTGACCCGAAGACCCCGTGATGCCAGCAACAGCGCGTTGGCGCCGAGGCCGCAGGCCACGTCGAGCGCCTCACCCTGTGCCGGCAGCAGGTGAGCATGATCCCGCAGCACCTGCGCTGCCTGCACGCCGTCGGCGCCGGCCTCACGGTAACGTGCCTCCCAGGTTTCCTTGCGCGAGGTCATTTCTGCCAGAACGTCGGCGTGAGCAGCACGAGCAGGGTGAAGATTTCAAGGCGCCCGAGCAGCATCGCGAAACACAGCACGCTCTTCTCGAACGCGCCCAGCGCGGAGTAGTTTGCACCGACCTCGCCGAGCCCCGGACCCAGGTTGTTCATGCTCGCGGCGACTGCCGAGAACGCGGTGACCTGATCCCAGCCAGCCGCCATCAGCAGCAGCAACATCACGCTGAACAGCGCCACGTACGCGGCGAAGAAGCCCCACACGGCCTGAATGACGTGATCCGACAGGGCTTTTCTACCGATCTTCACGCTGAGCTGCGCACTCGGGTGCACCAGACGCACCACCTCGCGCATGCCCTGCTTGACCAGCAGCAGCACGCGGATCACTTTTATCCCCCCGCCGGTGGAGCCCGCACACCCGCCGACGAAGCTGGTGAAAAGCAGCAGCACCGGCAGAAAGCCGGGCCAGTTGAAGTACTCCGAGGTGGTGAATCCGGTGGTGGTCCCGATCGAGACCGCCTGAAACAGCCCATGGTGCATCGCATCGGGCAGCGAGGTGAACGTCGAGGTCAGATACAGGTAAGCGATCGTGATGCCGGCCACCCCGAGCAGGATCCCCACGTAGGTCTTGAACTCCGTGTCGCGGGCGTAAGCGCGCAGGCTGACCGAGCGCACGGCGACGAAGTGCAGCGCGAAGTTAACCCCGGAGATCAACATGAACACCACCGCGATCATTTCGATCAGTGCGCTCTGGAAATAGCCGATGCTGGCATCGTGGGTGGAAAACCCGCCGATCGCCACCGTCGAGAAGCTGTGCGCAACGGCATCGAACAGATCCATGCCGGCGAGCCAGTAGGCCAGGGCGCAGGCCACCGTGAGACTCAGGTAGATGTACCACAGCGCCTTGGCCGTCTCGGTCACCCGTGGCGTCAGCTTGCTGTCCTTGATCGGACCCGGCGTCTCCGCCCGGTAAAGCTGCATCCCGCCGACACCGAGCATCGGCAGGATAGCCACGGCCAGCACAATGATCCCCATGCCGCCGAGCCACTGCAGCTCCTGACGGTAGAATTTTATCGATTCCGGCAGCTGGTCGATGCCGACGATCACCGTCGCGCCGGTGGTGGTCAGACCCGACATCGACTCGAAAATCGCGTCCATCGGCGTGAGGTTTGCGGCGGCGGAGAAGTACAGCGGCAACGCGCCGACGAGGCCGAGCACCGACCAGAACAGCACGACCACCACGAAGCCGTCGCGCAGACGCAGCTCACGCCGGTGACTGCGCACCGGGAACCAGACCGCCAGACCGGCAAGCACGGTGGCCGCGAACGCGTTGATGAACGCCAGCGCCGCACCGTCGGCATACAGCAGTGCAACCAGCACCGGCGGCACCAAAGTGATGCTGAACAGCATCAGTAGCAGGCCCAGAACACGCTGAATGACCTTACGTTGCACGCGTCAATGCTCCGCCGGGCCCGCGGGCGGTGGCCACGCCCGACGGGTCATACAAAAGTGATAGCAACCTGAAACAGCCGTTCGACATCCGCAATGTGCGATTTATCGATCAGAAACAGGATAAGGTGATCCTCGGATTCGATCACCACGTCGTCGTGCGCAATGATAACGTCCTCGCCGCGCACCAGCGCACCGATCGTCGCCCCGGGCGGCAGGGGCAACTCGTCGATGCGCCGGCCTACGACCCGCGACGTCTCGCTGTCACCGTGCGCCACGGCCTCGATCGCCTCCGCGGCGCCGCGCCGCAGCGAATGCACGGCCACCACATCGCCACGCCGTATGTGTGTCAACAACGCCCCGATAGTCACCTGGTGCGGGGAAATCGCGAGATCGATGATGCCGCTTTCCACCAGGTCGACATAGGCGGGGCGGTTGATCAGCGACATGACTTTGCGCGCGCCCATGCGCTTGGCCAGCATCGAGGACAGTATGTTGGCTTCGTCGTCGTTGGTCAGCGCGCAGAACACGTCCATGTCCTCGATGTTTTCCTCGAGCAGCAGCTCCTGGTCTGCGGCGTCGCCAAGCAGCACGATGGTTCTGTCGAGCTGCTCGGAGAGCTGCTGCGCGCGCCGCGGCACCATTTCGATCAGCTTGATCCGGTAGCGGCTCTCGAGCGCCATCGCGAGTCGCGTGCCGATATTGCCCCCGCCGGCGATCATCACGCGCTTGACCGGTTTGTCCAGTGTGCTGAACTCGCTCATCACGGCGCGGATGTTCTCGCGCGCGGCGACGAAGAACACCTCGTCGTCGGGTTCGATCACCGTGGAGCCGCTGGGGATGATCGCGCCGTCACCGCGATAGATCGCCGCCACCCGCGCGTCCACCGACGGCATGTGCTGACGGATATCGTGCAGCGGGTGGCCTACCATCGGTCCGCCGGGCAGCGCCTTGACCGCCACCAGGCGCACCCGTCCACCGGCGAAGTCCAGCACCTGCAGCGCACCGAAGGTGTTGAGCAGGCGGCGCACGAAGTCGGTAACGATCTGCTCCGGACTGATGAGAACGTCGATCGGCGTGGCCTCGCGCGCGAACAGCTTCTCCTCGGCGAGGTATGCGGACTCGCGCACGCGGGCGATCTTGGTCGGCGTATGAAACAGCGTGTAGCAGACCTGGCATGCGACCATGTTGATCTCGTCACGCCCGGTCACGGCGAGCACCATGTCGGCGTCTTCGGCGCCGGCCTGACGCAGCACTTCGGGGAACGACGCGCTGCCGGTCACCGTGCGGATGTCGAGGCGGTCCTGCAGCTCCAGCAGCCGGTCGCCGTCGGTGTCGACCACGGTGATGTCGTTGGCCTCCTTGACCAGGTTCTGCGCAACCGAGGACCCGACCTGCCCGGCACCCAGGATGATTATTTTCATGCGCCGGGTGTTCCGGTCCGCCGCGCGGGCCGAGCGGGTTCACTGTCGGTCCGCGGGGGACCGCCGATCCAGGTTCCGTGATGGCGCAACACTAATTTCTGTTCTTTTGCGGCGAAATACCCAGACTGCGCATTTTGCGGTAGAGATGCGTGCGTTCCACGCCGGCGCGCTTGGCCAGCTCGCTGATGTTACCGCGCACAGCGTGCAGCTGTTGCTCGAGGTAGGCGCGCTCGAACGCCTCGCGTGCCTGACGCAGCGGCAGGTCCAGCGGCAGCGGCATGAGTCCCGGCGGCACGTGTTCGTGCACGTCGCTTTGGCGCAGGCTCTCCTCTACCTCATCGAGCCCGATCTCGACGCCGCTGCCGAGGATCATCGCGCGGCGTACCAGATTGCGCAGCTCGCTGACGTTCCCCGGCCAGTCGTAGTTACGCAGGCGATTCTGCGCCGCCAGGTTGAAGTGGCGGTAACTCAGCCCTTCGTGCTGGGCGAAATAGTTAACGAAATACTCCAGCAGTGCGGACACATCTTCGCGATGCTCGCGCAGCGGCGGCACCTGAAGGTGCAGCGCACCGATCAGAAAATACAGATCCTCGCGCAGCAGGCCGGTCTCCAGGCTGCGTTCCGGGTGCCTGCGGGTAGCGGCTATCAGGCGCACTGCACGCTGCTCGACTTCGTTCTTCGTCAGGCGCAGCAGCTGCTGCTGCGCGGCTGCCGACAGCTCGGTCAGCTCGGCCACGTACAGGGTGCCGCCGCGCGCACTGTCGAACAGTGATTCGAGGGTACCGTGCTCGAACTCGCTGGTCTGCTCGGCACCCGCCGGGGTGACCGCCGCCTCCACGAAAGGCCCGCGCGGCTGGCTGCTGCAGGCATGAATATAGCCGGCCAGCGCCCGCTTGCCGGAGCCGGCCTCGCCGCTGATCAGGGCCGGCGCGTTGTGTGCCGCGATGCGCTGCGCCTGCTCGCGCAAGGCGCTCATCACCGGGCTCGCGCCGATGAGCTCCTGCACGGACACCACGCCCTTGACGGCGCCGGCGTCGCGCCGGCCGATCGCCAGCGCCTGCTCCACCGTCAGCAGCAGCTTCGCCAGCGACAGCGGTTTCTCGACGAAGTCGTAAGCGCCCAGGCGGGTCGCCTCCACCGCCGTCTCCACCGTGCCGTGGCCGGACATCATCACCACCGGGCACT